>CAJQNS010000011.1 GCA_905479735.1 uncultured Desulfofustis sp.
CCAGAGATTCTGGTCTAACGATCCGGTGCCTATGTTTATATCGGGATTCTTGGTTTGAGAATCAAAAGGTGCATCCACCCCGTCTCGTCTGTGGCGATAGCTGTGCAAGTCCAGAACAACAAAATAATTCTCTCGCCTGGCGATGCCATCCAGAAACTGTCGGGCTTGCCGATAAAATTCATCATACTCTTTAATGCATTCTGAGATTAACCCCTCCGGAGGGGTCTCTTGCCAGACGTCCAAGCCCCAGGAATCAGAGGGCTCTAAGTAGACCGCACGTTCGCGCGGTCTATTCAAATCGACTTCAAATCTGGATCTGTGGGCAATAATCCGCGTTGGCAATATTTCTGCCCATTTTCCCGTGAACGGATCCTCTTCTTGCAGCCTTTGTTCTGAAGACACCGCCATCCGTTCCATTACACGATCGCTAAGGTCATGACCGTCATGAATCGCCGTCAAAACCAGAGGCCCTCCACCATCTATGAAAGTATATCTGTCGTTTTCAATGTTCATAGATCACTTCCTCTAAGCAATCCGGTCGGTCAGTTCGGCGCCATAGTTTCTCTTTTTGAAGCTATCAGTAGGACCTGAAAACACCTCACTGCAATTTAGACTCATGACAGTCTGGGCACTGCCATCACAGCTCAACTGTGAACGACGAATTACCGCACCTAGCCGCCACAATAGTTTACCTGAGACATGAGACCAGGGTGGGCTCTAGCCGAAACTGTTTCAGGACCGTCGGCAAGGCACCCCCGAGTGGGTCCGGAACGAGCGTATCGACAGCGAGTGCAGTGCCCACGACAAGCTCTCGCCAGATAGTATCCTGCCACAGAAACGTTACCATTCCAAGCACTAATCCCCCTTATACAGTATGGTAATCCAGAGAATCCAGGATGTGAAATTAGCTCAGGTCTTTTCGGAAAAGATCAGCGGAACAAGGAGCACAACTGAACATTGCTGCTCAACTCACCGCGGCAATGGTGTTGTTGGACGCAGAGGTTCGCAATAATTAAATTGCTTTTCCACCGCCTCAATATTTGCAGTTGGGGAATTCCAGAGAGATGTTGACGAAGCCCTGGTAATATATAAAACATAGAAACTGAGAGCCAGCGAGTATGTGTCAGAGCGAAGATGAACAAAGTCGGGGCGTCTGTGAGTTGATAATTTGAGATTCCCCGCTAAGGTTAAGACGAATGCGGCAGATCTCCAGTTTGATATCAGTAACTCGTTTTATCCATAGAAACGAAGGTAATCGATAAGAAGCTCAATCTAACTCAAAGCTCTCGATCTGATAACCCAATCAATTTCCGGTGAGGAATTAAATCCTATGGCTGCCAGCGTTCTCGATGCTTTTAGTTTAGAGGAAAAAGTCGCAGTAATTACAGGCGGCGGGGGTGCCCTCTGTGGTGCCATCGCAGTTGCGCTTGGCTCTATTGGTACGAAGGTCGCAATTTTAGACCTTAACCTTGAAAAAGCGGAGATCACAGCCGCTAGGATTGAGAAGACGGGTGGGTACGCGATAGCCATGGCATGTAATGTATTGAATGCGGATGAGCTTGAATCATGCCATGAAATGATCATAAAAAAATGGGGCTCCGTTGATCTGCTTATCCCCGGGGCTGGTGGTAACGATCCACGTGGCTCGACAGATCAGGATTTTTTAACTGTCAACGAACACCTGCCGGGAAAGACTCAGGGGTTCTTCGATTTGGATCTGGCCGGATTTCGTCATGTCTTTGATTTAAATTTTCTGGGGACCTTCCTCACTATCAAAACCTTTTCCAAATCAATGGTGAGCCAGGGGCAGGGCTCCATAGTCAACATATCATCCATGAGTGCTCTCACTCCACTGACAAAAGTTGCTGCCTATTCGGCCGCCAAAGCTGCCGTGAGTAATTTTACCCAATGGCTTGCCGTTCACTTTTCGCAAGTGGGTATAAGGGTAAATGCGATAGCCCCGGGATTCTTCATGACCGAACAACTTCGATTTCTTCACGTAGATCAGGAAACGGGAGAGTTGTCCGAGCGGGCCCAGAAGGTCATCGCTCACACCCCTCTGGGCCGCTATGGCGAGCCCGAGGACCTTCTGGGTGCGGTAATCTGGCTCTTATCAGATGCTTCAAAATTTGTCACCGGTGTTGTCGTGCCGATTGATGGCGGATTCTCTGCCTATACCATCTGATAGCAGCCTTGCGAGAATTTGGCCGGCCTTATCGGTCTCTCTGCCGATCATTGCGAACTATCTTCTGGCTGACCTAAGATATCGCTGAAGTAAACATTTCAGTCAGCGATTTTGGCAGGCAAAGTTGCAACCCGCAGTGACATTGTTCCTGACAACAGATGCTTATTGATTGTCAGGAACGAATTTGCATTAAAACCCAGAAGAGCATCTATCTGATTATCTTCCCATATAGTTGTCCAGTTCCTCAAGGATAGATGTCCAGCCACCTTTGTGATCATTTCTGGCCTGTTCATCGATGAACTTTTCATGGGTGAGCAAGACTTCTGTGATGGATTCATCAACTTTGGTGAAATCCAGGGTAACTCTGCTGCCTTCGATTGAGTGAGCGGATACCCAGGTAAAAATCAGCTTATTGGGACGACTTATTTCGAGATATTCACCGGTATGGGGAAGCGGCTCGTCTCCTGGGCGCATGATTATGGTAAATTCACCTCCAACTCGAGGATCATTCACCACCTCTGGTTCGGGCATGCCCTTCATGGGAATTATGAATTTTGACAATATCTTGGGATCGAGCCAGGCATCGAATACCTTTTCAATTGGAGCTTGAATCGTTTTTTTTACTGTTACCGACAGATCAGTCATTATCTGTACCTCCAGTGACTATTTCATCGAGTTTATTTAGACGTAGCATCCAGATGGATTTCAACTCGCTGAACCATTCATCTGCGAGTTTTATCTGTTCCAAGTTGGCCTCAATTAAATGAGTTCTTCCAATCGTTTGTCTCTTTACCAATCCTGCTTTTTCCAAGACTTTGAGATGTTTGGAAATGGCATTTAACGACATGTCATAATGCTCAGCCAGACTTGTAACCGGACTGGCGCCATGCTGGCAAAGCTGGCGCAGCAGAGAACGGCGCGTTGTGTCACTCACCGCCTTGAACAAAATCGAAAGTAATTCCTCATTCAAATATTCAACCATGAGGTTTAATATAGGCAGCCAAAATCAATAGTCAACCATTTGGTTGACTATTGAAACAACAAGTGACTAAATCCTCTCTCGAAGATCATTCGTCACGGTTGCCAGATAGTCAGGAATAATCCCGTTGAAGAAATATTAAGACAGCAGGCAACTGCCCGTGTGGACGTTAAAAGGTGATGCCTGCAGAGTGATCAGCTTTTTTCCATTGCCTGTCGGGATAACTTCAAAATAGTTTTTCGTGGTAAAAAGGGGATTATCCAGTTCAACAAGAAGTTCAATCCTTTTTCGTTGATCTTGACAAGATCGCCGTTGATCATTGCATCATACCCGCATTTTGCCACAGACTCAGCCGTAGCGGCTTTGTCCCATACTTTAATTCCTTCGAGATCGCCTGCCGAGACAAACCCGGTGGCTACTGCACCCGGACAAAGGGCTGTTGAGGTCACATTGGTCCCTTCCAGTTCCTGGGAGATAGCCTGCGAAAAAGAGACAACAAATGATTTAGTGGCATAATAAACGGCCTGCAGGGGGCCGGGCATAAACGCAGCGGTCGATGCGACATGCAGAATTTTTCCGTAATTTCGTTGGACCATGCCCTGAAGATAGAGATGGGTCAGATTAACCAGGGAAACCATATTAACCAGCATCATGGCCTGATCTTTTCTCAGTTGACGTTCATGGAATTTCCCATGACCTCCGAAACCAGCATTATTGATAAGGATATCTATATTTAGACCGGCTTGCTCGGTGGCTGAAAAAATTTGGTCAGCGGATTCGGGCTGGGCGAGGTCTGCGACCACTACCATGACCTTTATCTTATGAGCGTTTTCTAACTCTAGTTGTAAGGCTTTTAGTTTATCTTCGCTTCTTGCAACCAGGACCAAATCTCCGCCCCTGGCAGCATGATACCTTGCCAATTCTGCGCCGATCCCACCCGAGGCGCCGGTTATCAGAGCCGTACTACCCATGTCTGTCTCCTCATTGTACTTGTATGGTACTTATGCACTACAATTCTTCTTTTGTGTGCCAGCGATTAGCCGGGTATTGTCGTCTGTTATTTAGTTAAAATAACCAATCAGACTCGATTAACCATAGCAGATCACGACAAGCATAATGTGGATTGTGCCATTGTCGCTTCATCCTCGCTGAATGACCGAAAGGGGAACCCGAAGAGCGATGTATGATGGGCTCGAGAGCTGAAAAATTCGAGGCCATGAGACTTACGAAGGTTATTGAAACAACAAATTTCTAGTTACGTTGCTGAGCTCTAATATCGAACCGGAAGCCGGAAAGGTCTCTATCATTCGAGCCCGCTATCGAACCTCTATCTCCGCCTCCTGCCGGACTACCGTTTCGGCCTCCCGTTCAAGGGAGTAGACGGCGCTGTAGATACCTGTCGGCCAGCCACCCTAATCCAGATCGACATAATTCTGAATAACACAGTCCCGTCCCAGGGTACAGTCGACCGGGAACGCCAGTTTGAAATCAGCGGCCCACAACGCTGACGGCATCAACAGAAAGACAAGAAAAACTGTTCTCACCATACCCTTCTGTCAGCGCTTCCGGTTTATATATTCATCCCACTCAACGGGAAGCATGGTCTTTTTCTTGGTGTTGCAGTCCTTGCAACTCGGTACCAGGTTGTCCTTGGTGCTGCGTCCTCCACGGGAAAGCGGAATCAGATGATCCATGGTCAGGTCTCTGTGGGCCGTGTGACTGCCGCAGTAATAGCAGATTCCCGACGCGGTTTTCTGCTGCCACCACCTGGTCTTTCTCAGTTCCCGGGCCTTGGCCCGCTCCCGCCTGATATTCTCTTCGCTTACTCCATCGAGCCAGAGATAGTCATCTGTCATCCGACCACCTCGCCAACCAGTAATTTCCTGAACTCTCCGATCAGGTAAAGAGAACCGGCAACAACAACAAGATCATTTACGGTGGCCTGCTCCTGGACCATTTTTAAGGCATTATCGACGGTAACACAGAGGCGCACCTCTTTACCCTCCAAATCCTGCAGCTGATCATACAGATCCTGGGGGTGCGCGGCGCGCTCACTCTCAGGCCTGGTGAGCAGCAGCATGTCGGCGACCCTAGCCACGTCGTTGAGCATGGTTTCATAACTCTTGTCGGCCATCGATGCCCAAACCACGTAGAGCCGATCGTAGCGGTAGCGCTTCAGTGACTTCAAGAGGCAGTCGACGCCCGCCTGGTTGTGGGCACCGTCGAGCAGGAACCTCAACGGGGTTTCGACGAGCTCCATCCTGCCGGGCCAGGTGGATCGGGCCAGGGCGTTATCGATCGTCGCCGCCCCTACAGTGAAGCCCGATGATCTAAGCTGCACCGCGGCAGCGACAGCACAGCAGATGTTGTCGACCTGCCAATGATTGGGCTGATCCAGGTCCATCAGGTTGAGTCTTACTTGAGCATCGGTCGACTTCCACACCCAGGGTCCACCCGGCTCCCGATCCAGTAGGAAGTCCTTGTTTTTTTGGTTCAATGCAGCCTGGCGTTCACTGCAGGTTCGGGAAATCACCTGCCAGGCCTGCGGGTCTTCAACGCCTGAAATGACAGGTATGTGCGGTTTGACGATCCCTGCCTTTTCAAAGGCCACCTCTTCCACACTGGCACCCAGGAACTGTTCATGGTCCAGACTGATCGTGGTGATGATTGACAGCAGCGGGATGATCACATTGGTGGCATCGAGCCGGCCCCCCAAGCCGGTTTCAAGTATCACCAGGTCGCAGCCTTTTTCGGCAAACCAGAGAAAGGCCAGGACCGTGGTGCACTCGAAATAGGTAATGCTGTGCCCCCCAAGGCTCTGGCGGATGTTCTCCATCAGACGGGTAAAATCCGCTTCACTGATGAACTGATCATCGATCCTGAACCGCTCCCGAACCGAGCTCAGATGCGGCGAAGTATAGAGACCGGTCTTATAGCCAGCTCCACTCATGATGGAGCGCAGCATGGAACAGACTGAACCTTTACCGTTGGTGCCGGCGACGTGCACTGCCGGGCATTTTTCTTCAGGCGATCCGAGCGCAGCCAGAGTTGAACGCATCGCCTCGAGACCCAGCTTTATCTTATGCATCTGCAGGTCGTCAAGGTACCTGCAAGCCTCTATGTAGGTGGTGATGGGAGTGGTCACTGTCGGCTTCCTGGTGTCGTTGAGTTCACCGGTGGGGAGATCAGCCCTCGACGATGGTCAGTTTGGCATAATCGAGATGCAGCGTCTTCATACCGTGACGGTCAAAGGCCACATCAAGAGATCGCGGCGGTGTTTTCTTTTTCACGGTGCCGGTACCGAAAAAGGGATGCTTGACCCGGCCTCCTGGGCTGAAATCGTCCAGTGCCGCCTTTTTATCCTTTTTTTTCAAGATCGGCCTCGTCCGTCCGGAGGCGCCACCATAAGCCGCACCATAGACATGACCATCACCGGCTTCGGGCCGAATTACTTCGTAGCCACCTGGTTCTAGTTCAGCAACGAACGGTGACATGCCCACTCTCTTGAACCGTCTGTCAGGTGACATCAGCTCCCGCGGATAGGTGAGGAAAAGATGTTTCCTGGCCCTGGTGGCGGCCACATAGAGTAATCGCCGTTCCTCCTCCCACTGCTCCCCCGGGAAGGCAGAGGAATGT
Source organism: uncultured Desulfofustis sp. (assembly GCA_905479735.1). Classification (GTDB taxonomy): domain Bacteria; phylum Desulfobacterota; class Desulfobulbia; order Desulfobulbales; family Desulfocapsaceae; genus JABDQA01. The sequence continues at coordinate 6,801 of CAJQNS010000011.1, forward strand.
GGAAATCTGCCGTCGGCCAGGCCAATCACGAACACCGCGTCCCACTCCAGACCTTTGGCGGAATGAATGGTGGACAGCACCAGGGTATCGAGATCGTTGCTGTAGGCGCTCAGATCCGACTCCGGCGGGTCCAGCGTGGTATCATCAATGAAACTCTGCAGGTCATCATATGAGGCAATGATGGTTTTAAGCTGTTCCAGATCTTTCTGGCGCTTAGGGTAGTCATCGGCGTAGAGCCGCTCAAATACCGGCTGATACCATTTTAGCGCAAGCTCACAGAGCAGACCGGGCCTGGGGTCCGCATTTCTCAGTTCGTGAAACAGCCTGACCAGTTTGTCGAATCCTCTTTTCCAGGTTCTGCCGGCCGGAAATGAACTGAGTGCCAGAAAAGGGTCGTCGGCCGCCGAAATGGTGGCTGTGATTTTCTGGGCGGTCTTGGGACCGACCTTGTCAATGCTGAGCAGCAGGCGGTTCCAGCTGAGGTTGTCGATCGGGTTAATAAGGAGCCGCAATACTGCCAAGACATCCTTCATGTGGGCCGATTCGGTAAGCTTCAGGCCGCCCCGCTTCTCGAACTGAATAGAACGGCTGGTCAGTTCCAGCTCGAGTTTGAAGCTGTGGAAGCCGGACCGAAAGAGCACTGCAATCTCATTGAGCTGCAGCCCCTCGGCCCGCAACTGCTCGACCCGTTTGATGACGAATGCGGCCTCGGCTCTCTCGTCTCGTGCACCATAGAGGGCGGGCTTGAGATCGCCCTGGATCTTGGTGTAGAGCGTCTTGGTGTATTTTTCCGCAGCCTTGCTGATGATATCGTTGGTTAGACCGAGGATGGGCTGGGTAGAGCGATAATTTTCTTCCAGCTTGATGACCCTGGTGCCGGGGAAAGTTTCAGGAAAACGCATGATGTTGTAGAAATCGGCGCCCCTGAACGAATAAATCGACTGGGAGTCATCACCAACCACCATCACGTTGTCGTGGCGGTAGGCTGCCAGCCTGACAATCTCGGCCTGGATCAGGTTGGTATCCTGGTATTCATCGACCATGATATAGCGATACCTGGTAGAGATGTCCTGGCGCGCTTCGATCACTTCGACCATCAGTCGTTTCCAATTGACCAGCAGGTCGTCGTAATCCATCAAGCCATGGTCAAACTTGAAGCTCTGGTAGTGCTTCTGCAGCAGCTGGATATCGTCAGTGAACTCGACCAGATGGCTGTACTCGTCGAAGATCAGATCTTCCAGCGGCCGGGCTTTGTTGACCGCCCCGCTGATCATGTTGATAATCGCCCGCTTTGAGGGAAACTGCTTCCTCGGGGCGCTCAAATCGAGTGAAGATTTGAGTAGATTGACAATGCCCTCGGCATCGCCCCGGTCGATGATGGTAAAGCCCGAGCCGAAACCGAGCTGGCCACCGTAGCGACGGAGCAGCATGTTGGCGACGCTGTGGAAGGTACCACCGGTTACCCGGGTGCAGCTGTCACTTATGATTCTACCAGCCCGCCAGAGCATTTCCTGGGAAGATTTGCGGGTGAAGGTGAGCAGCAGAATCGATTCAGGCTCAACGCCCTTCTGAATCAAATGAGCTACCCGGTAAACCAGGGTTCTGGTTTTACCGCTGCCCGCCCCGGCGATCACCAGGACAGGGCCTTCTGTGGCGGTGACAGCTTCGTATTGGGCCTCGTTCAACTCCTCTTTGTAAGTACCGTTCAACATAGGTCGCCACTCTACCACAGCACCTCAGCCCCTGCAACGATGGTTGACAAAGGATCTCTACAGTGTTTATTATTCTTTTTAACCAGGGAAAGAAACAATTAATTAATTACATTTCAACATCTTACGCATATAACACAATGGATGAATATGGTAGCCTTTTCAGTGCCGAAACATGCAGTGAGTTGATGCCCGCAGAGACGGCTGATCAGTTCTTCGAAGCTCTCTTCGGTGATGCCGATGAAGGCTCCTACGACCTCGAATTAAAATATCGGGGCAGCAGTTCCGATTCTCTGCGCTTCGATATTCTCCTGCACGAACGACCCGGCCACTGCCTGGCCTGTAATCTTACCTATGGACTTCCGGAAGTCTTCTCGCGGCATCCGGTGATCAACATCAGCGGCATTGCTGAGAAAGTTAATGAGATTCTCGGAGAGCGGGGGGAAACGGGTTCGTGGAAGCTCGGTGCGACTGCGCAGCAGAACCAGTCTTTGCACATGATTCCGCTGCTGATAGAACTCAAATAGGTCTACTGGTGGTCGCTCGCAACCTTCGAGCGGCCGTGGACCTTGGCATGGTAGAGCAGATCGTCGGTTCGGTCCAGCCAGTGGCGCAGACTCTCTTCTTTATGTAACTCAGCCAGGCCGATAGAGGCTCCAAGCTTGATATGGTCGTTGGCCCAGACCTCCAAGCCGTCTATCTTACGAACCAGTCGTTCAGCCAGAATCTGGGCTTGGGCCCGGTCAGTATTATCCAACACCAGAACAAATTCGTCACCACCCATACGAACCAGAAGATCTGTGGTACGCACTTCGGTCTCGAGGACTTCGGCGACCGCTTTCAACACTTCATCGCCAACCTGGTGGCCAAGGTTGTCGTTGACCTGTTTGAAGTAGTCCAAGTCGAGAGACAGCATGGTCAGCGGCGAACCATAACGCTTGTGGAAATTCATCATCGAGGTGATCCGCTCTTTGAAGACCCGGCGGTTGGAGAGTCCGGTCAGGGCGTCGGTGCTCGCCTGTTCAAACAGCGTTTCGTATTCAATGCCGCGCTGCAGGCTTTCACCGAACACGCTTAAGGACTCATTGATGATCTGCAGCTCAGACGGACTGGTATCACTGTCCTCTTTGAGAACGAGAAGAATTGAGGTGTCCTCCATCGATTCAAATATCCACTGATAGCCCAGCTGACCATCCAGGCTAACCGCCCCGTCATCATGGTCATTCACTCCTTCGATCATTTTTTCTGCAAAAGCGATGGCCCGACGCCTATTTGGTCCATGGGCTGAACAAAATAGCACCTTTTTTCCGGTGCGGCGGCTATAGCAGCCGATCAGTTCGTGCTCCACCAGCGGCATGAGCCAGACCGAGAAAGCCTCAATCATATCTGAGATACTTAATGTCCCCGCCAGTCGTCCGTGCAGCCTGTTTATCTGATCCAGTCGCTTTGACTGCTGCTTGAGACGGTCCAATTCGTAGAGGACCTGGCTCATCTTGTCAAAGCCTCCGTCGATGCTGCTCGGCAGGCCTGGTTGACGCGCGGGAACAGGGTTCATGATCGTACCTTTTCGGTCTGTCTTTACAGATCCGGGTAGATTTTTCTTGTGGACATGTTTTTCCATATCGGTTGAATTAGCAAAATACATGCCAGCACCTCCAAAAGGTATAGCGGAACCATTCAATCAGCAGAACAAATACGTATTATCAATATCTTACCGGCACGAGTCCTGCGCAGGGATGTTCCCATGAATATTTTTTTGACGTCAGTGGTCAGTTTTTTGACAGCATAAAAATGGTGTCAGAACAATGTTAATGGTGTCAACATATTGCCATTAACTGCTTTCCCCTTTACATAGATGGGTCATGAGGTACCTTGCCAAGTGAGTATTTTTGTTCAATATCAAGGCGCCTGCGGAAATTTTCCCGCAACCATATAGCTAATATAGCGAGGATAATATTTTTGCTCGCAACCCAAAGATTGGGCAAAAAAACAATATCACAAAGTACCTATGGATTTATCCAGACGCATAGGCAGCTTATTGATCCTCGGCTTTCCCGGTCCGGTCCTCGGGCAGGAGATGGAGATCTGTAGGGATATCTTCGACTTCAATCTCGGCGGCGTCATCCTCTTCAACCGTTGCCTGCATACCCCTGCCCAGCCTGCGAATATTATTTCGCCCACCCAGCTCAATGAGCTCTGCTCCTCACTGCAGAAACTGACCGACACCACCCTTCTAATCGGTGTCGATCAGGAAGGAGGAAAGGTCAGAAGACTGCGGCCTGAAGCCGGCTTTGCCGACAGCTGTTCGGCCAGACAGTTGGGCATCACCGGCGAGCGCACCAGTTTGACAAATATAGAGGCCGAGACGACGGCGGCCATGCTGGCCATGGTGGGGATCAATTGCAACTTCGCCCCGGTTGTCGATCTCTTGAGCAACCCGTCAAACCCGGTGATAGGGGGAATCGATCGCAGCTTTTCAGAAGATCCAATGGTGGTTGCCCGCCACGCCGCCGTCTGGATCGAAGCGCACAGAGGTAAAGGAGTGCTGAGCTGTATCAAGCATTTTCCGGGACACGGCAGTTCTGCCGCCGACTCCCATCTGGGCTTCGTCGATGTCAGCGACAGCTGGCAGCCCCTGGAACTGGAACCCTATCGGCTGCTGCTGGGTGAGGACAGGGTTGATTTGGTGATGACCGGTCATCTTTTCAACCGCCAACTCGACCCCGACCATCCGGCAACTCTCTCGGCAGCGATCATCGATGGGTTACTCCGCAGCGATCTGGGTTATGAAGGGGTGGTCGTCAGTGACGACATGCAGATGAAGGCTATCACCGATCATTACAGCTTCGAAGAGGCCGTGTGCAGATCTCTGGCAGCCGGAGTTGACATGTTGGTATTTGGGAACAATCTTGACTATGGTCGGGACATCTGTCCACGAGCAATCAGAGCCATAGAGAATGGTCTAGACAGGGGCACGCTCAGCGAGACACGGTTGAGAGAAGCACTGGGCAGGGTTGAACACCTCAAACAACGACTGGGAAAAAACCATGACTGAACGTACCACACATCAGATTTTCGTCGGCTATTTTCTCTGGATCTTTGGATTTCTGGGAGCCCATCGATTTTACTATGGTCGCCAGATCAGCGGCACCATCTATCTCTTTACCCTCGGGCTGTTTCTGATTGGCTGGGTCGTTGATCTCTTTTTGATACCATCGATGAATCGTGATGCCGACTACCGATTTATCGAAGGTCCGGTAGATTATAATGTCGCCTGGCTGCTCCTCACCTTCCTCGGAATTTTCGGGATTCACAGGATGTACTGCGGCCGCTGGGTTACTGGGTTAATTTACCTTTTTACTCTGGGCCTCTTCGGGGTCGGCGTGATCTACGATTTCTGGACCCTGAACAGCCAGATCAGCCTGATCAATCACGTGGCCAATAAATAGAACGACTTAACATGAGCATCAAACTATAAATCTTCTTACGGACTATGAGCCAAAAGCGCGTTATCGAGCAGAAAAAGCCGGATATCAGCTATCCCTGTTCTTGGGAGTATAAGGTAATCGGCAGTGACGAGCAGAAGCTCAGAGCGGTAATTCTCGCCGCCTGCACCCCGGTGGTACCGACCATCACCCTTGCCAACGTATCGAAAAAGGGCACCTACTTCAGCCTCAATGCTGAGCTGCAGGTTGAGGATGAGGAAATGCGTTTGAGGATCTTCTCCTATCTCAATAATAGTCCGGACGTAAAAATAGTGATCTAAATGAGCGAGCAACCCACAGTAGAACAGTCAAAACTTATCGGCGCCCTGCGCGAAGGTGTAGCCCTCGTACAGATGGTCTTCTTCAAGGAGATCAAGGCAATTCTGGAAAAGAAGCATCCGGACAAGGATCTCAGTTATTATCTGATGCTCGCCGGGGCCATCACCAACGAACTATTCGGCACTCCTAACCCTGAAGAGAAATTCGTCGCTTTCAGGCAGGAGTATCGGGCCTTGATCGAAGAGGAAATGAGCGGACTGGCCGAGAGCCTGCCCCACCTGCGCAACTCTCTTACCGATGCGCTTCGGGTTCAGACCCTGTGCGACAACCAGGAGGGTATCGATGATCCCGGAGTGCTGCAGACGGCAGAGGCATTGGGTGTACTGCTAAAAGACCGTGATTTGCCGCTGCCTTCATCCTTTATGACGCTTGTCCGGGGGCTGGGTGAGCAGTATCAGCTTGTGGTGGCACCGGTTGAGATCAGCCCCGAAGAGGATCAGAGTCTGCTGCATTGAGGCGGTTAAAATAAGGGGACACAGGTTATCATGTCCCTTCAGGGGACACGATGGCCTGTGTCCCCGAGATATACGAGATTTCCCTCAGCTCTTTTCCCTTAACCTTACCGGAACGACCCCGCGCACTGAGTTACATAGATAGATATTGTCGGCCCGCTGCAGGTCGTCTTTGCTGAGCACCTTTTCAGTTATCTCGAACTCTCCCTCACCTTTAAGCAGAATAGATCTCATAATCCCGGGCAGCAGCCCGCACTCGAGTGGCGGCGTAAAGAACCTGCCGCTTTGTTCAACGATGACGTTCGAGATAGCCCCTTCGGTGACCTCGCCCTTCTCATTGCAGAAAACCAGATCGAGCAGCCCTTCTGAGCGAGCCTGGCGCCAAGCGTTGTCGTAGAGTTGTCGCCGCGTTGTCTTGTGAAACAGCCAGGGCGAGGAACTGTCCGTCGATTCGGAGGCGAAGTCGATCAGACCATTGAGCTGAGAAGCTGAGGCGCGGGCCTCGCCAAGGGAGAGTGCCTGGGGGCGATCGCAGTCGTGGACCTCGAGCACTGCGTCGCTGTCATCTGAGACCAGCAGCCGCACTCTTTTGCATCCGCTGCCGTTAATTTTTTCAGGCAACTCTCCAAGCTCCGCTCGCAAGTGCTGGCCATCGCAGGTCCGGCCGAGATAGTCGGCAGATGCCGTCAACCGGTCGAGGTGCTCATCAAGAAACAGATAACCCTCCTGCGGATCATAGAGCATCGTCTCAAGCAGCTCGAAAGGCGGGGGCGTATGGGTCAGGAAGCGGGCCTTGAGCAAACATTCCCGCCATTCATCCCGGGGGGAAGAATCGGCGACAATACCTGAGCCGATACCCATCTCCCCTCTTCCGCCGTCGATCATGACTGTTCTTATCGGCACGTTGAAGGCCGCCTCCCCCCCTGGCCCAAAATAACCGATAGCACCGGTGTAGACACCGCGCGACTCGAGCTCCAGCTCCTCGATGATCTCCATTGTTCTGATTTTCGGGGCGCCGGTAACCGAGCCGCAGGGAAAAATCGCCTCCAGGATTCGGGAGGGACGAACCCGATCCTTGTGAAAACGCTTGGCAATGATGGTCGAAGTCATCTGAAACACAGTTCGATAGCGCTCCACGTCGAAGAGCGACGCCACCTCGACCACCCCGCCACCGGTATTGTCAACCAGGTGGGACAGGTCGTTGCGGAGTAGATCGACGATCATCACATTTTCACTGCGATTTTTCACATCGCCGTTCAACCGCTCAGCAATTTGCTCATCCTCGGCACCGAAACGGCCCCGTTTCATCGTTCCCTTCATCGGCCGGGCAATGATCCTTTCTGAATCCAAGCGAAAGAACAATTCGGGTGAAAAAGACAGAACGTGACAGTCACCGCGCTTTATATAGCAGCCGTAGGGAACTGGTTGACTGCGCCGCAGATCACGGTAGAGCCCGGCCACCGACCCGTCAAAATCGAAGTGAAGCTTGAAGGTGTAGTTTACCTGATAGGTGTCGCCGGCGGCTATATATTCGAGAATCCTGTCTATGGCCCTGCAATACTGGTCTTCATCGATGGTCGGCTGCAGATTGGTGAGCCGGTAGTCCGATTCGCCCGATCCAGATTCTGCCAGAGCGGGGAAATCATTCACCCCACTGTGATGATCAAATCTCATCGGAGCCTCGTAGACCCCTAAATCGGCCAGCGGCGGCGAGTCATCTTTGAGGCTGATGGCCAGCTCATCATGCAGGAATTCATAACCGAGCCAGCCGGCAAGATAAAAGCCCTGGTCCAGCCTCCGGGCCGCTTTATCAAGGAACTCAGCGCGGTCTTCACCAACCGCAAGACGAAGCCTGTCAACGGGTTCGGTGAACAGCAGAGACCGGTGGTTCATGGCATCCGGCATGGAGGTATCGAGATAGACAAAGTCCTGCTGATCGCCAAGCGCGGCTAACAGTCGGGATATCTCCTTATCATGCAGAATCCTGTGGGTCATCTAACTGGATCGAGGCGGAGCCGGTTCAGGGTGTGGATCACAAATATACATAACGGCACACTATAATAAACTGTAGCGCCGTACCCAACATTTGATTGTTTTTTTTTATTCTTCAGGTCTCGTTTGAAACGGCTGGTAATTAAAAAGAAAAAAGGGCCGACGGAACTTCCTCCGCGGCCCTTGAGATAGGTAATGATCAGTTATAGTTGCTACTTGTCCCGCTGTTTCTTCAAATCCTCATAATCCTGCACCGCACTGACCACCGCATCATCCTGACGCTGCTTGATCTGGGCAACTTTTTCCTGGATCTTTTCTTCCTTGATGTTCATCCCCGGAACGTGCGCCCCAAACAAGCTATGGGCCAGGTAATCGAAGGAGAACAGCATGAGTTCGACATCGTCATCCTTGATTTTTTCAATCAGTTTTTCGTCGAGCACATAGGTATCGAGAAATGAGCTCTCAAAGATAAAGCGGCGGAAATGATTCAGATCGGTGGAGGCCATGAAGAACATCCGTTTGGCCTGCTCAGAGAGATTGGCCTGATGACCGAACGACTTGCGGCGCATGATAAGCCGCAGCCATTTCTTGTTCATATCATCACGCACGTCGACTCCCTGGTCGGCTCGCCACTCGCCAACGGTCCAGAGTTTATCTTCCTCATGGCCCTTGCAGTGATCCTCTTTGACCAGGAAAAAGAATTTTTCCTCATCGGGAGTTACTTCGTTACCGTCGGCATCCTTGCTGCCTCCCTCGCGGAAATCAGCCATACCAACCGGATAGTAGCGGCAGGCAGTGGGGCGGTCGGTGTAGACGGTGCACCCCTCAGGGGTTACGAAGGGGCATTTGTTGTCCTCCTCGCGTAACTTGATCGCGACACCCGGCATATCGGTCTTTTCCAGATAGGTCGGGGTTGTGTAGGTATGCAGAAACTCGTGTGGAGGGATCTGCAGCCGGCGGGTCAGCATCAGGATGTCATAGGGGGTCAAGACGATCTTGATGTTGCCGCAGCAGGCGGTAAAACAACTGACTTCGGGATGACAGCGAAACTTCAGCTGACTGTCCATGGTCAGCTTGAGGGGCTCGATGTTTGAAGGATTGGTGCTTTTACCGAAGAGAACTTTTTCTTTTGCGTTCAACTCATTTTGACTCATTTTTACTACCCATATTAAAAATTATAACAGCCACCTTGTGGTGGTAAAATTGCGTGTGCTCGAACGCGCAATAATAAACGGTTGCACCAATCGTGTCAAACTACAAATTGGGTTACCCTGGCTATTGTTACCGAACAAAAATTTAAATGCTTAAATAACAGTCAACTACCAACCGGGGCCTAAAAGATGATCGGATGACGCTTGCAGTTTTCTGCAAATGTTCGTATAAGTTTCTCTCCAATAAGCAGGTGAGTTTGAACTGCTTTTATGATTGCCCTTACATATTATTGAACCACCCTTGGGATTGTTAATGAAATTGTTTGTCCGCCCGGTGGATCTGACCAGCGTCAGCACCATTATTTACCACCTTCCTGACGGTCCTTCTCTTTCTCTTGATATTGACGGTATAGAAGAATATGTCGATCTCGAACTGGAGATGGGTCATTATTGTGATACCTCCGATATCGACGGCACGCTGCACTTTTTCCCGAAGGGAAACGCCTGAGAAATTCGGCCGGTCTCCAGGCTCAGTGATCGACACTGAAGATGCTCTGAAGTCCTTTTGTTTCCCATGAATGTCGATATTCATTCAGATACCCATATCCACACCAGTCTATGCCGGCATGCCAGCGGCACCATGGAGGAATATGTGGTCGGTGCCATGGATCAGGGCCTTAAGCGATTGGTCTTTCTCGAGCACCTGGAGGAAGGGATCAATGCCCATTTCCGCTCCTGGCTCACCGAAAAAGACTTTGACGAATATTTTGAGGAAGGCCGACGGCTGCAGAAACGCTATGGTGAGAGGATCGAAATCGGCCTCGGTGTTGAAGTCGGCTACAATCCCGACTGTCCTGACCGGATCCTGGACAGACTGGGGCGAAGAAAATGGGACCGGGTTGGACTGAGCTGCCATTTTTTCAAGGTGGACGGCTACGACGAACACCTCAATGTACTGAGTAATAATCCAAGAAACATCGAAATCGTCGAGCGCTATGGTGACCGCAGATTGCTGAGTCGCTACTTTGCCACCCTGATCGAAGCGGTCCAAACCATCCCGGCCGACGTACTCTGCCATCTCGATGCCGGCCTCAGGCATCAGCCCAATCTCAAACTAGAGGACAGTCACTGGCAGCAGATCGACACCCTGCTCGACGAAGTCAAACTGGCCTCCATGGCACTGGAGATCAACACTTCGGGCTATAAGTACCGCGGCCTGCCCTTTCCGCTGCCGGAAATCATTTCTCTGGCTGGTGACAAATCCATACCCCTGGCACTGGGTTCGGACGCTCACAGCCCTTCTGAAGTGGGCCGCCACTTCGACAAAATTCCCGCCCTTCTGGTGAATAAGTAAATTGGGGACGTACATGGGGACACAATACTTATTGTGTCCCCATTCCTTTCCATCAGTCAAGGCGCGAGCGAGGAGCCGGCGGGGCCGCCGAGCAGTGCTCTGAGCGGGCACCGCAGAGAGCAACGCAGTCTGAAGGGATGAATTTCACTCAGGTCGCTATGTAGACGGCAGCCAATCCACGTTCATCCGCTTCACCACGTTGATGCCGCCCGCCAGCACCGTGTTGTTGCTGTACCCGTGATGGTCGAGGAAGCGCTGGATCTCATATGACCTGGAACCGGCGTTGCAGATGATAACCATGGTCTTGTCCTGCGGCAGTTCCTGGTAACGGTCCCGGACCTCGTCATAGGGAAGTGAGAGCCAGCGGTCTGGGCCGAACTTTTCGACAAACGGGGCGGCCTGTTTGGGATGACGTACATCGAGCATGATCCAGTCCGGGTGTTGCGCTGGGCTGTCCATATAGCTGAAGAAATCACTCATATCGACTTTCCGCATCCTGTTGTCACATAAATTCTCAGCTACGTAGGCAGCTGCATTAATCGAGTCGATGGCAGCCGAAAACGGGGGGGAATAGGCCATCTCGATATTGTTAAAGTCTTCGATGAAAGCACCGTCGCAGAGCAGCGGGGCAGCACCGTTGATGCGGGCCAGGATGCCGTCACCCATCGGTCCAACTCCCTGCAGACCAAGTACCCGCCTGGTTCTACGGTCGAATACCATGAGAAAACAGGTAACCGCCTGGGTCGGATAAAAGTGGGCCCTGTCAATCGGCGAAGTAAGCGAGATATCGGCGTCAAAACCGGCCTCCCTTGCAGCCTCCAGAGTGAGCCCTGCCGAGCCGATGCTCATCTCGAAGCCTTTCATGATAAAACTGCCAACCCCGCCCTTGAAAATCGACGGTACCCCGCAGATATTGTCACCAGCCACCCGACCCTGCTTGTTGGCCAGTGAACCGAGCGGAGCAAAAAATTTCTGGCCAGAGACCAGGTTGGTGATTTCCACACAATCCCCGGCCGCGTAGATGTCCGGATCGGAAGTCTGCATCCGTTCATTGACCACGATGGCGCCACCTCTGGAAACGTGCAGCCCGGCTTCCTGCGCCAGTATTGAGCGGGGACGGACACCAACAGCCACGATGACCATATCGCCGTCGATCTCCCTCTTATCGGTCCTCACACCGCGCACCCTGCCCTTCTCGTCGCCGAGGACTTCCAGCGCCGCCTCTTCAAGATAAACCTCAAGCCCGCTGTCGCGCAGATGTTTGGTGAGGATATCGGCCATTTCCCAATCGACCAGGCTGGGCAGCAGATGGGTCTTGAGCTCGACGATGGTGGCATCGATACCCCACAGGTCCTTGAAGGCCTCGGCCATCTCGATGCCGATCGCCCCTCCGCCTACGATCACTGCTTTGCTGACCTGGCCTTTGGCAATCCGATCCTTGATCTCAATGGCTTTATGCAGGTTGTTGACGGTGAACACCCCGTCCAGGTCGAGGCCGGGCAGCGGTGGTACTATCGGTTCGCTGCCGGTGGCCAGCATCAGCTTATCGTAGCTGATTTCCTGGATTTCGCCCGTCGCCGCATGCTCGATGCTGACACTTTTCTTGAGCCTGTCGATGGCCGTCACCCGGGTGGAGGTCAGGGTGCTGACTCCTTTCGCCTTTTCAAAAAAGTACTCATCCCTGAGCATGTGAAAGTTGGTTGATCGTAAATCCTTTTCATCCGGCACGTCGCCCGAAACATAATAGGGAATACCGCACCCGCCATAGGAAATCAGGCTGTCCTCATCGATCAGCAGCACCTCGGCATCCGGATCGAGACGCTTCACCCTCACTGCGGCTTTCGGCCCTGCGGCAACTGCTCCGACTACAACTACTTTCTTAGCCATCGTTCTCTCTTCTTTTCATCTAATTATTGTGCACGGCCTGAGGGGGCCGCCTATCATGGGTTAAGCTGCTCATCCCTGGCCTGTTTAACGGTAGACAAGCACATAGTCACTGTTGAACCGGGTCCGCTTTTCCGGCTTTGCCCGGGGCCGGCCCAGCGCAATACCGGCAATCGGGATGATCGAATCAGGCAACTTGAAGTGGACTCTCATTCCCTCTATCCTCTGCTTCCTCGGGTGAATGCCTATCCAGCAGCCACCTAGCCCGAGACCGTTTATGGCCAGAAGCATGTTCTCGATACAGGCGGATACGTCCTGCAGCATATAAGATTCCTGATTTTCATGGGCTACCTCGATATCTCCACAAACCAGTAAGGCGGCCGCCGCTCCCTTCAACATCGATCCATTGGGAGCGATAGTCCTCATGGCCTCAAGATCTTCAGGCTGCCGGGTGACGACAAAACGCCACGGATCCCTGGCCCTGGCAGAGGGCGCCGACATGCCAGCTTGCAGAATTGCTTTGATCTGGGCGTCGTTAACCGGCTCATCGGTGAAGAGCCTGACACTTCGTCGTTGGAAAATAAAATCTAATATCTCGTCCATTTCATTCACTCTTTGGCATGATCACGATAGCTGTATTCACGCGGTGTATCTCACTCTTCAGGGAGCAATTTGTCAAGAACAAGGCGCTGGCGATCATCAAACAGATGCTTTTCAATCATCACGATGGCACAGATAACCCCGAATCCCGATCCTGCACCAATCAGAAACATGATCAGAATCTGATATTTTACCGCCTCAATCGGCGGCGTACCCCCCAAAATCTGTCCGGTCATCATACCCGGCAGACTGACGAGGCCGGTTGCCGCCATCGAGTTTACCAGGGGGATCATACCGGTTCGCATGCAGTCCCGCCGGATGTCACTGACCGCCTCGGAACGGCTCTCACCGAGCATCAGCCTCTGCTCGATTACCTCCTTCTGTTCATAGAATAGACTTGTCAACCGATCGGAGGCAAGCGCCACTCCGGTCATGGTGTTGCCGAGCAGCATCCCCAGAAACGGGATCGAATAGCGTGGCTCGTACCAGGGATCCTGGCGCAAAATAACAAGCAAGGCGAGCAGGGCAACCGAAAATGAAGAAACGAACATCGAGGTGATGCCGACGTGGTAACCAAAAAATCCCCGCAGTTTTCTCTTCAGACGGGCCCTCACCTCACGTCCTGCAGCCAGCAGCATAACCTGGGAAACTAGAATAATCAGCCAGACGGAACTGGTGGAAAAGAGAAATTGCAAAACCAGTCCGATCAGCAACAATTGCACGACCATTCGAACGGAGGCAATGATAAGTTGAGACTCGAGACCAAGCTTGAGATTGAAGCTCAGCCCGGCGAGAAGCAGGATAAGAGAGGCGGCAATCGACAAGTCCAGCGGTGAAAGTGCGGCAACATTCATCGTCAAGCGATACTCCCTTAAGGACTTATCAGATCGTTCTCTTTTCTGATCTGCAGACGATCCTGATGCATGGTAATAAATATCGTCGCAACCCGCTCCAAATGCTCCGGATTGTGGCTTACCCAGAGAGCTGCACCACCACTGTCATCGAGATATTTTCTTACCACTGTTTCGAGAAGCAGGGCGTTGTCCTGGTCAAGTCCGGAGCCAACTTCGTCGAGCAGCAGAACCTGCGGATCCCTGAGCAGAGCCCGCACCAGACTTAATCGCTGTTTCTCACCGGTAGACAGCCGGGTTACATCCCAGCCGAGGATGTCAGACTCAAAGCCGCAGGCCCGAACCAGATCTTCTGCCCGTTCCCGCTTATAATCAGGCGCTAGATGATCGCTGACAAACGGGTGCCACCAGCGAGATTCGGCTGGGATCATGGCCACCAGCCGGCGCCATTGTGGAGGCGTGTACTGCTCCCTCTCCCTGCCGTTCAGCGTCACTCTCCCTTTACTTGGATCGATATCAGCCAGGGCCCTAAGCAGACGGGTCTTGCCCACACCGGAAATACCGTCCAGACCTGCACAACACCTTGGCGCCAGTGATAAACTGTAAGGACCACTGCTGGAGAAGCCCAGAGATTCTGCCTGCAAAAGAGGGCCATCAGGGTAAGATAATGACAAATTCAGTTCCTTCCTGCGCCTGGCTCTCAACCTTGATATCGCCGCCATGTTCCTCGACGATATTCTTGGCAATGGCCAGCCCGAGACCGGTCCCCTTGCTTTTGTTGGTAAAGAACGGTTCAAATACCTGGGCGGCTATCTCCTCGCTCATACCCGGACCGTTGTCCCTGAATGAGATGAGCGCCTGTCCTTCGTCACTTTCAGAGGTTTCGGCCAGCAGCCGGCCCCCCTCTGCCATTACCTGGATACCGTTGAGGATGATATTGAGAAAGGCCCGGTAAAGCATATCCTCATCAACCTCTCTGATGATCGCCTCGCCTGCGTAGATCGTCTCAATCTCCACTCCCTGCTTTTCAGCCATGGAACTGGTGAAGTTTACTGCTCTATTGAGGATCTGCTGCAGATCACAAGATTTGAGCTTGGGCTGCTGCGGTCTGGCAAAATCGAGGAATTCGGTGACAATAGTATTGAGTCGTCTGGTCTCATCGACAATGATCTGGGCCAGATTTTCATTCCCAGGTGCCACTTTTTCAATTCTCTTTTTGAGTATCTCCGCCGTGGATCGGACAATGCCCAGAGGACTCTTGATTTCATGGGAAACCGTCGCCACCATGGTTCCCAGATGGGTCAGACGCTCGTTTTTGTCGAGCTGTTCCTTGAGCGTGAGCCGCTCCACCATCCTGCGTTCGAGGATATCCCCGGCCCGCGACACGATGGACCGCAGCACCAGGAAGAGCACCAGCATCACCACCGCTGAAACTATCATGATGCGGCCCTGGAGCTTCAAGATGGCGGTATAGTCCCTGGAGAGATCTTTGGCAATCTCGATGACCCCCATGATCGCATCTCCGGCTTCGCCGCTCTCCTTGACCTGCCGGAACGGAATGAAAGTTTGAAGCTGACAGCTTATCTGGGGATCGGCTGAAAGCAGACTCCACATCGTGCCGCTGTAGATGAATCTAGAGTTGGCGGCACCACGAAGCGCTTTTTCGTATTCTATGCCGCCCTTGTCTCGTTTACCCACCATTTCAGGGAGGGTAGAGTAGGAAATGACATTTTCTTTGGAGTCGTAAATGGTGACCGAATCGATAGCCAGTCCCTGGATAATTTCGCTGACGATCTTGTCCAGATACCCGAATTGATCCGGGTTCCTCAGCGCGATCCGGCCGTAGCGAACCACTGCGGGGAGCACGAAACGCCTGAATACCTGCTGGTTGAGGTTGCCTGCCAGCAGCAGAGAATAATCTTCGCTCTGCTTGAGCATCACGTCTTTGGCATTGTTGGAGATGATCCAGGACAGGATCATGGTGAAGATGAGGATCGCCCCCAGGGCGGTGAACGAAAAGTACTTTACCAGGGTAAACGACTGCAGCCCGGCATCTCTTGGCTGCCGGCCACTGTCTTGTTGCTTGTTGTCACTGCCCTTATTTATCATCACTGCTCAGTCGCGACAGACGCCGCAGATTCTGCATACCCTGGTGTCGCAGGGTGCGGTTGATTTTTCCTCGAAACTGCGACGATATTCACGCCATAAATAACCGTCCTCGATCCCGTGATCGATAATGCTCCAGGCCAGCGGGCTGTGCTGCGTGTATTGCCTGGTCGCAAAAAGCTGCTCGCTCAGCCCGCTCTGCTTCAAAGCCTGCTTCCAGGATATACCCGAGTCGGCCATAATCAGCAATACCTCTGCGAGCCTGCGGTCTCCGCGGGACAGTATAGATTGGAAAAGAGCCTGGTCAGGATTGTCAAATTTGAGGCGGAGGTTTGGCAGCGAAGCCAGGTGACTTTTCAGATACTTGATTTTTGCCTTGATGCGTTGTACTCCCTCCCGCCCCCCGAGCGTCTTTTCGCCATCGAGTTCCGCCGAGGCCGCAAAAGGATGATACTGAAAGGGCGTCCACGGTTTGGGGACAAAGCTGTTGACCGAGATCGACATTTCACTCAAGCGACCACGCTTGCGGCCAATACGATGCATAACCTCCCTGATTCTTCGAACCAGGTCGACGAACTCCTCAAGATCTTCCAGGGTTTCTGTCGGCAGACCGATCATCAGGTATAGCTTGAGCCGGTGCAGTCCTGCGACGGTTAGTTTTTCTGCGGCAGCAAGGAGATCCGATTCGGTAAGCTGCTTGTTGATCACCCTGCGCAACCGTTCGGAGGCACCATCCGGCGCAATTGCCACACTTTTCAGGTTACTGGCCCGGAGCAGCTCCAGAAGGTTGTCAGATATCTTATCTGCCCGCAGTGAAGAAAAAGAGAGCGAACAGCCATCAGCACCAAGGTTTTCGGCAATCAAGTCAAGATTTTCCCTGGAGGTCATTTCCATGCCCAGCAGTCCAATCCTATCGATTCCCCGGGGCCGTTCTTGCAGACTTTTCAGGATCGCTTCGATATCCCAAAGACGGGGTGGACGATAGACAAAGCCGGCGGTGCAGAAGCGACAACCCCGCGAACACCCCCGTCCCAGCTCGGTGAGATAAAGATCCGAGAATTCGGTATCCGGAGTCAAAAGTTCTGAATGGGCCGAATGATCAGTGCTCTCCAGGCCAATCCGACGAATGCGTTTGGGCAGACCTGGGGCCGGTTCAAACCTTTCAAATCGTTCTTGGCTATCATAGTGGGGCTGGTAGAGCTGTGGAGCATAAAAACCGTCATAATCCCGATTAAGCAGTGAGAGTAGTCGGCCGCGGTCGCTGAAATCGTCGTCGGATAGTTTGTCGATCAACAGCGGCAGCAGCGGCTCGGCCTCACCCACCACGAACAGATCGACAAAGTCGGCCAACGGTTCGGGGTTCATAAAGGCGGCCACCCCCCCGCAGACCACAAGCGGATTTCCAGGTTCGATGGACTCTCCCCTCCGAGAGGCCAGCGGCTCAAGTCCTGAGGCCAGAAAAAAGCGGGCAAGATTGATGTAGTCGTGTTCGAAACTGACAGAAATGAAGATAACGGAAAAATCGGCGGGCGGACGCCCTGACTCCTGCGAGACGAGCGGCTGGTCAGTTTCGGGCAGAAAAAGCCTCTCGCAGACCAGGGTACGGCAGTCGTTGAGTATCCGGTAGACGAGCTGGAATCCCAGGTTGGACATGCCCACCCGGTAGTGATTGGGATAGAGCAGACCGACAGGCAGCAGCCCCTTCCATTTTTTCAGATAGGTGCCCCGCTCCTTGTCAAGCAGATCGGCTCTGGATGGTATCCGGGAGAGTGCGGTCCGCGATGTTGCCTGTCTTTTGCGATCCAAGAGCCCTCAATTCACCAGCCCGTTCTCAATTAGCCTTCTTACGCAGATAGGTTGGAGTCTCCAGGTAATCCTCGTTAATCCGTTCACTGGGTTTGGGCTCATCCTTTTCCAGGGAACGGTTGCCGCGGGTCGGCCCGAAATTGTCAAAAGCGTCGAAATTTGACCCGGGTAGTACGGTGGCCTTGGGGGCCCTGTTGGCCAGAGCAGGCTTGTAGGGCTGCTGTCTATCAGCTTCGGGCTTCAATGGATGCTGTGTGCGTACCGATTGTACCGATTCAACCGGCTTGGGAGGTTTCACCGGAGCCTCGTACTGCTGTTTGCGAGGCAGATCGCCGACCTGGGCGATGGTTCTCTCCCTGGTGTCGACGTCGCCAACACCGGTGGCTATTACCGTTACCTGAAGCTCGTCGCCCAGGCTGTCGTCGTAGAGTGCGCCGATGACCACCTTGGCATCCTCATCGACCTTGTCCTGAATCAGCGCCGAGGCCTCCATGAACTCGGCCATGGTGAAGCTCTCTTCGGTGGCGGAAATATTGATCAGCAGACCGCGGGCACCATCGATGCCGACATCTTCCAGAAGCTGGTTATCGATGGCCCGTTTGGCCGCCTCAACCGCCCTGTTTTCACCGACCGCAGAGGCAGATCCCATAATGGCCGGGCCGACTTCTTTCATCACCGTGCGCAGATCGGCAAAATCGGCATTGATCAGGCCGGGTACATTGATCAGATCGGTAATCCCTTTGACGGCCTGGAGCAGAACCGTATCAGCCAGGGAGAGCATGTCGGAGAGTTTGGAAGTCTTCTGCATCAGGCTCAACAGCCGGTCGTTGGGTACCGTGATGATCGTATCGGCATATTTATGCAGTTCCTGCCAGCCGGCTTCAGCGTTTCGCTGCCGCTGCTTGCCTTCAAAATTGAAAGGCTTGGTCACCACCGCTACAGTCAGAGCGCCCAATTCCTTGCTGATCTTGGCAACCACCGGCGCAGCACCTGTGCCGGTGCCGCCGCCCAGCCCGGCAGTGATGAAGACCATGTCGCCGCCAAGCAGACAGTCTTTGACCTCTTCCATTGACTCGTGGGCAGACTGGGCCCCGGTCTCCGGGTCGGCCCCCGCACCGAGTCCTTTGGTAATGGACGGCCCCAACTGGATACAGATATCGGCTTTGGATTGATCCAGGGCCTGTTTGTCGGTGTTGGCAACGATGAACTCCACTCCCTGAAGCTTATTATCCACCATGGTGTTGATAGCGTTTCCGCCACCGCCACCAAGGCCGATAACTTTGACTACCGCAACGCTCTCTGTCTCTGCCATTCTAAACGGCATGGTGATCTCCCAATATCTATTGATTCTCGACAGTTAGGGCAGGATAAAAGGTCTAATTCCTTGGCATAGGAACTATAGCATTTCATCGTGCCCGCATAAACAAAAAAGTCCTCGACTACATGATTTTTTTGAACAGCCCTCTCATTTTGTCCATCACTCCGGTGTCTTGATCGGTGGCGCTCATCTGATGGTCTCTTCCGTAGAGCACCAGACCGACCCCTGTGGTGCAGCGCGGGGTGTAAACATCATCAACCCTGCCCCCGATTCCGCTGGGATATCCAACCCTTACCGGCATATCAAAAATCTGCTCGGCAAGATCAACGAGGTTTACCAGCAGCGAGGTGCCACCGGTCAGAACGATTCCGGCGTTTATTCTGTTCTTCTGACCGGAGACGACCAGCTCCCGGTTGACCATTTCAAGAATCTCCACCATTCGTGCCTCGATGATGTCAACCAGCACTTTCTGAGTCACCCGCCTCGGCTCCCGGTCACCCACCGAGGGAACGTCGACTACGTGATTGGACTTGATCACCGCTGACAGGGCGCTGCCGTAGTCCTCCTTGAGGCGTTCCGCCTCAGCCAGCGGAGTTCGCAAGCCAACGGACAGATCGTTTGTCAGGTTGTGCCCCCCCAAACCCAGTTCGCAGGTGTGCCTGATGGTCCCCTCATAGAACACGGCGATATCTGTAGTGCCGCCGCCTATGTCCACCAGGACCACACCGAGATCCATCTCGTCCTGGGTGAGCACCGCCTTGGCGGAGGCAATTGACTCCAGCACCATATCGGCCACCTCGAGACCAGCCTTGTTGCAGCAGGTTACCAGGTTGTGCACGGCCCCGATATCGGCGGTGACGATGTGGACGTTGGTCACCAGCCTGACCCCGGTCATGCCGAGCGGATTCTGGATGCCGGTATGGTCATCGACCATATATTCCTGTGGCAATACGTGGATGACCCGCTGATTCTCAGAAATTTTCACGGTCTGAGCCGCGGTGATCACCTCCTGGACGTCGGCCTGCTTGATCTCCCTGTTGTTGATAGCCAGGATACCTGGGCTGTTGAATCCCTTAATGTGGTTCCCGGCAATGCCGACGTAGACCGACTCAAGGTCGCAGCCGGCGATATCCTCGGCGACCTTCACCGATTTTCGGATCGAGGCCACCGTGCTCTCGATATTGACCACCACCCCTTTGCGCATCCCCAGAGAAGGTGAGGTCCCGACCCCGATAATATCGACACCATCCTGGAAGACTTCGCCGACCACGCAGCAGATTTTTGTAGTGCCGATATCGAGCCCGACCACAAGGTTGCCCCGAACATCACGTTTCTGCTCTCCGATGGGCTCGACACCCATCTCCAACTCCTGATCTTTATTCTTGTCCATATTCAAACTCACCCTGACTCGCCGTAACCGACAATCACCTTGTCCTTTAAGTAGTCCATCTTGATATAGGCAACGCGGCCTATATCCATACCAGTTCTACGCGGCTTATAGAGCATTTCCAGCACCTTTCTGAGCCGCACGTATTTCCTTCTGATGTCGCCTTCACCAAAAAATATCGGGAATGGATGTTCCACCAAATAGAGGATCAGTCCCTCGTCAGCATCCACATGCAGCTCGGAAATCGACTGCACCGGCAGATTCGGATTATTGGATTCTGCCAGCTTGAGCAGATCGAGCGGGGCGTCAAGTTCTGAAGGCACCGTATCGAGATCCTCCGCCTGTTCGAGACCGGTGATCACCGGATAGTCCAAATCCATACCATAGGTCGTTTTGACAAAGGTGTTCCCCTTACGATCCAGATAATAGAGCGGCGCCGCCTCATCCTCACCGACAGCGATGAGGGCATAGGGCTTAAATTCACGAACCTGCAGAATCAAGGTGCCGGGCCAGTTCCGCGCAACGGTGACCTGATCCACCCAAAGGCTTTCTTCCCTGACGTTTTCAGTTATCTGTCTTTCATCGACTGCAAAAAGACTGGCGCTCACTTTCACCCCTGAGGCTGCACGAATCTCATCTGCAGTCGAATTGGCGCAGCCCTCAACCCTGATCTGAGTAATTCTGAAATAATCGAGGTCTTCGAGCAGCACGGAAAAAAGACTGAAGCCGCCGCTTTTGAAGAACAGTGCTGCGGCACTGACCAGACAGAAAATCAGCAACAGTTTTCTGCGGCCGCTCGGCTGGGGTGCGCTTTGATAAGATACCGGTCTACTGTCTTTACGTTTACTCCAATAATTATTGAGTTTCTTCAACAGGGATTTGCGCTGCTTCTTGTCCCGCTCATCGAACCGGAACGCACCCCTGCCGGTCTCAACTCCGCCACCTTCAACGCTGTAGCGATTTTTCTTTTTAGTCCCGAGTATCTTCTGCAGCCAATTTTTCATATCTGCTTAAACTAGCCGAGAAATTGGACTTCGGGTATCAACTCGACACCACTTGTCTGCATAACTCTTTCTTTTATCTCATCGATCAAAGCCAGCACATCATGGGCACTTGCTTGACCACAATTGACAATGAAATTGGCGTGTTTTTCGGATACGGCAGCATCGCCGATGCGCCTCCCCTTCAGTCCAGCTTCATCGATCAATTGGCCGGCACTGATCTCCTCCGGATTTCTAAACACCGAACCGCAATTAGGTTGTCCATAGGGCTGCCGCTCTTTTCTCTTTTCCTTGAGCGTCCGAATAGTTTCTTTTATCTGCTCAGGAGCTGCGGTTTTGAAGCTCATGGTCACGCCCGTTACCACTGCATTTTTTCGGCCTGCCAATACTCGACAGGTGCGGTAGCTGAAATTGAGATGTTTCTCACTAATAATTTCTATTTTATCGTGGTCAACCAGTTCGATCGATCTGATCACATCGGCCATTGATCTGCCCCAGGCCCCGGCATTCATCACCACGCCGCCACCGACGGTTCCGGGAATCCCCGAGGCAAACTCGAATCCGGACAAACCGCTGTCGGCACACCAGGAGGAGAGCTTGGCAAGCCCTACCCCGGCACCTGATTTAACCCAGTTGCTCCCTTGATCCCTCTCAGGGTCGCGGCCAATGTACTTGAAGCCTTCTCCCAAAACAATAACTATCCCGCCAAAGCCCTCGTCGGCGGCCAGTATATTCGATCCTCTGCCCAGCAGTTTCCAGCGCAGCTCCTCTAGCCGGCAGAATTTCAGCACCTCCTGCAGATCTTCCACATCAAGCAGTGTGACCAGAGCGTCAGCGGGTCCCCCGATCCGATAAGTGGTCCAGGCCGACAACGGCACATCCCACTGGATCTTACCTCTGACAACTCCAGTCAGCACTGCTTTTTGGGAGGAGCTCAGACTCATTTACTTATCAACCTTTTCGAGCAGGGCCAGCAGATCCTCGCCGGCCCTGAAGATATTTCCGGCTCCCAGGGTCAAGACCAGGTCGCCGGGCAGTAGATTATCTTTCACCGCTTCCGCCAGTTTCTCAACTTCCCCGATATAAGCAGTTTTTCGCTGACCGTGTTGCTTGATCTTTTCGAGCAGCCGCAGACTGTCGATACCCTCAATCGGTTCCTCACTTGCCGCATAGATATCGGTCATCACCAGGTAGTCCGCTTGATGGAAGCAGGTCTGAAATTCACTGAATAATCCTTTGGTACGGCTGTAGCGATGAGGCTGGAAAAGGACTACCAGCCGTTTATCCGGCCAGGCCTGCTTGACGGCACTGAGAGTGGCGAGAATCTCCGTCGGGTGATGGCCGTAATCATCGACCACCGTTATGCCGCCGGCTACCCCCTTGAGTTCCAGTCGACGCTGAACACCGGCAAAAGAGCCGAGCGCTTCGGCAATGACGGAAAAATCGATTTCGAGCTCCAGCCCGACACAGATGGAGGCCAGGGAGTTGTAGACATTGTGCTTGCCTGGTTGGGGCAGTTCCACCGTACCCAGCAATTCTCCTTCCCGGTAGGCATCGAAACGGCTGCGGCCATTTTCAACCTTGAGGTTTTCGGCATACACTTCGGCCTGCCGGGTAAGCCCGTAGGTAATCACCCGCTTGCTTATCCGGGGCAGCACCTCGGCTACATTTTTGTCATCCAGACAGATAATGGCGGCACCGTAAAAAGGTACCTTGTCGATGAACTCTACGAAGGCCTCTTTGACCTGGTCAATATCAGCGTAGAAATCCGGATGCTCAAAATCGATATTGGTTACCACCTCGAGCACCGGTGAAAGCTTCAGAAACGAGCCGTCGCTCTCATCCGCTTCGGCCACCAGGAACTCTCCTTCGCCAAGCTTGGCATTGCCCCCCAGGCAATCGACTTTACCACCAACCACGATAGTGGGGTCAAGGCCGGCCTGGGCCATGATCCAGCTCACCATCGAGGTGGTAGAGGTTTTGCCATGGCTTCCGGCAATGGCAATACCGTATTTTTTCAGGCGCATCAGCTCGGCCAGCATCTCCGCCCGCATCACCACCGGGATTCCCTGTTCGCGGGCGGCCAAAATCTCGGGGTTGTTATCGGAGATGGCCGATGAGGCAACGATTACATCGGCTCCTTCGACCCATTGGCTATCATGTCCCGTGAACACACTGCAGCCCAACTCTCCCAGGCGATCGGTGATCTTCGACCGGTTCAGATCGGAGCCAGTAACCCGGTAGCCCAGGTTGGCCAGCAGCTCGGCAATGCCGCTCATACCGATGCCCCCGATACCGACGAAATGTATATGTTTGGTCTTCCGGTGCATTTGTTACTTCCTTGACAGATCCAGGCAGATACCCACTATCCGCTCGGCGGCATCACTGATGCCCAGTTTCTTCATCGACTCGGACATGGTTTCGAGCCGGGTCTGATCATTGATAATTCTAAGAATCTCCTCGGCCAGCATTTGCGGAGTAAGATCCTGCTGGGCAAACATCACTGCAGCCCCGCTCTCCACATACCAAGCTCCATTTTTTTCCTGGTGGTTGTCTGCAGCATAGGGATAGGGAATCAACACCGCCGGCACACCAACCACACCGATCTCCGCCAGAGTGGTCGCTCCGGCTCGAGAGACGATAAGATCTGCCTGCTGGTAGAGCTCGGCCATATCGGTGAAAAAGGCCGAAACCAGGTGATCGATGCCCATCTCTTCATAGGCCTGCTTAACCATCTGTTCATCATCGCGGCCGGTCTGGTGAATTACTCGGACTGAGGAAAAGGCCTCCATACCGCCTCTCAAGGCCTCGACGATCATTTCATTGACCGCGTGAGCTCCCTGGCTGCCGCCGAGAATAAGCAGTGTCCGTCGGCCATTGCCCGAACCTCTGCGGCGGCCGGCTTCAATGATTTTCTTGCGGACCGGATTTCCAGTCAGCACCGATTTTCCAGCGGGAAAAAATTTCTCGCTCTGGGGCAGCGACAGGCAGACCCTGTCGACCAGCCTTCCCAGCTTGCGGTTGGCTAGTCCGGGAACCGAGTTCTGTTCGTGTATCATCGTTGGTCGACGCAGCAGCCAGGCTGCCGCCACTACCGGCCCGGTAACGTAGCCGCCCACGCCCAGAACGACATCGGGATTAAATTTCAAGATATGGTAGCATGACTCCATAACAGAGAGGGGCAGCACGACAAGGGCCTTGAGCAATTCCCAGACATTCTTTCCCTTGAGCCCATAAGAATGAATGGCCGTCACCGAAAAACCAGAGCGGGCAAGTGAATCGCGGTCCAGTCTCCGCCTGGTCCCGACGAACAGCACGCTGCTCTCCGGCACTGCCTCCCGCACCTGGTCGGCCGTCGCTACGGCCGGAAACAGATGACCGCCGGTACCGCCGCCGGTGAGTAGCAATCGCAATGTTGATTTATTGCTGCCGGTGTCGCTCACTGGTGCATCCCCGTGGGTTTTTTCTGGTGAAGCCGGTGCACCGCCTCAATGAAGCGGGCTCCTCTTTCCTTGTAATTGTCAAACATGTCGAAGCTGGCGCAGGCCGGGGAAAAAAGCACTGTGTCTCCCGGCTCGCAGGCTGCCGATGCCCGTAGAACCGCCTCATCAAGCGTGGCCGGATAATCGACCTCAACAAGATCGCCAAGCACCTCACCGATGGCTCGGGAGGCCTCACCGATAAGGATCAACTTCTTGACATGGGTGGCGACACTGTCTCTCAATAGAGTATAATCATCTCCCTTGTCCCTTCCGCCGGCGATGAGGACGATGGTGCTCTCCCGGCTGCCGATCTGGAGGATGGCGTTTTTCACGGCACCGGTGTTGGTCGCCTTCGAATCATTGATGTAAGTAATGTTATTGTAGCGGGCAACCCTCTGCAACCGATGTTCCCCGGATTCGAACTCGATGAGTGCCTGCTGCACCGCATCCTTCTCGAAGCCGAAATCTTTGGTTGCCAATAGTGCTGCAGCGCTGTTGAGCAGACCAGAGAGATTCTCCAGTCTCGAGCCGGCCAGCTCATAGGTGACGTCCGGCATGACCACCCGGCTGCCACGTATGGATGCCTCAAAATGATCTTCATGCCCAAACCTCGCCCATTCAACCCCGGTCATGGTTTCTGAGAATCGACGGCACAGAGGATCATCGCCGTTGATCACCGAAAACGTCTTGGCCGATCCACCCTGAAACATATTCATTTTCGCCGCCGCATAACCTTCCACTGTTTCATGCCGATCGAGGTGATCCGGAGTGATATTGAGCAGGATTCCTACCTCCGGCATGAAATCACCGCACAACTCCAGCTGAAAACTTGAAAGCTCGAGGACTACCGCCTCGTATTCTTCGTCCGAGAGTAGATACTCGCCGATCGGTGTACCGATATTTCCACCGACAAAGACATTTTTCCCCGCCGCTTTGAATATCGATCCGATCAGTTCGGTGACCGTTGTTTTGCCGTTGGTACCGGTCACCCCGATCACCGGAGCTTTGAATTTATCGGCGGCCAGGGCGAGTTCTCCAAGAATCGTGGCTCCTGACTGCCTGACCTTTTCCAAAACCGAGTGACGGTAATTAACTCCCGGGCTGGCAACCACAATGTCAGCCCGGGCCAGAAATCCCGTACTGTGGCCGCCTCCTTCGTACTCGGCTACGCACTGGTCGAGCAACTCCTGCTCCTTGGAGCTCAGATCAGAATAATTTCTGATGTCACTAACCAATACCCTGATCCCGCTCTCGCACAGGTAGCGGACTAGCGCCTGGCTGGCCCGGCCGAAGCCGACGACCGCCATTGTGTCCCCTATCGTTGCCTGCGGTACCATCAGTGTAGATTTACCCTTTGCGATGACCAGCAATGAATTATCAGGATGATCAACAATCTCACCACGACCTAGATTTCATGCCAGCCTGTTCAGCATTGGCATAATATTCCTTTTGTTTTCCGGCTAAGTGGCGATCAACCTCTCGGTTTTTAATGCCCAGGCCTGCCCAGGCAGCCCCCAGAACAAAACCAACGCTCGCTGCTATCCAGCCAATGATTACATAAGTCATAGTACCTCCATTTCTTTATATCGGTTTAGCCGACTAAATCCCAACATCGGCACCTATCTTTAATTACCTAAGGCTATTACCAATCCTGTTGGACCGACATAGACGATCATCAGCATATTTTTTTGTTTTTCTCTTGCTTCCATCAGCGCAGTTTTAATGTGGCGATGGCCAGGAACCCAAGAATTATCGAGACGATCCAAAATCGGACCACGACCTTGGTTTCATGCCAGCCTTTTTTCTCAAAGTGGTGATGAAATGGAGCCATTAGAAATATCCGCTTGCCCTTGGTCATCTTGAAATAACCAACCTGCATAATCACCGACAGCGCCTCCATGACGAAAATACCGCCGACGATTGCCAGAAGAATTTCCTGCTTGATAATCACCGCTATCGTACCCAAAGCGGCCCCCAGCGACAGCGAACCCACATCGCCCATGAAAACCTGGGCAGGATAGGCGTTGTACCAGAGGAAACCAAGACAGCCGCCGACCATGGCTCCGCAGAAGACTGCCAGTTCACCACTACCGGCCACGTAGTGCACCTGCAGATAGTTCGAGATGACGATATTTCCGGCAATGTAGGAAAAAACCAGGTAGACCGCCGCAGAAACGATGGTAGGTCCGGTGGCTAGGCCGTCCAGCCCGTCAGTGAGATTTACAGCATTGGAAGCGCCAACTATGATGATGATCGCAAAAATGACATAGAACCAGCCCAGATCTGGCCGGATATCCTTCAGAAAGGGTATAGCCAGATGCCCATCAAAGCCGGGGGCGTTGAAAATGAAAATACCTACCGCAGTGGCGCCGATAAGTTGGAGCAGAAGTTTGCCCCTGGCGCTGAGCCCGGCGCTCGTTTTTTTACTGATCTTCTTAAAGTCATCCAGGGCACCGATAAAGCCGAAAAAGCAAGTGACCAGCATGGTCAGCCAGACATAACTGTTGTCCAGTCTGGCCCATAAAAATGATGAACCGATGATGGCTGCAAGGATAAGCAGCCCGCCCATGGTCGGCACCCCCTGTTTGTAGATATGGGTTTCTGGTCCATCATCTCGGATTACCTGACCGATCTGCGCTCTCTTCATCGACCTGATAAACCAGCTACCAAGGACGATAACGATCAGAAAGGCGGTCACCGCTGCCAGGATGGAGCGAAAGGTGATGTACCTGAAAACGTTGAAGCCGATAAAAATCGTGTGTAATGGGTAGAGCAGATGGTAGAGCATTGTTTGGCCTTAACGTTTTAACATCGTTCCATAATCTGGTCGACAACGGTGTCAAGCGCCAACCCGCGTGAAGCTTTGATCAGCAGCCAATCATCGGCCTGCAGGTGGGCAGCTCTGAAGAGTTCATCTATCCAGTCAATTATTTCGTTTTTGTCGCTAAACACCCTGATCCGGTCCGGATCCATTCCCGAAGCCTGAGCACCCTGTCTGATCTGATCGGCGAACTCTCCCACCAGGGCCAGAAAGGACAGATCCGATTGAGCTGCCACATTACCGATCGAACGGTGCAGGTCGCCACTGGCCTGGCCCAGTTCGAGCATATCTCCCAATACTGCCATTCTGCTGTGGGCCGACATTCCGCCGAGGGTCCGGAGGCCCGAAGCCATCGAGGCTGGGTTGGCATTGTAGCTGTCATTGAGAATTTTAAGTCCTAACGGTGAGGTAAGCCGCTCCATGCGTTTCGAGGAGGAGCGAAACTGCTCCAGGCCGGCAACGATAGTGGCGAAATCGATTCCGGCAGCCTGGGAAATTGCTGCTGCAGCACAGCAGTTGCTGACGTTATGCAGTCCTGGGACACGAATGGTGAGATCTCTGCTCAATGCACCGATATGCAGAGTGAAACTCAGGTTACCGTTGTCATCGGTGGTAACTTTTTCTGCCCAAACCTCGGCTCCCCTGGCCACTCCCTGTTCAGAAACGGCAAAACCAACCTTTCTACTGCTGTACTTGTCGCTCAGTCTGACGATATGTTTGTCATCGAAATTAACCACATGGATACTTTCAGGCCTGCTCTGGTCAAACAGTTCGCCTTTGGCTGCCGCAACCCCTTCGATGGAACCGAGCCCCTCGAGATGGGCCTGGTGTACGTTGGTGATGCAGCAGATATCGGGGTCGCCGATCCTGGCCAGCCTGGCGATTTCACCAGGGCTGTTCATGCCCATCTCCAGAATCAGAGCGCGGTGATGGACAGAAACAGGCAGCAGTGAGAGCGGCAGACCTATCAGATTATTTAAGTTGCCTGCCGTCTTCAGGACACGATCCGCTGGTCTATCCGGCCGATTCGGCCAGCGGTAGTTGAAGATGGCGCCGGTCATGTCCTTAACTGTGGTCTTCCCACAGCTTCCGGTCAGTCCGACGACCACCGGACGGCTGATCTCACGTACCCGGTCCAGTCGGTAACGGGCAAGATTGCCCAGGGCAGTCAACGTATCTGCCACCTGAACGCAGCTGACATCCCGATTATTCTGTTGAACATCGGAGACGACCAGACAGCGGGCTCCGTTTTCAACCGCGTTATCCAGAAATTTGTGGCCGTCGAACAATTCGCCCTGCAGAGCCACGAAGATGTCATTATCGACGATTGTTCTGGTGTCGGTGGAAATGTCGCGAAAATGGCTGATTGCAGCTGTCCGGGCCACCTCCCCCCCCGTTGCTGCAGCCACGGTTTCCAGATCCCAGGCCAGACTGCTTTGCTGAGCGCAAAGCTTATCGTCAAAAAATCGGGTTTCCCGGCCGACAAGCTGGTAATCTTCATGCCCCTTGCCAGCGATGAGCACGATGTCGTCCTCTCCGCTGCGGGTCAGGGCCGCATGTATTGCCGCGCCTCGCCCGCCAATCTCGAGGTAGCCCTGTTCCCCGGGTTCACTTCTGTTAAGCCACTCCGTAGAGCGCTGTTTCAGACCGGTTGGTGTTATTCCTTCGATAACCGCCTTGCGGATAGCGGCCGGCTCCTCTTCTCGCGGGTTGTCATCAGTCACGATGACTATATCGGCCAACCTGGCAGCTATTGCACCCATCAGAGGCCGTTTCGATTCATCCCGGTTGCCGCCGCAGCCGAATACGCAGATCAGTCGCTCATGCTCCAGTGATTTCAGGGCGCCAAGGACTTTTTCCAGGGCGTCAGGCGTATGTGCATAATCGACGATTACGGTGGGCTGGCCGCCCGGTTTGTCCGCCAGCAGCAGGGGTTCGATTCGACCGGGAGCGCCGGCTGCGCGGCCGAGAAATTCTGCCCAACGGTCGGCCTCATACCCCAGTGCCGACAGGGCTGAAAAGGCAGCCAAAAGATTGCTGATATTAAACCTGCCGATCAAGGAGGACTCTATCTGGTAGTGCTGTCCTTTGTTATCGGCGATCTCACACCTGACACCGGCCAGTGACGCCGTATGGTCGACAAGCCTGACATCACAGTTCTCCGCCTCGCCGCAGACAACGGTAATCAACGGCAGTGACCGGCACAGCTCGGCCAGTTCCGCAGACCGATTCTCTCCATCTACTCTGCTACTTTGCTCAACCACCACAACCGTTCCGCCGGAACGCATATGATGAGTGAACAATCTGCGTTTGGCGGCAAAATAGTCGCTCATCGTCTGGTGGTAGTCGAGGTGATCCTGACTGAGATTGGTGAAGACGCCCAGGTCGAATTCCGTCGAGCCGAGGCGATGCTGCTGCAGGGCATGTGAAGACGCTTCCATTATCACATGGCTGACACCGCTGTCGGCCATCTTTCTCAACACGTTTTGCAGGGTCAGCGGATCGGGAGTGGTCAACGGAGCCGGTTCACGTATGCTTCTCCCATTGCCAAGGTCATAGCGATACTCGACCGTACCGATCACCCCGGTCTGAACCCCAAGCTGCCGCAAGGTTTGTTCAATGAGATAGCAGACGGTAGTCTTGCCGTTGGTACCGGTGATGCCGACCATCGTCATTTCCGAGGCAGGATGTCTATAAAAGGCCGAGGCCAGTGGTGCCAAGGCTGCCCGGGAGTCTACCACCTCGATGACGGCTATCTCCAGGGTGGACAGATCCTCCTGCTCGATAGCCCCCCTCTCAACCACAACTGCCAAGGCTCCGCGCTGCACTGCTTCAGCGATGGATCGATGGCCGTCATGTTTGTCGCCCTTGATCGCTACGAACAAGGAAGACGGACCGGCGGCCCTGCTGTCGTCGCAAAGTCCTGCTATGATGACAGAGTCATCGATTAAACGAGTCGAGACCCAGCCGGAAAGACTGACCAAAAGCTCAGCAAGGGGTATCGAATAATTGCGCTCGGTCCCTCGACTTATGTGGGCAATTGAATTCAACGTCTCTATTCCGGCTCGGTAATCTGTGGTCGCCTGTAGCCAGGGTCGACTGCATCCCTCTCCAGTATGAGAGTTACCCTGGCACCCGGCTTCAATTTAGTGCCGGCCGGAGGGTGTTGGGAAACCACCCGTCCAGTGCCCTGCACTTCTATTTCGACATTGCTGCCCTGCAACAAGCGTAAAGACTTTCTGAGGCTCATTCCGGTAAATGACACAATTTCTATCTCGATTCCGTCATCTTCGGGGCCGTCTTCAAGCGACTGCCCCTGCACCGGAGACAGGCGATAATTCATCTCCTCCTTTTCTCTGGGGCTCATCATATCGGACAGGTTTTTCATGACCTGCTGCAGAGCTGCGATCGATCCGATAATCTTCGCCGCCTCCCCTGCCGGAGAACGATCCATTTGTTGAGCCACCTGGTAGCCCGGCCCGGTAGAGGTAACCAGCAGCACAAGATCCGGTTTATCCTGGGGGATTAGTACCAGACCTAGATAGTGATGAAACAACTGCTCATTAACTGACTCTATCACCGAACGGCTTTCTCCCTGCACCATGAGAGAGCCCAGAGGACCCCGCTCACCCAACCCTGCGGCCAGCCTTTCGGCCTCACCCGCTATTCCATCTGAAAGAATCCCTGAAGCAGGCTCCTTTTCCAGGTCATCGAGCAGAAATTCCTGCTGATTCTTGCGCAGCACGAACCTTTTAGCGCCGTGGGGCGTGATGTTTAGACCACCATTGAGTGCCCTGGTCACCGCAGTGAGGATCTCCAGCGGCGTCTGAGTTTCAGGAACGGTCTCAAAATTTACATTTTTCTGCGGCCCGCGTTTAAACGGAACTGCGCTGGTTTCAGGAGGCGGTACTGTAATAAAATCAAACTCCAGATTGCCGTCGGCCCCGAGTCTGTTCCAGAGCTGCAGTTGAACTCCCAGTTTCCACTGTTCTGCACCAATACTCCAGGGCAGCGGCCCAGAAATGTCACTATCCTGACTCTCCAGGAGCGAGAGATCTCTGAGAAAAATTTTGAACACATCCGGAACGGTGATCTTCTCGTTGAACAAATCACTAAAGTTTGTTTCCGAGTAGCTGTGAAACTTGTTCGGATCGAACGAGGGTGTCTGCGTATAGCCGACCAGCCCTCCGGTTGACGCCTCCATCACCAATGCACCATAACTGTTGCCGGGATTGGCGGCCGACAGCCGTTTCAAATAGTCATCTAGGATTCGCTGTATTTTAGAGTCAATGGTAAGGATGAGATGCCTGCCGTCCACACCGGGTCGGGTGTCACCCATCTTGAGAAGCTCGTTGGTGTCATCTTTTTTCAGCCGGAACCTGGCTTCCAGCTTGTTGAGATACTGTTCGATACCGAAAAGTCCGGTATCTCCCTCGACAAAACCAATGAGATGAGCTGCCGATTCACGCTGTGGATAATAGCGGATATACTCTCTGTGCAGATGAACGCCCTGGAAATCGAGCTCTTTGATCTCGTCTTCCTGATCCTGGCTGATGTCCTTGGCTAACCAAACCCTCAGACGTCCTTTCCCAATTCGATCGTATAGATCGCTCTCGGAAGTTTCAAGTATGGCCGATATTGGGCCTATCACTTGATTGACGTCCTCGATTTCTCGGATATTGGCATACACGGACACCCGTTCGTAGGAGATGGCAAATTCTTTATAGTTTCTGTCGTATATCGTTCCCCTGGTTATCTCTTGGTCGGTTGCTGTCTGTTTCTTCCCAATATTTAATGCTTTACCGGCCTGCTCCCAGAGAAGCAGTGTCCGCTCATCTTCTAACCAGGCCCAGATTGCAGCTACGCCAACTAAAAGAACAATCAGAAAAACCAGCCGCCGTCGTCCGACGCCTTGAGTACGCAGACGAGACCGCTTGCCCATGTCTCCACATTACCTGAGCTTGAATACCTGTTTTTCCTCGGGGACAAAAAGCGCCAGCTCTTCACCTGCCCGCTTGAGTACCTGCTTTTCAGACATCATATTTGCGCGCTGGGCCAGCAATATTATCTGATCTTCCCTGAGTTGATGCCGAGCCGCCTCGATTGCTTGAATTTTCTGTTCTCCGCGGGTGATCGAAAAATTGAGCCAGAGATTGATGCAAAAAACGACAAAGACCACTGCCAGCGCAATCTTTGACGCGGCCAGCCACAGAGCGCTACCACCCGGCAAACCAAATGCTTTTTTCCTGCGGAACTGTTGTCTGAACTTCGTGTCGAGCGTTGACTGTGACACGATTCTGATCGAGTTCTGGTAATTCATCTGGTCCCCCCCTGTTAGGCCGCTCTCTCAGCCACCCTGAGCCGGCTGCTTCTGGCTCGCGGATTCTTTCTTATTTCACTGTCGTTCGGAGTGATTGGCTTTCTGGTTATTACTTTTAGCTCCTGGGTCCGAGCCAATGTCCGCTTGACAATTCTGTCTTCCAGCGAATGAAACGAGATGATACAGATTCTGCCCTTCGGCTTTAAATGATCCGGCACCTTTTCCAGAATTTCTCCCAGGTTGGCCAGCTCTTCATTAACGGCAATTCGAAGGGCCTGGAACACTTTGGTAGCCACATGAATCTTCGCTGGATGAAACTTCCGCGGGATTGACGCCCCGACAATTTGAGCCAGCTGGCCTGTCATCTCGATTTTTCTCTTTTTCCTCTCCTTGACAATTTTGGCGGCAATCCTTCTAGCCTGCTTTTCATCACCGTAGTAGTAGAAAATGTCGGCCAACTCTTCCTCCGTCGAATCAGCCACGATTTGCGCTGCGGTAACCGACCGCCGACGGTCCATTCTCATATCCAGCGGCTCGTTTCTGTTGAAACTGAAACCGCGCCCCTCGGCTTCGAGCTGCAGGGATGAGAGGCCGATATCGATCAGAATGCCATCCACCGCCTGCACTCCCGCCTCCTTGAGGCCATGATCGATTTCCTTGAAATTCCGTTGAACTACATGGAGCCGATCCCTGCAACTCCCGACATTCTCAAGCCCCAGCTTGATGGCCTCTTCGTCCCAGTCAAAGGCGACAACTTTTCCGTCGGGTGCCGACCTCTTTAAAATTTCTTTCGTGTGCCCGCCAAGACCGAAGGTACCGTCCATGTAAATACCTCCGGGAATTACCTGAAGCATCCCCACCGCTTCTTCCAGGAGGACCGGTTGATGTACCTTCCTCAGGGAAGAGTCGGTCATCAAAGAATTCCGAGTTTGGCCAGGCTGTCGCTGTACTGCTCAAGGTTCTCCCGGGTCTTGCAGTACTCGGCCAACCAGACTTCCTTGTCCCAGATCTCGACAAACTCGAGCATGCCGTTGAGCACGACCTCTTTGTCGATGTTCACCTCCGATCTGAGGCTGACGGGAATCAGGAGCCGGCCCTGCTTGTCGAGCGAACACTCGGTGATTCCAGAGACAACGTATCTGATAAAACTCGAAAGATTCTTCTCTTCGCGGCCCTGGGTAAGCAGTTTGTCTTCCACGATCTGCCATTCTGACGCAGGCCAGGCCCGCAGATGTTTCCCCCATGGGGCAACCATCAGTACCGGCGAGCCATACCGCTTCAGCACTTCCCGGAACCTGGACGGAACGTTCAGCCGCCCCTTGGGATCGAGGGAATGCTCAGATCTGGATCGGAACCTGCTGGCTATGATGTCTGACTTGGCCACAGAAACTCCACCCTGCTCCATTTATTGCCGCTTTATATCCACTATACACCACTACCAGTCTTTTTATCCCGAATAAATACGGTAAGTCAAGGAAAAAGATGCGTAAATTCAGGATAATAACCTTTTCTCGCCACATCTTTAAAAGCACAACATATTGTAGAGTAATCGACAAAGAGTACTACAGGGTGTGGGATATGGACTTATGGCCAAAACATGCAGAAAAAAAGACGAGCCCAAAAAGACACTATATATACTTGATATTTATATATTTATTTAAAAATACAAAAAATTGAACAATAGCGTCTACAAGGGCTAGTGGTTTAAAGTGGCTGAAAAGTGCCAGAATGGCATCAGAATAACTGGTGCGCTGTGGTTCCAGGTGCCATAAATAGGTCAGGGAAAGCGCCAGAAAAGATTGGCTGGTGTCAGGCCGGGCCCGGGGCAGGTGCTGACTGGCAGGCGCTAAATCAGTCGTCTGAGCCAAACAGGGAGGGCTGGATGGAATCCGACTTCGGTGGCTTACGGCCAAAATGCTCGTAAGCTTTGATGGTTGCCACCCGGCCCCGCTGGGTGCGGCTTAAAAAACCCGACTGGATCAGATAAGGTTCGTAGACATCCTCAAGCGTTGTTTTCTCCTCACAGACCGAGGTGGCCAGAGTTTCAAGGCCAATGGGGCCACCGCTGAACTTGTCGATCACGGTGAGCATGATGGTGCGATCCATGTCATCGAGGCCGAATTCATCAACATTCAACAGATCGAGAGCGGCATCGGCGACGCTGCGATCGACGATTTTATGCTCCTTGACCTCGGCAAAATCTCTGACCCTGCGCAGCAACCGATTGGCAATACGCGGAGTGCCCCGGGAGCGCCGACCAAGCTCGAGGGCGCCTTCCTCGTTGATCTCCAGGCCAAGAATCTGGGCCGAACGCCGGACGATGATTACCAGTTCCTCAGGTGAATAAAATTCAAGCCGCAAAATGTCTCCGAACCGGTCCCTGAGCGGCGGGGTCAAAAGGCCGGTGCGGGTGGTTGCTCCAATCAGGGTAAAACGGGGCAGTTCCATTTTGATGGAACGGGCTCCCGGCCCCTGCCCGATAATCAGATCGAGCTGGAAATCCTCCATGGCCGGATAGAGGATCTCTTCGACCACGTGGTTGAGACGATGAATTTCGTCGATAAAGAGGATATCGCCCTCTTGAAGGCTGGTGAGAATGGCGGCCAGATCTCCCTGCTTTTCGATGACCGGTCCCGAGGTCGGCCTTATGCCGGTTCCCATCTCGTTGGCGATGATCTGGGAGAGCGTCGTTTTCCCCAACCCTGGAAAACCGTGAAAAAGGAGGTGGTCCAGCGCCTCGCCCCGTTTCTTGGCGGCACCGATGGAGATATTCAGCCGCTTCTTGACCTGCTCCTGACCGATATACTCGGCCAGCGATGTTGGCCTGAGATTATTGGCCTGGATCAGATCACGGCCGCTCGGTGCAGGATCCACCAGTCGTTCATCGCCTAAAAGTTCTTCTTCGAAATTCATGCCAGACTCCTGAGACATTCTCTGAGCAGTTCTTCAACGGACAGGCCATAAAAGGCCTCGTCGCCGAGCCGTCGTTTCACGGCAGTAAGGGACTTCCGGCTGACCGGATCGTTATAGCCCAGATTACCCAAGGCGGAAAGCACGTCTGCCACCGCCGAGGAAGCCCCGGGGGCGACGTCTCCGGCCGTCTCCACCAGATCACCACCGGCGGCCAGATCCCCCACCTTATCTTTCAATTCGACGCAGATCCGCTCAGCCGTTTTCTTTCCCACTCCCTGCAGTGAGGTCAGCAGCCTGATGTCCCTTGCCGCAATGGCCCGGCACAGCTCCGCCACTCGCATCCCCGACAGGGCGGCCAACCCCAGTTTCGGGCCGATGCCCGAAACCGAAGTCAGATAGAGAAACATCTCCTTATCCTCGGTTTCGAGAAAACCGTAAAGCACAATGGCATCTTCTCTCACCTGGGTGTAAATGTGGAGGAAGATCTCTTCGGATGAATCGGGAAGTCTGGTAAGTGCATCGGTGGTCAGAAACACTTCATAGCCGACCCCTGAGACGTCGATAACGACCCGGTCCAACCCTTTGATCAGAACTTTTCCTGTCAGTGTTGCTATCATTTCAGTCCGTTTTTGATGGCTCAGATACGGAGCTGGTTGAGGTGGCAAATTGCCACCGCCAGCGCGTCAGCCGCGTCATTGCTCGGCGCCTTGTTTAGACCGAGAAGGACGCGAACCATATGCTGAATCTGGGTTTTACCGGCCTGACCGTAGCCGACCACCGCCTGCTTGATCTGCTTGGCACTGTAATCGGCCACCTGGAGATTATTCTGCATGGCTGCCACCACCGCCGCCCCTCTGGCCTGGCCAAGTTTGAGCGCCGAACCCGGGTTGGTGGCCAGAAACACATCCTCCACCGCAGCCTCGGTGGGGCCATGCACCTGGATTACTTCGTTGATGCCGGTGAATATCTGGTTGAGCCGATAATTGAACGGCATGTTGGTCGTCGTCTTTATTACCCCGCAGGCAACAAACCTGAGGGTGCCGCGGTCTGAATCCACGACCCCGTAACCGGTGGTCCGGGAACCGGGATCGATACCGAGAATCCGCTCCATCAATCCGCACTCAGGACAGTCTTTCCATCAGACCCTGGTCTATATCGAAGTTGGCGTGGACCTTCTGGACATCATCGTGGTCTTCAAGGTTTTCAAGCAACTTGAGCAACGCAGTGGCCAATTTCTCATCGGAAATTTCAATGGTATTCTGGGGGATCATCGAAATGGAAGCCTCCAGGAACTCAACACCTTGCTCCTCGAGGCCGTCACGGACATCGTTGAAATCGTCAATGCCGGTCAACACTTGAAACTCGTTTTCGTCCTCGATCACGTCATCAGCTCCGACTTCGAGCGCCTTGTCCATCAAATCCTCTTCGGAGATCAGCTCCTTGTCTACCAGAATCTGGCCCTTTTTCTCAAACATCCAGGCAACGCAGCCATTCTCCCCGAGATTGCCATTGCTTTTGGCAAAAAAATGCCTTACATCGGCCACCGTCCGGTTGCGGTTGTCGGTCATGCACTCGACCAGCACCGCGACTCCGCCGGGCCCATAGCCTTCGTAAAGAATTTCTTCATAGCTGTCACCATCACCGCCCCCGGAGCCCTTGTCGATGGCCCGACTGATGTTGTCATTGGGCATATTCTCTTTTTTGGCTGTGGCAATAGCCGACCTCAGCCTCGGGTTGCCGTCCGGGTCACCGCCCCCCTGCCTCGCAGCAACGGTTATCTCCTTAATCAGTTTGGAAAAAATCTTGCCGCGCTTGGCGTCATTCGCCCCTTTTTTCCTCTTTATGGTCGACCACTTAGAATGTCCTGACATAGCTAATCCTTGTTTTCCCCTTGAGAATTTTTGATTTCTCTTAGCCGCGGTAATCCATGCCGATCAGAAAAACCTCACGACTCTCCTTGCGGGAGCTCTGGGGTTTTATCACTTTGACAAAGGCAAAATGCTCTTTGAGTTGGCTGACGAATTCGGGCATATCTTCGCCCTGAAAGATTTTGCACAGATAATGTCCCTTTTCATGCAGAAAGATATGGGCCAGCTCAAGCGTCTGCCTCACCAGCCGCATAGAACTCTGGTGATCCGCCCAGCGGTTTCCGGTGGTTTTCGGGGCAATATCTGAGATTACAGCCTTGAACGCCGGCCTGAGCGCCTTCACCTGGCCAACCAGTTCCGGATTGGTAATATCACCGCAGATCCAGTGGATAGGAGAACCTCCGTCCCTTGGCTCCTGATTGGTTTCCTGCAGATCGACCCCGACCACCAGCCCTTTTGTTCCGACGACGCCAGACGCATACAAGGACCAGCTTCCCGGGTGGCAGCCCAGATCGAGGACCGCATCTCCACGGCGAAAAAGACGATATTTTTTCTGAACTTCTTCGAGCTTGAAAACAGATCTGGCCGGGTATTTGTCTTTCTTGGCCTTGTTAAAATAATAGTCCCGAACTTTACGCACTCTTTATTCCATTTACCCTTCTTTAGCAAGACCATTTGATGGTAAACCAGCGGTCTGCCGATAGTTGCGCCAGGCGCCTTTCAGCCTCTATCCAGCAGTTCGCCAACCCAGGCCAGTGCCTCCTCCCTGGTAGCGATCTGGCCGTCAATCGCCGCCGCCTCGACCGCTTCCAGCAGTCTGCCGATTTCCGGGCCGGACGACAGATTAAATGTATCAATCAGGTCATGGCCGGTCAACAGTTTAGGGCGGGCCTCCGCAGGCACGAGAGTCTCTTCGTAAAATCTAGCCACCTCAACAAACAGCTGCTCGAGTTGCTCCTCGATATGGGCCGGTTTCTCCGGACCCTGCCCGGCAAGACTGTCGGCCATGGCCAGCACAAAGAGAGGATAGAGATTGGCGCCGGCCCGTTTACAGATCTTATGCATGGCCCGGATACTGACTCCCTCCTGGTTCTGCATCACATTATTGAGGTGAAACGGATGCATGTGCATTGAAATCAGCGAAACGACCCGCCTCGTCTTCCGCTTACTCCACTTCCACCTCTCGGCGATCTGCTGAGCCTGGGTCGCACCGTGCTCATCGTGGTTGTAAAAAGTGATACGGCGCTTCTGGTCATCGTGTACTTTCCTGGCAGCAGGTTTGCCTATGTCGTGGAAAAGGGCCGCCCATTTCAAAGTTGTCAGCCTTTCCGTGTCGTCTGCAACCCCGTCCACCAACTCATAACAGCGAGGAAAGTAGATGGTGGGCTGGTCGATGACCCGTTCAGTAAAATCGAGCGTGGCCAGATTATGTTCCAGCACATCGAGGTGATGAAACGGAGGCTGATCGACACCCGCTCCTTCATAAAGCTCGGGAATCAAAAGAGCCAGAAGCCCCGATTCCTGCATTGCCTTGAAGCTCCTGTAGGCCCGTGGGGTGGCCATAATCAGGTCAAGCTCAAAACTGATCCGCTCGGCGGCCACGGTTTCGATCAGAGTGGATTTGGCCTTGATCTGCTGCTGCGTATCAGCATCGATCATGAAATCGAGCTGGGCGCCAAACCGATAGGCCCGCAGCAGCCGCAGAGGATCGTCTTCAAAACAGTCAGGACAGGCCCGGACTACCCGGAGCCTGAGGTCGTTGAAGCCACCGAGTGGATCAATAACTTCCACCTCACTGTCAGGTTGCACCAGGTTATCGAGCAGGACGGCCAGGCTGTTGATAGTAAAATCCCGTTTGACCAGATCATCCTCTATGGTCCGTGCACCTTTACGGTAGCCGGCAACATCCAGCGACAAATCCTCGAGAACCAGGCGGGCCGTGTCATTTTCCTCGTCCCCGAGGATCACCACCGAGCCTTGTCCCAACCTGCGGCGCACTTCAAGCACGAAATCGGCCGCTCCGTAATTTACCGCAAAATCGAGATCCGCCGAAACGACATCGATAAGCAACCCCCTCAGCGCACCACCCACCAGATAGATATCTTGCCCCCGCGAACGGGCACAGTCATTGAATGCTTGCAGAACCGATTCAGGGTAATGCGAGAGAAATGTATCTAAGGCTGATTTCTGCACTGCTTCCTCTTTTTTATCTGCGAGGTTTCTTGACGTCGGTACGATCCAGTGTATACATTCGAAAAGAATTCCGTGACAACTGTATCTGTCTCTTTTAAGGCTACCTTGAAAAATTGAAATTTTCTTTCATAATCAAGGCGCGAATGTAAATTTAGCCGCAGGCCGAGTTGATATGTCGAGGATAAAATTTTCATGCGCAACGCGGAGTTTGGGCGAAAAAGCGATTTTTCAAGGTAGCCTTGAGTGTTATGCAATATTAGTGTTTTGCCTGGCAGCCATTCATGGCGTCATAAATTCTATCCACCCGTTCAGGCGAGGCGCAAGCAAGGAACCGGCGGACGCTGTGAGCAACCACCGCAGCGAGCAACACAGCCTGAGGGGATGGATCGGACTTTTGACGCTGTGTCTACCACTTTAATTGGGGAATCCATGGAAGGCAACTGGCTTTATAAACTGCTTCTGGCAAACGGCTGGTCCGAGGCCACCGCAGAGGGACTGTCGATCGCTGTAAATGTTGTACTGGTAATAGCCATACTGACCGGAGCGGCATTGATCATCAGCAGGATTTTGCTCAATTTTAGCCGCAGATGGATCACCGCCAACCGTTACCAGTGGGACGATGCTCTCCTGAAACACAAATTCCTCGACCGGCTGAGCTGGTTTATCCCGATCCTGCTCGCCCATCTCTCCATCGATTCCCTGCTGCCCCCAGAGTCTTCGGCCTATATCATCCTCAAGCGAATGATGATGCTCTTTTTCGTCATTGCAGGGGTAGCAACCATCAACGCCGGACTGTCGACTGTCGGGGATGTCTATCGGGGCCTCAGATCCAAGCAGGCCGATGTGCTGAAGGGCTTTTTAGACGCCGGGAAAATCATCACTTACCTCTTTGGCGCCATATTTGCCATCTCCATTTTCTCCGGTATGTCACCCTGGGGCATCATCTCCGTGCTGGGTGGAATGACAGCGGTAACCATGCTGGTCTTCAAGGACACCATCGTCGGCTTCTTTGCCTCGATTCAGCTCACCGCCACCGATATGGTCCGGGTCGGCGACTGGATAGAGATGCCATCCTACGGCGCCGACGGCGATGTGATTTCCATTTCCATCCACACCATACGGGTCCAGAACTGGGATAAAACGATCTCCACCATCCCGACCTATTCCCTGGTCTCTAACTCGTTCAAGAATTGGCGGGGCATGGCGGAATCGGGTGGCAGGAGGATTAAACGTGCCCTGATGATCGATATCAATTCCATCCATTTCTGTAATGACGAGATGTTTTCCCGGCTCAGCCACATCAAGCTGCTCAGCAACTATCTGCAGACCAGACAGGAAGAAATCCTTGAGTACAACCGTTCACACCAAGTTGTACAAGAAGACGATCTGGACATCAACGGCAGGCGCCAGACCAATATCGGTATTTTCAGGGCCTATATCATTGCCTACCTCAAAGACAACCCGCAAATCAGCCGGAACATGACTTTTCTGGTCCGACAATTGGCCCCGACTGAGCACGGTCTGCCCCTGGAGATCTATGTGTTCAGTACTGACAAACGCTGGGCTGAATACGAGACCATACAATCCGATATTTTCGATCATCTGTTTGCCTCTCTACCCATATTCGGCCTGCGAGCATTCCAGAACCCAACCGGCTATGATCTGCAGCAGCTGAGCGCTGCAGGGCAAGGTCAACCGAACGACTGATGAACAGCAGCCCCGACACCTGCCTTTATATGGCGCCGCTCAAGGGCATTACCGACAGCCTGTTCAGGCAGGTATACAGCCGTCATTTCCCGGGCATTGACCGGGCCGTCGCCCCCTTTGTCAACCCCCAGAAGACCCCCCGCTATCCCGACAAACTGATCGCCGACCTGCTCCCCGAGAAGAACCCCGGGCTGCCGCTGATACCGCAGGCGCTCAACACCGAGGCGGAAGGATTTCTGGCCCTTGGCGACCGTCTCTACGATCTTGGCTACGAGGAGCTCAACTGGAACCTGGGCTGTCCGGTGAAGATGGTTGCCGGCAAAGGGCGAGGATCCGGCCTGCTTCCTTACCCCGACAAGATCATCGACCTGCTCGAGCAGATTCTGCCAAAGCTCAAACCAGCCCTGTCGATAAAAATGCGGCTTGGCTACCGGAGTCACCTGGAGGCACTCGCCCTGCTGCCCCGGCTTGACTCCTTTCCGCTGACCGAGATCATCCTCCACGCCAGGCTGGGGACCCAGCTCTACCGTGGCCCGGTTCAGCTGGATCATTTCGATCTCTGCAGAGAGAAAACGTCCCACCGGCTGATCTACAACGGCGATCTGGTCAGCTTAGATGATTTCATCAGTCTTGCGGCCCGATTCAAGCCAATCAACCGCTGGATGATCGGCCGGGGGCTGCTGATCAATCCCTTCCTGCCTGCTGAAATAAAAGGCATCAGCCTCTCCAGGGGCGAGCGGCAGAAGAAACTGCAGCGCTTTCACGACGATATC
The DNA here is from genome assembly GCA_905479735.1 of uncultured Desulfofustis sp. Classification (GTDB taxonomy): domain Bacteria; phylum Desulfobacterota; class Desulfobulbia; order Desulfobulbales; family Desulfocapsaceae; genus JABDQA01. Next base: position 49,313 of record CAJQNS010000011.1, read on the forward strand.
TATGATGGACTAAAAGAGCGGCTCAGTGGTCCCGGCCATCTGCTGGGCCGCATGAAACAGGTGTGGATCTATTATATCCACGCCTTTCCCGGCAAGGAGAAACTATTGAAAAAGATTACCAGGGCAGCATCTGAAAAGAGTTTTCTCACAGCGGTGGATAGTGTTTTTGAACGATGATCAGCCCCCGGAGAACGGTGAAACAATGTTTGATAAATTGATCGATAGAAAAGGAAGCGGATCTGCGAAATGGGATGGCGCACCCGTCATCTTCGGCGAAGCCGATATTCTGCCCATGTGGGTGGCAGACATGGACTTTGAGGTCGCCAAACCAATCACCGAAGCGATCATCGAACGGGCAAAGCATCCCATCTACGGCTATGAGACCGAAAGCGATTCACTCAAACAGGCGGTGGTCGACCGGCTCCAGGCAAAATTCAATTGGCGGGTCGAAAAACAATGGCTGGTCTTTTCGACGGGGGTGGTCCATGCCCTGCATATGATCATCATGGCCTTTACCAAACCCGGAGACGGCGTGATTGTGCAGCCTCCGGTATATTATCCCTTCTTCTCGGCTATCGGTCACAACGGCTGTTCGGTGATCGAGAACCAGCTTGTCATCCGGAACGGGGCCTACGCCATGGACTTCGAGGGCCTCAACAATGCCTTCCGGCCCGACTTCTCCGGACTCAGACCGGAACCGAGCAGAGCCCGGATGCTGCTGCTCTGCAGCCCCCACAACCCGGTCGGCAGGGTCTGGAGAAAAGAGGAACTGGCAGAGGCGGCCGGCATCGTTATCGACAATAACGCCTTCATCATCTCCGATGAAATTCACGGGGAACTCCTTTTCGGCAGCCACCAACACATTCCCACGGCCACCCTCGGTGAGGAGGTGGCACGCCACACCATCACCTGCTTCGCACCGAGTAAAACCTTCAATCTGGCCGGTCTGAACGCATCGGTGATGATCATACCGAATCCCAAACTGAGAAATGTCTTTCGTGAACGGACCGCCGGATTCCTCGCCAACCCATGTCCGTTTGGTATGGCGGCGATGGAGGCAGCCTTCAGGCACGGTGATCCCTGGTTGAAGGATTTGCTCGACTATCTCCAGGGCAACCTGCAGTTTCTGAAAGAGTTCATCGCCGCGCGAATTCCAGCGATTCAGGTGATGCCGATTGAGGGGACCTACCTGGTCTGGCTTGACTGCCGCGGCATGGGCATGGACGATCGCCAGCTGCGAGCGTTCATGAGAAAGAAGGCCAAGGTGGGGTTGGACGACGGTTTTATTTTCGGCTCAGGCGGCTCCGGTTTTCAGAGAATCAATATAGCCTGCCCGCGATCCAGGCTGGAGGAGGGACTCCTCAGGATCGAGGCGGCTGTTGCCGAAGATCAGGGGTAGCTGGCCGAATAAGTAGTGGATTAACAAATTTTTCGAGGGGAGATTTATGTTTAGACACATGTCGTACAGTCGGATAATGGGTGGAATGATACCGAAAACGGTATTCTTCTTTACGTTGTTCACCTTATGTACAGCCGTGCAAGTCAATGCAACCGAGGACAGCACCTTCACCGAAAAAGTAAAAAATAGCCTAAATGGGGATTGGGGGCAGATCAAAATCGACCTTCGTTACCGCTATGAACATGTGGAACAGGATGGGCTGAAGACCGCCAACGGTGATCCCATTCGCCTGAGACTCGGTTACCAGACCCCCAAATGGGCAGGATTCCAGGGGTATGCCGAATTCGAGGGAAACACGCCGGTATTTCTCGATGACTACAACGACAAGTCAAACGGAAAAGATGAGTTTGCTGTCATCGCTGACCCGAGTGAAGCCGAACTGAATCGGGGATGGCTTTCCTATGACTTCATCGATAAAACGGTTTTCAGGGCCGGTCGTCAGCGTATCCAGTTGGACAACCAGCGATTCATAGGCAATGTTGGCTGGCGCCAGATGGAGCAGACATACGATGCGGCCAATCTTCTCAGCACTTCCTTCGGAGATTTTTCAGCGTACGGTATTTTTATTTGGAATGTGAGGAACACGGCGAGTCAGGACGTCAATATACAATCACCGTTGTTGAACCTCAAATACACTTTTCAGGGAATAGGAGCCCTTTCCGCATATGGCTATTGGCTGGATTACGACGATCCTGAGAACTCCGGTCCATCAGAGTATGCCTTTTCCACACAGACCTTTGGGCTGCGTTTTGACGGTTCACGGGAAGTAGTTGATAATCTCAATATGCTCTATACCGCTGAAGTCGCTCGCCAGGAAGATTACCAAGAAAACCCCGAGGACTATGCTGCCTATTACGGTCATTTCATTTTGGGGCTGCTTGCGCCGAACAGTGAATCTGAGGTGACCAACATTGGCGGAAAGATTGGCTATGAAGTTCTCGGTTCTGACAACAACATTTCGCTCAAGACCCCATTGGGCACGAATCATGCCTTCAACGGCTGGGCAGATCAGTTTTTAACTGCCCCACCAGAGGGATTGCGGGACCTTTATGCAGCATTGAACTTCACCTGGTTAGGTGTAAAGGCTGACGTTATCTACCACGATTTCAAAGCTGACACAGGCGGGGCTGACTATGGCTCTGAACTCGACCTGTCCTTGACCAAGAAGTTCGGGGATAGTTATGCCCTCCAGGCCAAATATGCCGATTACAATGCAGATGAGTTCAACAGTGATGTGCAGAAGTTTTGGCTCCAGTTCACGGTGACGTATTAAAGGTTCCGGTTCCCTGCCGTGCGTCATCGTAGTGCTCACGACTGGCCTTAGGTGTCTGCACTGAAAGATTCAGAAGCCCTGCGAGAGAAAATCATAAAAGGGGACTGCGCGGGACACGGTTGAGAATCATAGGGCAGAATCGCCCCGATCTCAAATGAGCCAATCCTTGAAGGTTTCATCATCAAGCGGTTGCTGGTACAACTCGGTGCGCCTATTACCCTCGATGATTACCACCGTGCCGCCGATTGGTCTGCCATCCGTTTTTTTGGCATAACGGGTTACAAGTCCGGCCGCCGCGGCAATGTCTTCTTCCCTTCTGCCCCCATTGTCATAGAGTTCGGCCGACCGCCTGAGCAGCGCCACCGGTCCCGGCCGCTCCTCGATGAACAGTTTTATATCGCCAGGTTCCTGGAGTTCCTCGAGCCGGTCATTTTCCTTTTCGTCTCGGCCCAACACCAGCCAGCCATGGCAGGGCAGCAGGAATTGCCTGCCGAGCAGCATCAGCAGGATATCGACCACATTCATGTTCTGCTGGGTGACGACAAAGTTGTCCTGATAGACTCGGGCAATTCTGCTGCTTAGGATCGGATCAGCCAGAATGCAACCGCCGGCCGGCGAAGGAAAGTCGGTAATGCCGAAAGTTTTAGCCAGGGCGATCTGAGGCGACCGACCCCGGCCGCTGAAATCGAGTAAACGCTCGCGCTCGACCCAACCGCGAATCTCCGCTTCGGTCTCGTTCATGAGCTTGGCACTAAGCGGTCTGAGCAGCAGGCTCCTGGTGGCAGAGTCGCGCTCGATGACATTGAGGGTGTCGCGTCTCTGGGACATCGGGCGCTGCCCCAGCACCTCTCCGGTAATCAGAAAAGAAGCACCCAGTTCGTCGAGCATGGCCTTGGCCCGCTCGAGCATGAAAATTTTGCAGTCGATACAGGGGTTGAAGTATTTACCGAAACCATGGGCAGGATGGCGCAGCATCTGGAGATACTCTTCGCTGATGTCGAAGACGCTGACCTCGATGCCGTATTTTTCTTTTATCTCTAAGCGATAGCCTTCGGGGTCCCGCAAAATGTCGTAGCCGAAAAAAGGGCTGACGAATTTCACCGCCAGCACCTCGACATCCTGTTCCATTACCAGCCTGGTGGCGCAGATCGAATCAAGACCTCCGGAAAAAAGACTGATCGCCCTTACCCGGCTCATGCGGCGACCTTTCCCTTATCAAGCAGTTCCCGGGCCCAGGCTTCGGTCTGGGTGGTGACCGATTCCCCAGCCAGCATCCGGGCCAGTTCCTCCACCCGTTCCGCCTCGGAGAGCCGACTGACGCTGGTGATGGTCCGGCCGGCCGTTAGTTTCTTCTCGACCCTGAAATGTGAGCTGCCCCGGGCCGCAATCTGCGGTAGATGGGTAATGCAGATGACCTGGTGATGGTTCGCCAGTTCCTTGATTTTGCGGGCTACCGATTCCGCAGCTTCACCGCCTACACCGGCATCAACTTCATCGAAAATCACGGTCTCAACCATGTCCTTGCGGGCCAGCAGACATTTAAAGGCCAGCATCAAGCGCGACAATTCTCCGCCCGAGGCGACCTGGGCCAGCGGGCGCGGCGGCTCACCCGGGTTGGGTGCGAAGAAAAATTCGAGCCGGTCGAATCCCGTCGCCCGGAGCTGCTCACTGCTCTTTTCCACCGGCTGGAAGCGGACCTCAACCCCCGACTGGTCGAAGGCCAGCGACTCCAGTTCCCTGGTCATCGCCTGTTCCATCTCTGCTGCTGTTTTACGCCTGGCTGTCGACAGAGTATCCGCGGCGGCAAGTATCTCCTCTTCCAAGGCGGCGACTGTTTTACGCTGCTGCTCTATTTCCGCATCGAGGTTCTCGAGAACTTCAAGTTCCTGTCCGGCAGTGCTCAGGTGAGCGAGGACATCAGCGAGGCTTTCCCCATATTTTCGCTTTAACCCGGTCAGCTTGTCGAGCCGGGCATTAATCGTATCGAGGCGGGCGGGATCGTTGTCGAGCGCATCGGAATAGGAACGAAGCTGGGCGCTGTAGTCTTCTGCCAGAAAAGAATACGAACCAATTTCTTCCGCCAGTTTTTCAAGACCCGGGTCGAGTTGTCGGAGTTGTTCCAGATTCTTGCGGATAACCGTCAGGTTTTCGGTAACCGTGCCCGCCAGCAAATTATGGCATTCCCTGCTCAGTCGAATCAGAGCTTCCCCGTTTTTCAGACGGTTGCGTTCAGTTCCTAGGCGCTCATCCTCGCCAATTTCAGGTGCGATCTCAGAAATTTCACGGATCTGAAACGACAGAAAGTCGCGTCGCTGTTCCCGCTCCCGCTCCCGTTCGAGCAGATTCTGCAATTGCTTCTCGGCCTGACGCCAGCCCTCGTAGAGTGATCTGAACTGGTCCCTCATCTCCAGGTGATCACCCAAAATATCTAGAAACTCCAGATGCATGGCCGGCTGCAGGAGCTGCTGATGTTCGTGCTGACCGCCGATCGATAAAAGACGAAAACAGATTTCCGAGACGATCTTCGCGGTGGCCAGCGAACCGTTGATGTAGAATCGGCTCCGTCCATTTTGAGAAATTACCCGCTTGAAAAGTATCTGGTCTGCATCCCCGAAGCCGCTCTCAACCAAAAGATCTCGCAGCTGCCGATAGTGGTCGCCAGTCTCGAACAGGGCTTCCACTGTGCAGCTATCGGCTCCGCTCCTGATCCATTGGGCCGAGCCCCGGCCGCCGCTGAGCAAGCTTATGGCCCTCATCATGATCGACTTCCCGGCTCCGGTTTCACCGGTCATCACCACCAGAGCATCGCCGTTTGAACGGTCGAATCTCAGGTTCAGGGTGTCGATCAGGGCCAGGTTTTCTACTTTTAGTTCTAAGAGCATAGAGAAAGATATGAATTTTTGGAGGCAACGCACCAGGATGGGCTGCCTGGCGGTAAGATCCAGTTAATCAGGTCAACCGATCAGTTTTTCGACCTCACCATCTTCGGGAAACCTGCCGAGACGTTTCTTGGAGAATATCAGCCTGTCATCGACCTTGATCTCATACACACCACCGGAGGAGGCGATTAATTCGACTTCGACATCAAGTTTCTTCTTTAGCTCGGCTTCCAGCCCGGAAGCACGCGGTTTATAATTTCACGCCGCACAATATTCGATGGAAATTTTCATCAACTTCTCCCTGATTAGCCAACCGGTAAAAAATGATCCTGGCTGCATCCAGCAACGAGCATTATTATAAGAATCTGAATGGGAATATCCAGCATAAAGAATCAGGCCATGACCGAATCCGCCGACAACCACCCTGAAATTGGTGCATCCGAACATCTGAGAAGGCAGGAAGAGTCCGACCTCTCTCCTCTGGCAACCCGGTCCGCTGCCGGAATCAGGCGCCGGGAAGAACAACTGCGGGGCTACCGGCAGAACTTCGCCCAGGATGCCGACCGCATTCTGCACTCCCGCGCTTATACCCGCTATATCGATAAGACCCAGGTTTTCTGCCTGATCAGAAACGATCATATCACCCACCGGGTCCTCCATGTCCAGCTTGTCTCTCGAATTGCCAGAACCATAGGCCGCTACCTGTTTCTCAACGAAGATCTGATCGAGGCGGTGAGCCTGGGCCATGATATCGGCCATCCCCCGTTTGGCCACGCCGGAGAGTTGTTTCTTTCTGAACTCTGTGTCGAGCATGGGCTGCCTCCATTCCAGCACAACATACAATCTATCAGGGCCTTGGATAAACTCGAGCGTAAAGGCAGAGGCTGGAATCTCTGCCTGCAGACGCTGGATGGCATTTTATGTCATGATGGCGAGGTACATCAGGACCGAATAGGCCCCGCACCACTGAATGAGTTCACCGAATTTGATCTTAAGGTCGAGCTAAAATCCGCCAACCCCGCCCTGGACCTGCAGCCCATGAGCCCCGAAGGCTGCGTGGTCCGTATGGCCGACACCGTTGCCTACATCGGCCGGGACATCGAAGATGCAATTATCCTCGGGCTGATCCAGCGCAGCGACCTGCCCGAACGATGCGTATCCCGCCTCGGGGAGACAAACGGCTCCATCGTCTATTCCCTGGTCACCGATCTGATACGTAACAGTCAAGTGGGGGAACCGGGGCAGACGTACTCCAGTGAGCCAGTATCGGTCGGCTTCAGCGAGGAGGTGGCCGGCGTCCTCAGGGAGCTGAAAGAATTCAACTACCGCCACATCTATCTGGCCCCCGAAACCCAGGAGTTTATGCCGCAGATTAAAACCTGTTACCGGGAATTGTTTGGATTCTATTTTAAGCATTTGGAAAATGGCACCAGTGAGTCTCTGGAGGTCGATCTTCTGGATGACCTTGACTGCTCTTATATCGAAAAACAACCTGCTGCGGCCCGGGTTCGCGATTTTATCGCCGGCATGACCGACGAATATTTCCTCCGTCAGGCCGAGTCGATCGATTGTCCAATCCCGCCTCTGCGGTATGGATTCAGCTAGGGAAATGGTACCGGCGGGCGGTTATAATGGTGCTCTGTTTCGCCCTGTTTATCAGCTGGTCAACAACATGGGTGCACTACTACCGATACTGACTCTTATTTTGATTGGTTCTACTCCGCTATACGGTTCAGATGAGCTCCACATCCAGCTGCTGGATGTGGGCCAGGGCGATGCCATGATCCTCCATCAGCCGGATGCCTGTACCGTGCTGATAGATGCAGGCCCGCTGATCAGTGGACATCTGGTCAGCCGCCATCTCATGGAGCTTGGGGTCGACTCCCTCGATCTGGTTATCGTCACCCACCCGCACCTCGATCATTTCGGCGGGCTCTTCGATGTACTGCCGCGGATAAAGGCAAAAAAGATGTACGATAACGGCCTGAGCAATAAAAAATGGGAGTATTTCGATGATTACCGGACATTGCGTGAGGCCCAACCCTATGAGGTTGCAGCCCGTGGTAGCAAAATTCAATGTGCCGGTTTTGAAATTGAAGTGCTGCACCCCAACCAGAACCCGAACCCTGAAGACAACATCAACTCCACCTCTCTGGCCATGATGATCAGATTCGGCAAATTCCGTCTGCTGCACATGGGAGATCTGGCCGGCGACGGCGCTGCAGATTTTCTCGAAACCGCTCCTGACCTCGAGGCGGACGTCATCAAAATCGCCCATCATGGCGCCGCCGACGCAGCTTCTCGGGGGCTGCTCGAACGAGTATCCCCGGACCTCGCTCTGATCAGCACCGCCTCCAGCAACAGGATCGGCTCACCTTACGAAGGAGTGTTGACCAGGCTCGAAAAAATGAACATCCCCTACCTGCGCACCGATCAGAGCGGAGATATCGCAATTCTGGTGAGCGACGGTTCGTACGAGGTGACTCCCGCCTTCTCCAGGTAAGAGCAGACTGATTGGAACGCATCAACAAGTCTCGCCTGGCCCTTGGACTGCCCAGAAAAGTTAAGCTAGACGCTATTTGACTACTCAGACTCATGTGCTTATCAGATTCATATAGCACGGAGTAAGACTAGCCTCCGTCCCCTTATTTACCTTTCATCGAGCATGCCTATTCAGCGAGAGAGGTACCTTGCTTTGCCATGGCTGGTGAATGGATAGAGACCACGGTTCAATGAATTATTTTCAGCGTCTGCTGCTCATCGCTCTTTTGTTGTCTGGCCCCAGCCTGCTGTACCATAGCTGCGCGACAGCCGGTGAAGGCGGCAGCAGTCATTATAACCCTGGGACACTGGGCGACTTCGCCATGGCTTTGATTGGACCAGCAGGCTGGTATGTGCGCAACGACCTCTGGTATATGGATGGAGAGATGGGAGCGGTCACCCGGGGTAATTTCACACTTCAAGACGTCAGCCAAAAAGCCTGGATAAACACGATAAAGACCATTTATCTTACCGAATCAGGTGTTTGGGGTGGTCGATTCGGAAACGTTCTCTCTGTACCAATCCTACTTGATGTCGATGTTGACAGTACCCTGGTAGGTACGGGCCTTGGAGCTGCGGCAACGTTCACTACCGAGGTGGCCTCAACGAACCTGAGCTTCATTGCCAAGTATCTCGCCAACATCGACAATAGCAATCGATTGAGCAACGATTACCTGACATTTTCCATCGCCTTACCACTATGATTCGCAACCATGGACAACAGCTATGTTTGTAAAAAAGAATAGATATACGGGCGTCGTTCTAAAAGCCCTGACCTCCGGTCTTGTCCTGCTCGCCACGACTTCCCTGCAGGCCGAATCCGAGAATCCCCTTGGCACTGCCTATTTCGGTGAAACCCATATACATACCGCTTTTTCTCTGGATGCCTATATAGGTGACAATCGGCAAACCCCAGACATGGCCTATCGCTTTGCCAAAGGGGAAGCTTTCGATATCAATGGCGTTACCAAGCAGCTCAAACGCCCGCTTGACTTCGCCGCAGTAACCGATCACGCCGAGTATATCGGGGAGATGTATTCAACCATGATCGAAGGCGCAGCGGGACATGACAACAACGATCTCGAGACCTTGCGAAACCTGAAGTCCATTGAAGACAAACAGAGATGGTTTATCACCTATGTGGTCAACAACAACCGCGGCAGCAAACCGCAGCATCCTCCATTTTTTGCGGGACCCGACACGACAAAAAGCGCCTGGCAGATTATGGTAGAGGCCGCCCAAAATCACTATGAGCCTGGTATTTTCACCACCTTGATTGGTTTTGAGTGGTCCGGTGCACCCAAAGGTGCCAACCTGCATCGCAATGTCCTGTTTCGCAACAATAATGTCCCTGCTGCGCCGGTCAGCTACATTGACGTTAATACGGAAGAGGGCCTTTGGGAGTGGATGAGAGTCCAGGAATCGGCTGGCCGACACCTTCTGGCCATACCGCATAACTCGAATGCCTCGAAGGGCAGAATGTTTCCCAATACTGATTCTTCAGGAGAGCAGCTGTCTCTTGAATATGCCCGCACCCGCCAGCATTTTGAGCCGTTAATCGAGATGATGCAGATCAAGGGCAACTCTGAGGTACACAGAAAATTCTGGGCTGCCGATGAGTTTGCTGATTTTGAAAACGGTGATTCCATCCAGAAGAGTTCCGGCCGCATTTTCAAGGCCCGTGACTTTGTCCGCGGCGGACTCAAAATCGGTTTGCAAAAGGAGCAGCAGGTTGGCGTCAACCCTTTTAAATACGGGTTCGCCGGTGGTACTGACAATCATAACGGCTTGATGTCGGATGTTGCCGAAGATGACTTTATCGGCGGGCACGGCCCGGAGGACGGCAGCGTCGAACGCCGCCGCACCGGCGACGTCTCCGGCTGGATCGACGGCAAAGATTTATCCATCGGCTCGCTCAGCGGTGTCTGGGCAGTTGCCAACACCCGCGAAGCCATCTGGGACGCCATGAAGCGTCGCGAAACCTTTGCCACCTCGGGCCCACGCATCCAGCTGCGAATGTTTGGGGGCATAGGTCTCACCGCCAAACCAACCGACCCCAGACAGATGATCAAGGAAGGCTATCGGCTGGGAGTTCCGATGGGAGGTGATCTAGGAGCAGTGGCGGTAAAACCCACCTTCACCGTGTATGCCCAGAAAGACCCGATGGGAGCTAACCTTGACCGTATTCAGATCATCAAGGGCTGGGTCGACAGATTCGGCGACCTCAATGAGAAAGTAGTCGAAGTTGTCTGGTCAGGTAATCGGGAAATCATGGCAAACGGGAAATTGCCCAGTGTTGGAAACACGGTGGATCTGGATACTGCTTTGTATAAAAACAATATTGGTTCCGAGACGCTGATTGGCAGTTGGACTGACGAGGACTTCGATGCCGGGGAAGGCGCTTTTTACTATGCTCGGGTGCTGGAAATACCAACCCCCCGCTGGACCACCTATGACGCGGTGCGCAACGACCTGCCTTTATTGGAGGATGTGCCCGCGACGATCCAGGAACGGGCCTGGGGATCACCAATCTGGTATACACCCTAGAGGTTGGTATCAAACTAGCTGTTCTGCTACTTGGCAGACAACTCGTCGACCTGGAGCCTGAAGCCGCTCTTTCAAGCTTGAAAAGTGAAACACTGGTAGTCCCTGCACCTTTTTTCCGGGCCTGCGGGTGGGCTGACTCCCCTCGCCCCTCCGACTATGGATAATCTTACAGATATCCCAGCTGCCCTCTGCCCGGATAAGACTCATAACTATCTTCAAACATGTCTACATAATTGACACCTCTCTCCCCAGAAGATGTGAAACCAGCTATTCAGATTAAGCCGAGGGATATCATAGTTAAGTTGAATCAAAACCTTACAGCCTAACAAAAAAAAGATCTTCTGCGGTGTGCTTCAGGCACACTTTTCGCTATTAGAGTCTTCAAACATATCTATCCAGTCGTCTGCTTAACAAGATCCAGTGTCATCAGATATGAAGCAGGACGGAGAGCCCGATTTTCAAAACCATTTACATCCTTTCTGACGGTGAGGAGGCAGATCAATGAGGTGGGCAACAAAAACTTCTAGAGATGATCTTTTTCTGGAAATTATCAGAATCCGTAACCAAGCTATTCGTCTGCTCATGGTGCAGCATGAGCTCGACATGGGTCAGGTTGTGGGGTTGACATTAGGTGACATTGATTTGACGACAAAGATGCTTGCCATTAAACAAAACGGTGAATCACATCGTAGATACTTCACCTTAACAAACGATACCGCCAAAGCCTTAGCCGACTACCTCCGCGTGAGGTCCCCATCGACAGAGAAGAAACTATTCCTGCTTGAGCAGAACCTGGAAAGGAGCAATGCCCTGCAGCACACCATTGGGCAACAAGTTTTTTTCAACTAAATCAGGTACACCGATATGCGCCCCGAAACCATTCTTAAAATCTCGGATCTATGGGTCAATTGTACTGCTGATGTACATATGACCTTGATTAGCAAGTATTTGGCTCAGTTAGATAGCGGAATAGCAGCGGAATGGGCGGACTATCTGGCAAACGAGTTTTGTGAATCAAGAATGGCCCGCCCTGCGGAATTGATTTCAGACTGATTCGTTCCCATTACGTTTTTTTGCTGTCCATAAACATGTCTTCCCTGCAATAGTATTTGGCCTGGGTATTCCAATAGTTCGTTCCGGACAATCAGGTTACTGTTTTTACCTTATTCTTTCTGTTGCCAACCCGCCAGTCGCCACGATCTCTTTCAATAGTCGTTGGCGGATCATTTTACGATGCCAATTGAGATGATAGACCGAAAGTGGTTGTGAGAATAATTTTTCCTGCCTCATTTGATGATTATATTATTTTATTGAAGTATTCCACCTTTGATAGAGCGCCCGGAAACGACGAGCATGACTCAGTAAATCCGCTACTGTGTGAGGTATGACAGATTCACACCGAGCAGTTGCCAACTCTAAGGAGGCTCTGGCATGAATAAAATTCTATTGTTCATCGTCTCGATATGTTTCCTCTCGAGCCAGTCTCTGGCTGCCGAAAAACTCACTATCCTGACTGAAAATTTACCTCCGCTCAATTACGTTGAAAACAACACACTGGTTGGCTCTTCTGTCGAGATTGTAAAGGAGATTCAACAGAGGATCGGGTCCACTGAACCCATCGAGGTGTACCCATGGGCCAGAGCCTATAAAATGGCCCTGGAAGAGGAAAATGTCATTCTCTTCGGCATGACCTACACCGAGGATCGAAGCAATCTGTTCAAATGGGTGGGCCCGCTGGCCACCAAAAGAGATATTCTACTGGCCCGCAAAGACGCTTCGTTTTCAATCACAAGCCTGGAAGATGCCAAGAAGGTCGAGCGAATTGGGACCTTGAGAGATGATGTGCGGGGCAAATTATTGGAAAAAATGGGCTTTACAAATCTTGAGCCGGTTTCAGATGAGCAGAAAAATGCGCAAAAGCTGGCACTGGGCCGTATCGATCTCTGGGCTTATAAAAAACCAGGGTTCAGAACCGTATGTGAACTTGCTGAAGTAGACCCTGAACAGTTCGTCGAAGTAGCTCACTTGAAAAAGAGCGAACTGAAAATCGCCTTTTCTAAAAAAACTTCCGATACAATCGTCGCCAGGTGGCAACAGGCCTTTGACGAGATGGCCAAAGACGGAACCATCCAGAAGATAAAGGACAAATGGAATATTGAGTAAACAGGCAACGGAAGAGCGTTTGGAGGTCCAGAATTCTCTATTGATATAGCAGGGCGAGATCATGAAGACAAGATGGTGGCTGCTTATCCTCGTTTTGATACATGCCGGTTCCGGGTCGGCAGCTGGGCAGGAACTGAGCGTAGCCATGTTGTTGTGGCGGGGGGAAACCGCTGCCGAGGAAGGCTTTAAGGAAGGATTACAGGAACTGGGCTATCAGACAAGCTTTGAAATCTTCGACTCGGCCCAGGACCTCTCCAAGCTTGGAGCCATTCTCCGCTCCATTAACAGCAATCTAGAAGCCTACGACTATATCTACACCTTTGGCACCACTGTATCGAGGCGGGCCCAGGTGGTGATCGGCGGTCAGATACCGCAGATTTTCAACATCGTGACCGATCCGGTCGCTGCAGGCATCGTTGAGCGTCTCGATTCACCGGGCTCATCCATCAGCGGCGGAACCGACAAAATTGGCCTTGGCCAGCAGCTGGACGAAGTGAACCGCTGGCTGACCTTTAAAAAACTTGGCCTTTTCTTTAATCCACGGGAAAAAAACTCGCTGATCATCAGGGACGAACTGCACCGCCATGGCAGGGAACGTGGATTTGAGGTGATCGACTTCCGTTCTCCACCGGTCGACCAAATGCTCTCAAAACACCTCGAGGCCCTCAACAAAAATCCCGGTATCGTAGATGCCGTCTACCTCGCGCCCGACAGCTACCTGAGCTCAGAGGCACCGCTCGTAGGCGCACAGCTTCGCAAAGCAAGAATAATAAGTATCAGTCAAATTCGCTCTTTGATAGAGAATGGTGTGCTCATCGGAGTGGCAGGAGATTATTACGATCTTGGAAAAAGTGTGGCAACAATCGTTGACCGTCATCAAAAAGGTACGCCTCTTGAGAATATCCCCGTTGAGCGATTTTCAAACTTTAAACTACTCATCAATCAGGCAACCGCCGATCTTCTTGGACTTAGCCTCGACACTTCATCGTCCGACAATGTTGAACTGGTTGAATAATCAATGACCGCTCCTGAATCCTTCACAAGTGTCAGCAGGAGACTGAGTTCCGCCTTTGTCGGAGTGGTCACCCTGGTGCTGCTCATTTTTGCCGGGCTGGCGATCATAATCGACAGTGCAAAGGTCAGTTCGGAACTCGAAAAAAGACTCGACACTGCTCTGGAACTATCAACCGTCAGTCTGCCAACCCCGCTCTGGAATCTCGACAACAACGTGGTTGACGATTTTATCGCGGCGCTGTTTCTAGACAGCGCCATTGTTTACGCGGAAGTGGTCTGGGGCGAGCAACTGATTTCCAAAAAAAGTGGAGAGAACTACAACGACGAAGACTCTTCGGAGTTCAGCGACCCGGATAAGTTCATAGACCAAAGCAGAGATATACTCTTCGAGGGCAACAAGGTAGGGACAATCAGACTGGTCATGTCGCGCGAGAGTGTCAAACGCGAGTTCATTCTGACGATAATAAAGATAACCTCGCTGACCGTTTTTATCATCGCTGCGATTTTCCTCACTTCGCTGCTCATCACCAGAAAGTACATCGCCCAGCCGCTCTCGAAACTCAGCGAATCAGCCTCATCCATCGCCCTGGGAAATCTGGAAACACCGGTGGATAAGGGGAGCAACGATGAAATAGGACAGCTTGCCGTGCACCTTGATCAAATGCGCAGATCAATCAAGGATCTCTTCTCCGAGGTGCATGCCAGCAAAGAACAGATTGAAGAGTACAGCAGAACGCTCGAACAACAGGTGGATGTCCGGACCAGGGAGCTGGCCCAATCCGTTGAAGAGTTGGAAGCACTGGGTGAGGTCAGCCAGGTCGTCGGCTCATCCCTTGATCTGGGCAAGGTCCTGGGTAGTATCGTCAGACACGCTGTCCTCTTTTCTGAAGCCGATGGAGGGATCGTCTTCACCTTTGACCAGGTCAGACAGATTTTTGCTCTCAAAACAAGCTATGGTGTAAGCCAGAACTTTGAGGAGGAACTTCGCCGCTCGCGGATCAGAAAAGGAGACAACAGTGCTCTGGGCCGGGCCTCGACAAAAGGTGAGCCGGTTCAGATAGCGGACCTGAGCACTCTGGCGGAATACCCCCTGGCCTGTGTCCACCAAGAAGGTTATCGAGCCCTGCTGGCAGTACCTCTGATACACGAAGATGAGCTCGTCGGCGGTCTGGTGGTGATGAGAAAACACGCCGGCACCTACCCGGAACGCGCAGTCAATCTGCTGCACACCTTCGCCGCCCAATCGATTCTCGCCATTCGCAACGCCAGATTGTTCGAAGAAATAGAGGAAAAGGGGCGACAACTTGCCCAGGCCGACAAGCACAAGTCAGAGTTTCTAGCCAATATGAGCCATGAGCTGCGAACCCCACTTAATGCTATTCTCGGCTACACCGAGCTGATCCTCGATGAAATTTATGGGGAGGTGCCAGAAAAGATCGAAGAAGTACTCAAACGGCTGGAGAAAAATGGCCGGCACCTGCTGAGCCTGATCAACGATGTGCTCGATCTGTCAAAAATCGAGGCTGGCCGCTTCACCCTGACGCTGGGTGAATACTCACTGATCGAACTGATTCAGACGGTTTACGCTTCGGTGGACTCGCTGGCGGCGGAAAAAAACTTATCTATGAAAATGAACCTGCCCGAAAAGTTGCCCATAGGCAGAGGCGATGACCAGAGACTGACCCAGGTACTGCTGAACCTCGTCGGCAACGCGATAAAGTTTACCGACCAGGGAGAGGTATGTATCGAAGCCCAGGTGGAGGACGATCGCTTTTTGGTTTCAGTGGCAGATACCGGGCCGGGCATCTCAGAGGACGATCTCAGCACCGTTTTCAGGGAATTTCACCAGATCGACGGTTCCAGCACCAAGCAGAAGGGTGGAACCGGTCTTGGCCTGTCAATTGCCAAAAAGATTATCGAGATGCACGGGGGGAGAATCTGGGTGACATCTGCCATCGGCAGAGGGTCGATATTTAATTTCTCCATTCCGATGCGCGTTGAGAACTCCTAGGGAGGACCTATGACCAAATCAATATTGGTGGTGGAAGACCAGGAAGATAACAGACGTATTCTAAGAGATTTATTGTCAAGCAAAGGCTATGAGATAATCGAGGTGACCGATGGTCTGGCCGGGGTGGAAGCGGCAAAAAGGGAAAAGCCAGATCTGATATTGATGGACATACAACTGCCCGGCATAGACGGTTACGAGGCGACCAGAAGAATAAAAGCCGAACCGGACCTGGCCGGGATAACGATAATCGCAGTGACATCCTATGCCTTGGGCGGTGATAAGCAGAAGGCCCTCGAAGCCGGCTGCGATGGGTATGTCGCCAAACCCTTCAGTCCCCGACAACTTTTGGCTGAGATAGAACAGCATCTGGCCTGAAAAACTATGGAGCGTGCCCGGTGAGAGAGCAGCCGTTAATTCTGATAGTTGAAGACAACCCGGCAAGTCTGGAGATCATGCAGGTACGCCTTGAAGCAAGCGATTATCGGGTGATTACAGCCACTGACGGGGAAGAGGGGCTGGCCAAGGCGCAATCTTCGTTGCCAGATCTCATTCTGCTCGATGTGATGATGCCGAAGATGGATGGACTGGAGGTCTGCCGGCGGCTTAAAAACAATGACAGGCTGCCCTTTATGCCAATCATAATGGTCACCGCCAAAACCGACACCAAAGACGTGATAGCCGGACTTGAAGCCGGAGGGGATGAGTATCTGACCAAACCGGTGGATCATGGTTCTCTCGTCGCCCGGGTCAAATCAATGCTGAGGATCAAAGAGCTTCACGATACCGTTATCGCCCAATCGACCCAGCTGGAAAATCAACTGAAAACCGCCTCAAAAATACAGACGCTGTTCTGGCCCGAACTGCCAACACCGGAAGGCGGCATCCGTACCTGGGCGGTCTCGCAACCTGCGTCCTATGTCGGTGGCGATTTCTATGATGCCATCATTCTTTCCGATAAGAGCGTGCTTGCCTATGTGGCAGACGTCTCCGGCAAAGGGGTACCGGCAGCGCTTATAATGGCAGCCGTTTCGACAAAGATAAGGGCGGAGGCATCGCTTCAACAGAATCTCAACCTCATCCTCCGGGCTGTCAACGGCAGCATGTATGAGTTAGCCTCGACTGAAGGCTATTTTGCCACCGTGCTGCTGCTCAAATACTGGCCGCGGATGAGGAAAATAGAGATGATCAGGGCGGGCCATATTAATCCGGTCCTGGTTTCCCCAACTGGGGTCAGGGAAATCTCTGGACTCAAAGGCGTCTCTCTGGGAGTTATGGAAGAAGTGGATTACGAACTCGCTGAACTGGTGTTGGAGCCAGGCGAATCCCTGCTGTTATTTTCTGACGGAGTTAGCGAAGCGGAAAATGCGAGTGTCGAGCAATTTGGCTACCAGCGGTTGATCGATCAGCTGTCGACCAGCAAGTCTTTTCCCCACGGAGAAGGATTACTCGAGAGTGTCAGAGAGTGGCGTGGTCAGGCTGTGGTGAATGATGATCTCACCATTTTCGAAATTGGCTGTGACCCCGATTGAAAATCGACAAAGATTGGTGACGTCTAAACAATCTGAGCCTGGTCAATCAATGATGTAGTCTCTTTGCATCAAGATATCTTCAATATAATCGCAGCCCCCCGGTTCCTGATAAGCGTCACTTACGATAAAAAACTGGTGCGGCTGACCGGGCGCCTGATAATTCTGAGCCTTTCCGCGAGGGAAAAATAGTTGGTGTTTTTGTTGAACCGCGTTCGAGGGGTGGTGAAAAAGAATTGCCCCTTGACTACGATTACTGCTACGAGATCGTCTGTCCATTGTCCTCTCCCCTTTTAAATCAGCGACCAAATGTGGCCAAATGTCGCTTGTCACCAAAGATATCGAAGATGATCGTGCAACCCCTTACACGTTCAACCTCATCTGACCTTGTGAATGCCAGGAACGTGCCAGACCTTTGGCCGTCCAGGAGAGCCACCAAACAACAGACATAAACTGTTGATAATAAATATGTAATATAAATATAAGATAATTCACGATCTATCTGTTATGGACAGAACGGGCACAATTGTCTACCAGGTGTATAGTTGACGCGAGAAAAATGTAAACTTGGTTTACATTCAGAGTGGAATTCGAAATGAACCAATGAGCAGCAATTTTCCCGCTCTCAGGAAGGGATCGGCAAAGCACGAAGGGCAAAGTCCGGCCGAGGTACCCAGACTCGACCGGACTTCGCTATGGGAGAGTGCCGAAGTTTTTTGCAGGAACAAGGACACGTCTCTCCAAAAATAAATCGCTCACTTTAGTGGGTGTATCAGTCTCTGCGTTTATCGCAGAGCAAGTATTCAAGGGAGCCATCAGCCACTCACATACGAAAAAGGACAAGAAGATACCAGAACACCTTATTGTCCTAATACCCTTGATAAGTAAACTTATATCAGATTTTGGCTCTTTGAACAATCCGTCAAAGACGTATGGCCCAGTAGGTAATTTCACCTACAAAACGACGCAACTATTGGACAAAAATAAAAAAATTTACCACCAGTTTTCGACTCTACCTCAGCCATTTAAACAAAAGATGACAAAACAAGTTGAGGAAAACCTCACTGCTGTATCTCGACTCCCTGAACAAGTTGTTCCGTTTCAGACCACTCGAGACAAAAACAGCCATTGCAAGAGACCTGTGCAGTTCTCCTGAAAAGAATTCAAGCTTTTCCATAGAGATATTTAACTGCTTCCCGATCTATGGAACCATCTTCTTGACGAGGCATTTCGTCTACAAACTCTACATATTGAGGTTTCTTAAACCTGGCAATTCGCTCCCCAACAAACTCAATCAGCTGATTCGCTTCCAGAGATTCATCATCCCGCAGCAGACAAACCGCCTTTATGCCCTCCTTCCATTTCGGATCCGGAACACCGATCACCACCGTTTCTGCCACCGCGGGATGCTGGAGAATCACTTTTTCGACCTCAGACGGGTAGACGTTTTCACCGCCAGGTTTTATGAGTTCCTTTTCTGCTTTGCGACCGGCATAAAACAGGAAGCCTTCAGGGTCGAAACGTCCCAGGTCGCCAGTGTGGTGCCGGCCGTCTCGAAAAGTGTAGCGGTTATCCTCCTCAAGTCCCCAGTAACCCTGGAAGACCATCGGACCTTTCAGGGTGATTTCTCCCACCTCCCCTGAGGCGACGGGTTGGTCAAAGTCATCCACAAGCTTTACATCCCCCAACATTATTATTTTGCCGGCCGAACCAGGACAATCATCGTATTTGCCAATGCTGGCCAGGCAGGAGGTCTCGGTCTGACCGTACATGACGTAATAGTGACCAGCAGTTTCAGTCTGAAACTGCTGAATCGTATCAGGGGTTCCCAGTCCGATCACCGCGCGCAGGGAACTGATGTCACAGCTCGCTTCCTTGGCAGCCTTGAGAATGGTGTCCAGAATCGGCGGAAAATCAAAGAACAGACTTACGCCACTTTCCTGGATCAGGTTTGCCGCCACCGAGCCGTCAAATTTACTGATGTTGAGGTTTACGCCGCCGGCATGAAACGTACTTGTGGCGAGGAAGAGTCCACCCACGTGAAACAGCGGCAGTAAATTCAGATGGACATCCTCAGGGGTCAGCTCCATATGGTAACCAAAATGAAGATCGGCAAAGAGCACGTTGCCATGGCTGA
>CAJQNS010000012.1 GCA_905479735.1 uncultured Desulfofustis sp.
ATTGCAGCTGAGGACATCATCAAACTCAAGGCTACCTTGAATAATCGCTTTTTCGCCCAAACTCCGCGTTGCGCATGAAAATTTTATCCTCGACATATCAACTATATGCCTGCGGCAAAATTTACATTCGCGCCTTGATTATGAACGAAAATCCCAATTTTTCAAGGTAACCTCAAGATAATTTGCACATTTCGTATTGAGTTCAGCAGCCGACAACAATGAGCTATTGTTGCTGTGGCTGTGTTTACAATTCCATTCAATGAATACACATTGATTCATGGTGTTTATCCTCACTAAAACAGTCATCTTAGTGTAATTACGGTATAATTTTACGATTCTCTGAAGTTAAAAAAACCTTAAAATCGATTCAAAACACTGAAATAACAGATATTTTATGGTTGTATGAGTGAGATAGCAAATAGATATCCAACTTACATTTACCCGTTTTATCTTTGATCGAATAGCGACCGACAGTAGTCAACACCTGTCCGCCGTTATGTTGTCCGTCGGTTTGAAGAGCAGTATCTGCTCACTTCTTGAAAGAGCAACAATACTGAAAATATGGTACGAAAAAGGATTGGAAAACGTCCCATACAGCTTCCTATAACTGGAGAAACAGATGAGCGATATTTATACGAAACTGGCCCGACATCTCGACAATCTTCCCGGTGGGTATCCGGCTACGGAAAGTGGCATCGAACTGAAGATCCTTCGCCGTCTGTTCACACCGGAGGAAGCGGACATTGCAATGCGGCTGACCATGAAGCCGGATACGGTCGACACTATCGCTGAACGGTCAGACCTTCATGGGAGGGAAATTGGGGAGCGGCTGGAAGAGATGGCCAAGAAGGGTTTAATCTTCAGGAGCTATAAGGATGGAACGGTAATGTATTCCGCCGCTCAATTCGTGGTAGGCATCTGGGAATACCATCTCAACGACCTTGACCCTGAGTTTGTCAGGGATGTGAACGAATACTTGCCCCACATCATGGAAGAGGTGTGGACCAAGACGGACACCAAACAATTGAGGGTGGTTCCCGTATCGAAATCCGTTGTTCAGGATGTAGAAATTGCCTCCTATGAGGATGCGGAGGAACTTATTCGCGCCCAGTCCAAAATCACGGTCCAGACCTGTATCTGTAGAAAAGAACATGAGGTTCTCGGTGAACCCTGCGACTACCCAATGGAGGTGTGCATGTCCTTCGGTGCGGCTGCCTACTACTATGAAGAAAATAAGCTCGGCCGGGCTATAGAGGTAGAAGAAGCTCTCCAGATACTGGAAAAGGGTAAAGAAGCAGGACTTGTCATCCAGCCGGGCAATGCCAAGAAATCAGCCAACATCTGTATGTGCTGCGGCTGCTGCTGCCAGGTTCTCAAGAATATGAAGAAACTGGCAAAACCCGCTGAACAAGTACACTCAAATTATTACGCTGTCGTCAATGAAGAAGAGTGCATTGCTTGCGGATTATGTACAGAACGCTGCCACATGGATGCCATCGGGATTGAAGAGACTGCGATTATCAATCTCGACCGCTGCATCGGCTGCGGTCTCTGTATTCCGGTTTGCGATGTAGATGCCATCCACCTCGCCGCCAAAGAGTCTGCCAACCTGTATGTGCCTCCAAAACTGACGTATCAGACCTACCTGCGGATGGCAAAAGAGAGAGGGAAATTATCACGTTGAACGCTGTGAAAGGCAAAGGACTAGCCCTAAAGTTCCACGAGTCTAGATAGAGCCATTTGCAAAACAATCTTTTCGCCCAAACTCTGCGTTATGCTCAAAATTTTTTCCTCGGAATATCAATCATATGCCTGTGGTAAAATTTCTCACATGCCTTGATTTTGAACGAAAATCTTAGTTTTGCAAAAGGCTCAATAGTCTGTTAATTGAGGCGCACAGGGTATTGTATTGCTTGGGCCGACAATTTCCGCTGTAACGAAGGATACGGTATCAAACAGTCATGCACGAACTACCAGTTACGGAAAAGATACTAACCATTGCCCTGAAACATGCGGAACGGAATGGGTTAAAAACAATCTATTCTATCACTCTACAAGTCGGCCGGTTGACCGACCTGCAAGACGAGTGGCTACAGCACTATTTCAACTATCTCAGCAGAGATACCATTGCCCAAGATGCCCGACTCATCATCATACCGGAACCAATCAAACTCCAATGCGGTGAGTGTGGTACGATAATCGAAACAAAAAATAGAGACCTACAGGACATAACGTGCCCTCATTGTGGAGCTGACGGAGGTTTTTCGATAATGTCCGGTCGAGGTTACTATATAGAGGAGATGGAAGCGGAATGACAGACTCAGTCAAACTCATAAAGGTAAGGGAAAGTATTCAGGCGGACAACGAGCAGCATGCCCAGGACCTGAGACAAAAGCTAAAAGCCTGTAAAACACTCCTTATCAACATTATGTCTTCTCCTGGTGCAGGTAAAACAAGTCTGCTGCTCCAAACCACAAGTAGGTTAAAAGATGAGTACAGCATGGCAGTTATCGAGGCGGATATTGATTCTACAGTTGATGCCGAGCGTTTGGCTCATTCGGGAGTAGAGGCGATCCAACTTCGGACTGGCGGCTTCTGTCACCTTGATGTGCCGATGGTCCAGCAGGGCCTTGATTCCCTAGATACTGATGTTCTCGACCTCATCTTCATCGAAAATGTCGGCAACCTAGTTTGCCCTGCGGAGTTCGACACGGGTGCAGCCCTTGATGTGATGATCCTTAGCGTTCCTGAAGGCGACGATAAACCGCTCAAATACCCGTTGATGTTTTCCAAATGCGACGCTCTCATTATCAACAAGATCGATTACCTCGGAACATCGCTCACAGATTTTGATTTGAAACTGCTGGAAAAACGGGTGAGGAAACTCAATGGTAGGATCAGGATTTTTCCCCTTTCAAGCAGGACAGGTGAAGGAATAGACATCTGGACTGACTGGCTCACCAATAAGGCGGCTGACCATAATAAGTGAGCAGACTCTGCAGGATATGTGGATATGCCATTGGCTATTGAGCCTTGATAGCATAAAAGAACCATCAAATTAAAATCAGCCTAAAATTTTTCGACTGCCAGAGGAAACCTCCCCGTTAACCCATTATCATCAATTCGCAAATTATCAGAAAACTGCTTTAACTACTCTTCGACCCGATAGTTGAAGGAGTCCAGTAAGAAGTTCAGATACATCGCATAAAATTACAACTCGAGGTAGTGATACTGGCAAAATTGATGATCATTGTGAAAACTGTCAATCCAGAACTTTAGACGATCATTCAATATCCAATAGACAGAGAAAACTAAGAATGCTTGCTCTAGATTTGAATCTTGGGGTTCTTTGGGACATGGACGGCGTAATAGTTGACAGTGGCGAAGCCCACTACATCTCCTGGCAGAAATCACTGAGCAGATTCGGAATATCCTTTAATCGAAGATTATTCGATGAATTACTGAAGATATTCTGGATTATTGAACGCCTTTTTAATCCAAGGCCCTTCCCTGGTGGATATTTTAATATGGCCCGCGGATATATGTATGAATTTGTTCATCGTATAGATTTCTTAAATTCTTATGCAAGACCCCGGCAATTTGCTCCGGGTCTGAGCTGTCAGTGTTTGTTTTAACCTGCGACGTTGAATTCGCTCCAGGTATTTCAGTTGTTACGGCCTCATGATTCAGGATCCAGCACAACGCCAATTGGGCCATGGATATATGACAGAACATACCTATTGTGGTTCCCGCAGCAGGGTCTCCAGTGCCGTCTGCCGGTTGCAGGTATCCTGCTGCCGTATGGCCATGACCATCGCTCGACGGCTACCGACAATAACAGCGAGTTCCCGTGCACGGGTCAGCCCGGTATAGAGGAGATTCCGATAAAGCATCTTGAAATGCTGGGTAAGCACCGGTAGAATCACGGCCTTGAACTCACTCCCCTGGGATTTGTGGATGGTAATGGCATAGGCCAGATCGAGCTCAATAATATCCTCCTTCTGGTACAACACCTCCCGACTATCAAGGAAAAATACGACCACGCAGGTCAGCTCAGTAGTGTCAATCTGTTTGATCGTTCCGATATCTCCATTAAACACCTCCAGGTCATAGTTATTGCGCCGGTGAATCACCCTGTCGCCGACCCGAAAAATACGCTCCCCAACCTGCATCTCAGGTTTGTCATCCCGCGGCGGATTGGCAGCCTGCTGGATCACCGTATTCAGATTGGCAGTCCCTAAAGTGCCTCGGGTCATGGGAGAGAGAATCTGGATCTCACTTTCCCTGCCGTAATATTTCGGGATCCACTCAAGGTAGAGCTTTACCACCGTATCCAGCGCAGTGAGACCGTAATGCAGGGTTGACCAGGGGTGTAATTTTTTCAATACGGATTTCAGTTCATCAATTTTCCCATTGGCCTGCACCAATTGCCGCAGGTCGACATGCAGGAACTTTGGCGGTACCATGAACTCCTTTTCGTAGGGTGAGTTGATAGGTTCATGGGTGCGAAACTCATACGGATTATCGCTTGTGGTAAGCCCTTCGAGCTGGGGAATCTGCAGGTTAAAAGTGCGCTTGACCCGAGAGACAAAATCCATCTGCTCTTTGGTCGGCTCATCTGAATCGATAAACAGGCAGTCGGTACCATTTTGCCAGATTTCAGGCCGTTTGAAAGGTGACTCAATCGGTGGTATCTCTCCGCGATTGATCTGATGGGCAAAACCAAT
>CAJQNS010000013.1 GCA_905479735.1 uncultured Desulfofustis sp.
CCTCAACCGGAGCCCCTTCATGGGCTTCAAGACCGCGTAGCGGGCTGTCAAGATGGATATCGGCTGTATGGATAAACTTGAACATCGATCAATCACCCGGAAGCCATATCTTTGATTCCACGGCGGACATCTGGCTCAAACGAACTGCCCACAGATGCTTGACAGAACGACCGCTGATCACTCAAATACTTCGGCATCTCTGAACAGCGGTGCCTCACTGTCCTTGGCAGACAGCTCGGGCGCAATTTCGGACGGCCATAAAATATCGAGATCAGGATCGTCCCAGATGATAGCCCGCTCGTGCTCAGGGGCGTAGAAATCCGTCGCTTTGTAAAGAAAGTCAGCCTCCTCCGAAAGCACCATGAAACCATGGCCAAATCCCGGTGGAATCCAGAGCTGCAGTTTGTTTTCAGCGCTGAGGCGAACCCCGGCCCATTTTCCAAAGGTCGGTGAGGATCTTCGGAGGTCTACGGCGACATCGAAAACCTCACCGGCAACCACCCTTACCAATTTACCCTGGGGCTGCCTGATTTGATAATGAAGGCCCCTGAGTACGCCGCGGGCGGAACGGGAATGGTTGTCCTGAACAAACTCGCAGTCCAGGCCGGTGGCCGAAAGCCAGGACCGCCGGTTGAAACTCTCCATGAAAAAACCGCGTCCGTCCCCGAAAACCTTGGGTTTAAAAATCAATACTCCGGGAATCTCTGTGGTGATTACTTCCATATCTTAGGCATACATTTTCTTGTAATAGTCCTGATAAGAGCCGTTGATAACCGTTTCAAGCCAACTTCGATTGGCCAGGTACCAGTCGATGGTCATCTCGATCCCCTGCTCGAAAGTCACCGAAGGTTGCCAGCCTATCTCATCTTTCAGCCTGGTGGAATCGATTGCATAGCGGCGGTCATGCCCCAGACGGTCGGTAACGAAGGTGATCAGCGAATTCCTGCTGCTGCCGGACGGCAGCAGCCCGATCTTGGCATCCAGCAAATCGCAGATCAGGGTGACGACCTCGATATTGGTTTTCTCGTTGTTGCCGCCGATATTATAAGTCCTGCCGCTGCGGCCTTTTTCAAGTACCTCGATGATCGCCTGGCAGTGGTCGGTGACGTAGAGCCAGTCCCTGATGTTCTTACCGTCTCCGTAAACAGGTAGTTCTTTGCCAGTCCTGCTGTTGTTGAAGATAAGCGGAATCAATTTCTCCGGAAACTGATAGGGACCATAATTGTTGGAGCAGTTGGTGATCATCACCGGCAGCCCGTAAGTATGGCAATAGGCGGATACCAGGTGATCAGAGGAGGCTTTGGAAGCCGAATAAGGCGAACGGGGATCATAAGCGGTAGTCTCACTGAAGTAACCGCTTTCCCCGAGCGAACCGAATACCTCGTCGGTACTTACATGCAGAAATATGGGCCCATCCTGCTCCCCCCCGCGTTTCGCCCAGGCTGTCCTGGCCGCTTCGAGCAGGGTAAAGGTACCAATAATGTTTGTCCTGATAAAGGCATCCGGCCCGACAATCGAGCGGTCCACATGCGATTCGGCAGCAAAATGGACCACGGTATCGATCCTCTCCTGCTCGAACAGGGAGGAAACCAGTGGTTGATCGCAGATGTCTCCTTTTACGAAACGATAGCTGTTGCCCGCTTCAATGGCTTCCAGGTTGTTGAGATTGCCGGCGTAGGTGAGCAGATCAAGATTCACCACCCGCCAGTCCGGACGGGTTCGGGCGACCAGGTGAATGAAGTTGCTGCCGATAAAACCGCAGCCACCGGTCACCAACATATTTCTTTGTTTTTCCATCTTTTTTGTGTATTAAAAGTTGCAATTATTTTAAAAAAACCTATGTTTCACAATTTTTCCAAGTCAATACTCCCCTGCCAAATCAGAGAAGATGTTAAACATTGAGCAGGCCTGAACATTCTGGCGAAAACATACCCAGTAGTTCCAATTTAGCAAAGGACAATTTCCGATAATGAGTTCCCGTCTTAATAAGGAAGTCGAAAGACGTCGAACGTTTGGCATCATAAGTCATCCGGACGCCGGTAAAACAACGCTGACCGAAAAGCTCCTGCTCTATGGTGGGGCAATAAATCTGGCCGGTGCGGTCAAGTCTCGCAAGGCTGAACGGCATGCCACCAGCGACTGGATGGCGATCGAACGTGAGCGCGGCATCTCGGTGACCACTTCGGTGATGAAATTCACCTACAGCGACTACGAAATCAACCTGCTTGATACTCCGGGTCATCAAGATTTCTCAGAGGACACCTATCGAGTTCTGACGGCAGTCGATTCGGCGGTGATGGTCATCGACAGTGCCAAAGGCGTTGAAACCCAGACTGAAAAACTGATGGAGGTCTGCCGGATGCGCAACACGCCGCTGATCACCTTCATCAACAAACTGGATCGTGAAGGGCGAAGCCCCCTCGAGCTGCTCGATGAAATCGAAGAGAAGCTGCAGATCGAATGCACCCCGCTATCCTGGCCCATCGGTATGGGAAAAAGCTTCAAAGGCGTCTATAATCTTTATAAAAAAGAGCTCAAGTTGTTTACCCCCGGGTCTGAAACAAGGAAGCAGCAGGCCATCACCATCTCCGACCTCGCAGACCCCCGGCTCGACGACCTCATCGGTGCTCAAGCCTCAGATCTCAGGGATGAAATCGAACTCCTGGAAGGCGCTGCCAACCCATTCGAATACAGTCACTATCTCAAGGGTAACCAGACGCCGGTCTTCTTCGGCAGCGCCATCAACAACTTCGGGGTCCAGGAAATGCTGGACACCTTTGTGGAGATGGCCCCAAGTCCTTCAGGCCGTCGGACTGTCTCTCGAGTGGTGGAGCCTGACGAGGACCAGTTTTCCGGCTTTGTATTTAAGATCCAGGCCAATATGAACCCCGCCCACCGTGACAGGATCGCTTTCATGCGCATCTGCTCCGGGGTCTTCAAAAAACGAATGAAAGTTCGCCATCACCGGATCGGCAAGGAGATCAACCTGGCCAACGCCATCATTTTCATGGCCCAGGACCGAGAGAATGTCGAAGAAGCCTGGCCCGGAGACATCATAGGGCTGCCCAACCACGGAACCATAAAAATCGGCGACACCTTTACCACCAAAGAAGAGTTGAAATTCACCGGCATTCCTAATTTTGCTCCCGAGCATTTTCGTCGGGTACTGCTCAAGAACCCACTGAAGATGAAGCAGTTGCAGAAAGGACTGGTCCAGCTTGCCGAGGAAGGCGCCATACAGGTCTTTCATCCGCTGATCGGTTCAGACCACATCATGGGCGCCGTAGGCGTCCTGCAGTTTGAAGTTACTGTTGCCAGACTGAAAAACGAATATGGGGTCGATGCGGTCTACGAGCAAGTAAATTCGCGGGCTGCACGATGGGTAGAATGCTCTGACAAAAAGAAACTGGCAGAGTTCGAGCGGGCCAACCGGGGCAGCCTGGCCAGAGACGCCGAGGGGTTTCTTACCTACCTGGCTGAAAGCGAGTGGATGCTCAACTACTTCATGGAGAAGTGGCCTGATATCGAGTTCCATAAAACCCGGGAGAATGTGTAAGGATCGATCTCAATCCGGTAGATTCATTTAGTCACTAAGACCTGCAAGTGTTTGCTGAGGCGAGGAAGGATCAGCCGATGCTGCTCCGCTTTGGTTATACGGGGCCGGATTGGCCGATGCTGCGCCAGCTTGGTATTACGGGGTTGGATTGGCCGATGCTGCTGCACGACATTTTTCATCTCAATATCACTGATCGAGATCAGCAACGCGACTCCGCGTGCGACGCTATCGGCCTGATCCTCCGATCGTTAGAGGACGCGCAGCGGCCGTCATCCGATCGGCTTTTCACTGCGGAGTTGACAAGGCCGAGCGCAGCAGTCCCTGGCAACCTCCCAAGCTGCCCAAAGCTCTCTTATCACTTTAACATCAGGAAGTCAGGCCGGGAAAAGGAAGGAACGAAATAAAGAAGAAAATTCAGCTCTCCGAATCGACGAAGACCAGCGCTTGACCTTCAGTCAGCGCCTGGGCCGTTTTTTTACGGGCCCCGGTGATAATGCGCTGCACTGTACCCCGGGAAACGCCCATCCGGGAGCCGGCTTCTTCCTGGGTCAAACCTTCGAAATCGCAGAGCCTGAGGGCCTCCAGCTCATCGCGGTGCAGGTTGACCTGGAGCAATTCGCTGAGCGGCGTTCCGGTTGGTTTGAATGCTCGTCCGCAGAAGTTGCCTTCACAATGTCTGAGTTTCTTTGGCCGTGGGGACATATTGGCTGATGAAAATTAGTTCACTTAGTAATAATAAAGAATTGTGTTAGCGATATATACAGACATATGCCCAAAAAAGCAACTCCGTCAATCAGGATGGGCCATTGTAACAGTAACAAGCCGTGGACATCACCACTGTTATCAAGTAGACTAGTAGTAATTCTCAAACAATAACAATCCCTTTGAACTGCCAATGTGGTCTGCGACCCGGCAGTTGATTCGAGGAGATTGATTTATTCAACAAGATATGAATTTTAAACTGTCGATATCCTGCGCATTCTTATGCGCTTTTCTTATTTTTTTGCCGCTTATCGCAACCGATGGTGTTGGTGCCGACGGCTCTAAAATAAGCGGCCCCCATTTTACCGATATCATCGTCACCACCTCCGACACCCACCTTCTCTTTTTTGGCGAATTGAAAAACAGTTTGACCTCAGAAATGATCGAAGGGTTGCACAGCGGCATTCCTGTGCAGTTTTCATTTTTCGTTGAACTTGAAAAGGTCAAGTCCAATTGGCCGGACGCCGAACTCACCAGCATAGAGTTCTCCCACTCGCTCAGCTATGATACACTGAAACAGCTCTATACCGTTGAGACCGGGGAACTCAGTCAAAAGACCCACACGGTGAAGACCCTGGAGGAAGCGTTGACGCTGATCAATGAGATTAACGGCCTGAAGATCGTCAGGCTCAACGAGCTCGAACCGGACCAAACCTATCGGTTGCGGGTCAAGGCTGATCTTTATAAGAAAACGCTCCCGCTGAGCCTGCACTCCGTCATTCCTTTTGTCTCCTGGTGGGACCTTAAAACTGATTGGCACTCCATCGAGTTCATTTATTAATAATCAAAACCAGGTCATGGCAGGACAAGACCCCATCCAGATAACCGACCGTACACCAGCAGAACTCATGGTGCTACGCCCGGAGACGAGCGCTGAACAGAGGCGCCAGAAGAGAAGGATAGTCACTCGGGTCATCGTCTTCTGTCTCTGCCTTATACCTCTATTTATCTGGCTTCAGGCCAGGCTTTTCGAAAGGGATATACAGCTTCCGGTAAACTCAAATATCGCTATTTTCGCGCTTATCAATCTCAATGTCATCCTTGTTCTGGTAGTCCTCTTCCTGATTCTACGCTATCTGGCGGAGCTGATTTTCGAACGCAAAAGCAATGTCATGGGGAGCAAGCTGCGTACCAAACTGGTGGTTTCCTTCCTCTCCCTCTCACTGCTTCCCACTATTCTACTCTTCTTTGTCGCCCTGCAGTTCATCTCTTCCAGCGTTGACTACTGGTTCAACTCGAGCATTGAGCAATCCCTGGAAGATTCTCTCGACCTGGCCCGATCTGTAATAGCCGACACCCGCGAACAGGCTGCGAGCAGTTCGGATAGAATTGCCACCAAGATGGACGGTTATAAGCTTGAATCACTGAGCAAAGAAACCCTGACCTCTCTGCTTAACCAGATGCTCTATCTGACCCCGGCCTCCACCCCGTCTATGCTTACCCTGCGCGTCGATCAGGCTGACCTCGAAGTAACGGTGGCAACCAGAGGACTGCGGGCTATAGCTCCACCCCAAATTCCAGTGAAGACCCTGCAACAGGTCCGCTCCGGATATGAAGCCGAATCACTGATCCAGATGACCGAGCGGGGGGAGTTGGTGCGACATGTCAGAACTTTTACTCTGGGGCCGCCGCCCGGCAATAGCGGTATTCTGATCACATCACTGCTTATTGACCAGGAAAAACTTGACCGGATGACTCGCATCTCAAGCGGCATAGATGATTACCGGCAGCTCATCCACCTCAAGGATCCGTTCAAATTCTGGCTGCTGCTGATCCTTTTGATTGTCACCCTGTTGATCGTCTTTGCAGCCATCTGGTTTGGTATGCGCATCGCCCGAACCATCACTGAGCCGGTAGACAGCCTGGCAGCCGCTACCAAGCGGATCTCGGAGGGTGATTTCGAGTTCACCATGGAGGAGTCCTCCGACGACGAGATCGGCCAGCTGGTCACTTCTTTCAACACAATGACCAGCAACATCAATAGCAGCAACAAGCAGCTGGCCGAAACCCATGTGGCGCTCGAGCAAAGCTCACAGGAATCTGAGCAGCGCAGGCGCTACACCGAGATCATCCTGCAAAATGTCTCTGCCGGTGTGGTCTCCCTTGACGATCACGGCAGAATCACGACAATCAACAATTTCGCCGCCAAACTGCTGCGCATCGATCGCTCGAAATTCATAGGCCTGACCTATCGCGAGGCGCTGCCACGCGAATATACGCATATTCTCGACCGTTTTATCGAGGAGTTATACACCACCGGCAAGTTCTCCATAGAACAGCACCTCAAATTGAGCATCAACCGGATCAGGCTCTCACTGCTGGTCAACTTTACCCGCCTTGAAGATGACGAGGGGAACCCTATCGGTTTTGTCCTGGTCTTCGACGATTTAACCAAGATAGAACGAATGCAGCGCATGGCAGCCTGGAGAGAGGTGGCCAGGCGCATCGCCCACGAAATAAAGAATCCCTTGACCCCCATCCAGCTCTCCGCTCAGCGTCTGCGCAAACGCTATCCTGAGATTCTCCAGGAGGAAGATTCGGTATTCGACCGCTGCACCGAAACCATCATTACCCAGGTCGAGGCACTCAAGCGCTTGGTCAGCGAATTCTCCCAATTCGCCAGGATGCCCAAGATCAATAAATCACCGGATGACCTGGTGGCGCTCGCCGCAGAGACACTGGTCCTTTATCAGGAAGGTCACAAGCATATTGACTTCACTCTCCTGGTGGAGGATGAGATACCGATCTTCGATTTTGACGCCGAACAGATAAAGCGCTGCCTGATCAACCTGCTGGATAATGGTGTTGCGGCATTGCCTGACGGCGGTAATATAGATGTCGAACTGACAGTCAATAAGTTCGCCCAGTCGGTTCTGTTCAAGGTCTTTGACGATGGTCCAGGAATCAGCAAGGAGCATAAGCTCAGACTGTTCGAACCCTATTTTTCGACCAAAAAAAGCGGTACCGGTCTGGGACTTGCCATCATCTCCACCATCGTCAACGATCACGGCGGATATATTCGGGTAGAGGACAACACTCCGGCTGGCTCGGTTTTTACCATCGAATTGCCATTGACCAACACCAACGGCTATGCCCAGCGCGGCTCCGACTTTTCCTGAAACGAGCGACTTTGCCTGACTTCAATCGTACAATAGGCCCATGAATACGCAAATTCTCATTATCGACGACGAATCGGGCATCCGGGAGTCGCTCTCCGGTATACTCGAGGACGAGGGCTTCGATACACTCACCGCGCCGACCGCCGAGCAAGGGCTGGAACTGCTGGAAACAGAAAACGTTGGTCTGGTTCTGCTCGACATCTGGCTGGGTGACGGAATGGACGGTATCTCAGCGCTGCCCAGAATCAAAGAGCGCCAGGACATTCCGGTAATCATGATTTCGGGTCACGGCACCATCGAAACGGCAGTTCAGGCGGTACAGAACGGGGCCCATGATTTCATCGAAAAACCGCTCTCCTATGACAAGGTTATCCTGTCGGTGGCCAACGGTCTACGCTACGCCCACCTGGAAAACGAAAACCGGCTGCTGCGTGAACGTTCGCTAAAAAAAGCGAGAATCACCGGCCACTCAGAAGTAATTGCCTCACTGCATCAGCAGATCGAGATGGTCGCCCCGACCGATGCCTGGGTACTTATCTCCGGCGAACACGGCACCGGCAAGGAACTTGTAGCCCAGGCAATCCACAGCCTTTCCGCCAGCGCCAGTCAGCCGATGATAGAAGTTAACTGCGCGGCAATCCCGGAAGAACTCATCGAATCGGAGCTGTTCGGCCACGTCAAGGGCTCGTTCACCGGCGCTCAATCCAACAAACGAGGTAAATTCGACCAGGCTGACGGCGGTATTCTCTTCCTCGATGAAATTGGCGATATGAGCCTGAAGACCCAGGCCAAAATACTGCGAATTCTTCAGGAACAAAAATTCGAGCGGGTTGGGGGCAACAAGACCATCAAGGTAAATGTCCGGGTACTGGCCGCCACCAACAAGAACCTTGAACTGGAAATCCAAGAGGGAAATTTCAGGGCTGATCTGTTCTATCGACTCAACGTTGTACCGATTCACGTTCCGCGGCTGGCTGAACGGACCGAGGATATTCCCGAAATTGTAGCAGACCTGATGCAAGGTCTGAAGGATAAAGGGTTGGAACCCAAACAACTGACAGACAAGGCCTTCGCCGAAATGAAAAATCACAGCTGGCCCGGCAACGTCCGCGAGTTGAGAAATTTTGTCGAGCGAATCGTCATTATGTGTCCAGAGGAGATCGTCGACGTTGATAAAATCAGGACCTTTCTGGGACTCTCCGACCAAGCCGCCCCGCCCCCCAGGAAGAGTAGTCTGACTCCCTTTAAAACCAACGACTTCAAGGAGGCTCGTCGACTTTTCGAGCGCGAGTATCTACAGTTCAAGCTCGAGGAAAATGGGGGCAACATCTCCAGAACAGCCGAGTCGGTTGGACTGGAGCGAAGTCACCTGCACAAAAAATTGAAAAGTCTGGAAATTATAAACTAACTGAGCTGCCGTTTACCTCCCGAGCCATAGCTCTGAGATCAACAGGAGAAACATCATGGTATTTCCCGAATATCGCCCCCGGCGGATGCGCCGCAACGAAGCCTTGCGCGGGCTGATCCGCGAAACAACGCTGTCAGCAGACCAGCTGATTTATCCGCTTTTCATCGTTCCCGGCAAAAAAGTAAAAAATGAGGTTCGCTCCATGCCGGGAGTTTACCAGATCAGCGTCGATCAACTTGCCAGTGAGGCCAAAGAGCTCCTATCGATTGGAGTCAAATCGGTAATGCTTTTCGGCATTCCTGAGAAAAAGGACGGTGTCGGTTCCGGAGCTCACGACAAGGACGGGATCGTCCAGCGGGCTATCAGGGAATTGAAAAACAAGTCCTCGGAGTTGCTCGTCATCACCGATGTCTGTCTCTGTGAATACACCGACCATGGTCATTGCGGATTTCTGGTCAACGACGAAGTTGATAACGATACGACCCTGGAGATACTTGCCAAAACAGCGCTGTCCCACGCCAGGGCCGGTGCCGATATCGTCGCCCCATCGGACATGATGGATGGCAGGGTCGCCGAAATTCGAGCCACACTTGATGAGAACAATCTCGAAATGATTCCAATCATGTCCTATGCGGTTAAATACGCGTCGGCGTTTTACGGCCCCTTCCGGGATGCTGCCGACTCGACGCCTCAATTCGGCGACCGGAGGGGCTACCAGATGGACCCCGCCAACAGTCGGGAGGCGCTGAGAGAGGCAACGCTGGACGTAGACGAGGGAGCTGACGTACTCATGGTCAAACCGGCCCTTGCCTATCTCGACATCATCTCTAAGCTCAGAGATGAATTCGACCTGCCGCTGGCTGCCTATCACGTCAGCGGAGAGTATGCAATGATCAAGGCTGCCG
Organism: uncultured Desulfofustis sp.; assembly: GCA_905479735.1. Lineage (GTDB taxonomy): Bacteria > Desulfobacterota > Desulfobulbia > Desulfobulbales > Desulfocapsaceae > JABDQA01. The sequence continues at coordinate 9,751 of CAJQNS010000013.1, forward strand.
CCGCAAAGGGTTGGATCGATGGTGAACGGGTGATGCAGGAAACGCTGCTGTCGATCAAGAGGGCCGGAGCGGACATCATCATCACCTATTTTGCCAAGGAGATGGCCAGACTTTTACTTAAGTGATATATAAGCATTCTTATTTATATAACTGCTTTTCTGATCTTCTAAAAAACCAGAAGAGTCCCACCAGCAGACCGCCGGTGCCATCGGCCACCAGGTCGAGAACTTCAGGGCTGCGTCCGGCGATATAGCTCTGATGATACTCATCACTGAGGCCGAACAGCACCGGTACCAGCACCGCCACCAACAGCACCAGCACTCTTTTCGTCTTTCTCGCCTCGGCCGAAAAGCCGAATATGACCGTCGCACCCAGTAGTCCGTAGGCGATCATATGGGTGAGTTTGTCTGCCCCTGGAAAAAGCGGCAGATCGAAACTGTCCCCGGGTTGATGAGAAAGAAAAAAAAGAGTCCCCATACACAGCAGCATGGGGACGAATCGCAAATATCCTGCCATCGAATAAGATGTTACCAAGCTCTTCTATTCAATTTTGCACCTGCCCAAATTAATAGTACATTCAAAGTAGACAACCGCATCTGAATTTCAGGCTGGTCGAGAATTCAACTGACTATCCGGCGTTTCAAGATGGTCTCTTAGATAAGGAGACTTGAGGCAATCTTGCCTCATATCATTTGACACCGATCGATAAACTATCGTTAACCTCACCTTCCGTTGTTGAAAGACGGCGCGCAGGACAAGGATACTGGTGATAAATTTCACACAGAAGCATGCCTGCCTTAATAGCGCCATAACGCTAGCCTAGAATCCTACCTATCTGACTGCTACTGCCTTCTTATCTCTGGAATGCAATACCGGCGTTTCAAGATGGTCTCTTAGATAAGGAGACTTGAGGGAGGCTATACATTTCTAGTATGCCTCCCTCAAAAGCGACGCAGGATAAGAGACCATATCGAAACGCCCTACCCTATGTGTATTTCCGAAAGCATTGAAGGGGGAATCTTTTTCCTAATCCTCTTAATCGAGGCAGAAACCTCCTTAACCGGACAATCCTCAAGAACCGACTCGGTTTTGTCGTTATAGGCGGTGAGGACCATTGTTCTGTCTTTCACCTTGTAGGTATGGCTCCACTCGATTTCGATGGTCTGGGGATTCTCGTCGATGGGTATGGGCAGCGGTTCGCCGTTGCGGGCCAATTGTACGCAGTCAGACTGGGTCACCTCGAACAGCCAGCTATTGCCCTGGGTGGTGGAGAGCAGCACAAAGACACCCAGTTCCTGGATCATCTGTTTCTTCTGACTTGCCGCCTGGACGTTATTTTCCACCGCTTTCAGCAGCGAAATCTTAAGCTGCTCTTCGGCGGTTGAAGCACGCTTTTCCACCTGGGGATTGCGGGCGCAGCAGTGCTTGTACTTTTTTCCGCTGCCGCAGGGGCAACGTTCGTTTCTGCCGATTTTGGCCATTATCTCAGTCCCGCCCTAACTGGTTGAGTCCTTTATGAGCATTTGGAATAGCCGCACGATTTGCAGGTCTCGCAGCCTTCTTCAAACACCAGGTTGCCGGAACATTCCGGACAGGTATCGGCAAATCCGTGCTGGGTACCGGCCATGAATGACTTGAAAAGTTTGCTTAGTTGGGCCGGCAGATCAAGCATATGGCCGCTGGAGCGGTCAAGCTGCTTGATGATTTCATTCATCGGCACATCGAATCGCAGGGCCAGCGACACAAGACGGCAGGTGGTGGTCCACATGGTTGATTTGTCTTTGAGATCAACCCGGTTGTCGAAGGGAAACTTGGCGAACACTTCCATCGGCTCCTCTTTCTCGTCGAAGCAGACGATGATGTAGACCGATTTCCCGTCCTGATCCTTCACCCTGTAACGTTTGGCACTGAGGACGTCGGGCAGGTTGCGCTTGCCATTGCTGGAGACCATGGCCATCTGCTCCTCACCGTTCGACTTCTCGGAACGCTCCTTGGTGTTGAGCACCTGGGAATCCCGAGAACCGTCGCGGTAGACGGTCAGCCCCTTGCAGCCCAGGTTATAGCCAAGCATATAAGAGCGACGCACGTCTTCGCGGTTGGCGGTTGAGGGCAGGTTGATAGTCTTCGAGATGGAGCTGTCTACCCCGCTCTGCTGGAGAATCCCCTGCATCTTGATATGGTCGTCGGGGCTGATGTCCTGGGCGGTCCTGAACACCTCCTGCCAATCCTCTGGAATCTCAGGATGGCCGATCACGGTGCCGCTGTCCGCCACCTTGTCCATCAGTTCCTTGGAGTAGAAGCCCTGCTCCTTGGCCACCTTCTCGAAGTATTTGTTTACCAGAATCAGCCGGTCATCATCCATCACGTGTTTGATCATGACGATGGAAAAATAGGGTTCGCAACCCGAGGCGCAGTCGGCGATCATCGATACTGTGCCGGTCGGTTGGATCGAAGTCAGCGCCGCATTGCGCCGCGGCTCATAAGTTGCCGTATCTTTGTCAAAGGCTGGAAAAGGCCCCTTTTTCTTGGCGGTCTTGATCGATTCATCCTCGGATATATCGCGAATGAAGACCATGATCTCCGAGGCCTGCTGGCGTCCCTCGTCACTGGCGTAAGAAATGCCGAGCTGAATGAGCAGGTCGTGCAGTCCCATGATGCCGAGACCGATTTTCCTGGTCTTCAGGGTCATCTCCTCAATCTCCGGAATCGGAAAGCGGTTGCAGTCGATGACGTTATCCAGAAAGATCGTCGCGGTACGCACCGTCTGCTCGAGTCGGCTGTAATCGACCTCGCCGTCGCTGACGAACATGGCCAGGTTGATGGATCCGAGATTACAGCTTTCATAAGGCAACAGCCACTGCTCACCGCAAGGATTTGTAGCCTCGAAGGATCCGAGATGCGGGGTCGGGTTGTCCCTGTTGGCGCTGTCGATGAACAGCACTCCAGGTTCGCCGTTAAGCCAGGCCAGGTCGACGATCTGATCAAACACCTCCGTGGCCTTCAACTCTTGAACCACATCGCCTGAGGAGGGCTCTGTGAGCTCATAAGTACCATCTGTTTCCAGCGCCTCCATGAACCTGTCGGTAAGCGCCACGCTGAAATTGAAATTGTTGAATCTCTCCTGCTCCTGTTTGGCACTGATGAAATCGAGGATATCTGGATGGTCGATCCGCAAAACACCCATATTGGCGCCGCGACGCTTACCGCCCTGCTTGATGGTCTCGGTGGCGGCATCGAAGACGGCGGCGAAGGAGAGGGGACCCGAGGCCACACCCTGGGTCGACTGGACCGAAGAATTTTTGGCCCGCAACCGGGAGAAAGCATAGCCGGTGCCGCCGCCGGTCTTGTGAACCAGGGCGCCGTTTCGAACGGCGGTGAAAATGCCATCCATCGAGTCTTCAACCGGCAGGACAAAGCAGGCCGAAAGCTGGCCCAGATCGGTACCGGCGTTCATCAGACAGGGCGAATTGGGTAAAAACTCCATGCGGTACATCATGTCGTAGAAACGCTTGCGCAGCGCATCGTAGTTCTTTGGCTTGCGCTTGCCGGCCGCTACCGCGTTGCCGACTCGTTCACAAAGCATTTCCCAGTTCTCTGCCGGATTGCCGTCCTGATCCTTCAGGTAATAGCGCCGTTTCAGAACTGTTTCTGCCGTATCTGTCAACATCTGCGAAACACTACTTTCGGGCACCTGTCCCCCATCACCATCAGCATAAGGCTCGAGCATTGTATCACCTAAAATCATATCGAAATTTGAAACAGAATCGAAGCCCTTCTCTCCCGAAGAGCCGGTGCATCTATGTTTGGATAGCATATACACTACATTTGCCGCCCCCACAAGAAGAAACTACAATATATAGTATACAATAAGGAATAAGAACAGAAAATCGAGATGATAAAATGTTTTCGGAGAAATAAGCTATTTTTGCCTTAAGTTCTTGGCATGGTTGAGATTTTCTTTGGCAATCTCGATGAGGTGCGCCGGGACTGGATTT
>CAJQNS010000014.1 GCA_905479735.1 uncultured Desulfofustis sp.
ATTATTTGTTAGGGTTAATAGTGGATACCTTAAAAATGAGCGAAACTGGTATTCTAGAGATTTTTCCTGTTAAGTTACGAGGACCCTCACCAATACAATTGTAGAGGCTCGTATTGGCAAGGCTTACCAATTAAGAATTTATGTGAATTTTTCTTTTCCTGTTGAAGAGAGAAACCACTCTTCCTTTGCAGGGCGGGGTGTTTTCAAGAACTAGAGGGGTACGGGGGTGACTAGAAACGATACCCCCCCGTCAATATTACAGGTAAATTTAAAAGTGGAGAAGTACCTAACGACATCACATCAAACTGACATATCATTTGATATCAATGTGTTATGCAGATTTGACAGATCGGTTTATTACCAATATAATTTCTGATGTTTCACATAGAGTCATCCCTAGCAATACCGGAATGTGAGCTTAGATGGGCTGACAGCGCTTAGCGCCTGCATACACCCTCACTGTTGAAGTCGTGGATATTATTTATCTGTCGATGTTTAGGTGAGTTTAAATGGCAAGTATGGACTATGGGAATATTACATTGAACTTGTGACACTGATTCCTGTGGGTAAAAAGCTTTGTAGTCCCAATAGAATTGGTTTGCTCAAATTTCTGCTGCTTCAATTGTACCCATCTATGAGTTAAGATATAGCAGTTTTCTATAAGGTATAGGAGGCTATTTCTCTACCAGACATCTACTGCGACTTGAGAATTTAGCTATAACCAAAGGGAATGACAGAAAATCTAGAGGAGATCGATAGGGATTTTGAGTCCAGTGCGTCTACCAGTTTCACCACTCCGGCGTGGATTTTCTAGATACTAAAGAAGCTCTGTCCCGTCAAGCGTAAAGGGTAGGTGAGCGGACTGACTCTGGGCACACCATACTTCTTTTCACCGTTCAAAATTAAGTATTGTGTCCACTTAAATTGACGCTTAGGAAGTTTTAACCTTCTTCACACATTGATGCCAGCCTTCCACAAGCCTCTTTCGCTCAGCTTCTGCGAGGGTGGGCTCGAAAGATCGGTCAACCTTCCAGACGTCTTTAATATCATCCAGAGAATCAAATACACCCACCTGCAGACCTGCCAGAAAAGCGGCGCCAAGAGCTGTGGTCTCGGTGAACTCGGGTCGTTCCACTGTGATGTTAAGTACATCGGCGAGGAACCCGCAGAACCACTCATTGGCCACCATACCGCCGTCAACCCGCAACTTTGTTGCCTGCACCCCGTCTCTGCGCTTCGCCTCGAGCAGATCCAGGGTCTGGTAGCAGATGGATTCCAGCGTTGCCCGAACGAACTCGGCGGGACCGGTATCTCTGGTTATGCCAAAGATCGCTCCTCGGGCATCGGGGTCCCAGTGCGGTGCCCCAAGCCCGGTAAAGGCAGGAACAATATAAACACCGTTGTTGGAATCCAGCGAAGAGGCCAGTGATTCGGTTGTAGCGGCGCTGTCTATGATGCCTATCCCGTCACGCAGCCACTGCACGGCAGCACCGGCCACGAAGATAGAGCCCTCAAGGGCATAGGTAGTCTTGCCATCAAGCCGGTAACCCACGGTAGTCAGCAGCTTGTTCTTGGAAGAGAGCGCCCAGGTTCCCGTATTCAGGACCATAAAGCACCCTGTCCCATAAGTGCTTTTAATCATCCCCGGTTCGAAACAGGCCTGGCCGATCAGGGCGGCCTGCTGGTCTCCGGCGACTCCAGCTATCGGAATCTCGGCCCCGATTACATTCTTATCTGAATGACCAAAATCGGCTGCGCAGTCCAACACATCGGGGAGCATAGATGCGGGTATGGAGAAAAGCTCGAGCAATTCGTCATCCCAACTTTGTTGATGAATATTAAACATCAGGGTACGCGAGGCGTTCGTTGCATCAGTGACGTGGGATATCCCTCCGGTCAAGCGCCAGATCAGAAAACTGTCGATGGTGCCAAAGACAAGCTCTCCCTGCTCTGCACGGGACCGGACACCCTCGACATTCTCCAGTATCCAGTTTAATTTGGTGCCGGAGAAATAGGGATCCAGCAGCAAACCGGTCTTGTCGACAACGAGCTGCTCCTTACCCTGTTTTCGCAAGGATTCACAATATGCGGCAGTACGTCGATCCTGCCAGACTATGGCATTGTAAACAGGGTTACCGGTAGCTTTGTCCCAGACAACTGTGGTCTCACGCTGATTGGTGATGCCAATGGCTGCTATTTCTTTGGTGTTTTCCTCAGCAAACTTCAGAACATCCTGAACCACGGAGATCGTTGTTGACCAGATTTCCTCGGGGTCATGCTCGACCCATCCATCCCTGGGAAAATGTTGAGTAAATTCCAGCTGGGAACTGAAAACCGAACGCCCTCCGCTGTCAAAGAGAATGGCGCGGGAGCTTGTGGTACCCTGGTCAATACTGATAATGTGTCTGTTCATAACTACTCCTTCAGGTAATAACGGTGAAGTTTATCTGGAGAAGTACGCATCATATTTGGCCTGAGCCTTATCGCCAAAGAGGTGCTCGCAGGCCTCATAGATTCCCTTTAAATTTTTAAGTTCCTGATAAGCAACAAGATATTCCAGTTTCGAGCGCCGCTTCAGGTAATCTTCAAGCGTTACAATCATCTCGTTGTCCCTTATATAGTCAATCTCGCATCGACGGATTCCGGTGCCCTCTATTAATGGTTCCGTCATCTCAGGATCTTTTTCTATGGCATCAAGCATTGGTAATGCATGTTCACCATAACGGCGCCATAACCTGTCGCTCAACATTTCCCCGGTGTCTTTGGCGATACTGTGGTCCAGCCCAAGCGCATAGGCCCGTTTATAGTAGGTGCTCTTGATATGGGTTCCGGGCTCGCCGTACCATTTGGTCTCCAAAGGGTTCAGATTGACCCCCAGTTTACTGACTTCCTCGCAGATCTCCTCGCCGACATTGAGGCAGTCGGTTAATTTACCGCCGAAGATACTGATGTGTCTTTTCTCTTCAGATGTCTCAACGATATGCTTGCGCGACATCTGCAGGAAATCATCCTTGGATTTCTGCCCCTTCTTAAGGACCAGGGGCCTGACACCGCAGCGCTCGGAGATGATATCACTGGCCTCAAGAGGCTTGCTCAAGTCGAGGCGGGCATTGATATTCGACAGCACGAAATCACGATCTTCTTCAGTTACCTCGGTTTCAGGATCTTCAACCGGCGTATCGGTAGTACCGATACAGGTTCTATTGGCCATGGGAATGGCAAAAAACAGGCGCCCGTCATCGGCGAAAAAGGCCAGTACCCGCTTCTGGCGCGCCAATCGCGGGACGACAAGATGGATGCCTTTGGAAAATATATGCTGATACTCGGTCTCAACTCCAGTGATTCCATTGAGCCTGTCGACGAAGGCACCCGCCGAATTGATCATTACTTTGGCACGTATCTCGAACTGCTCTCCGCCGATTTTATCCTTGGCAACCGACACCCAATGGTTTTGTGAATCGTATGAACCGCTGACGGACTCAACATAATTTGCGGCTACACAGCCCTTATCCATAGCACTGCGGACGAAATTGAAGACGAACCGGGCATCGTTGTCCTGCAGATAAGCGTCGGAATATTCAACTCCGCCCCGGCTGTCATCAACATTAATCAGTGGTTCCTCGTTTTTGATTTCGCTGGCTGAATAGACGCATGGCGTGCGGGTTTGACCACGACCAAAGAACCAGTAGATCCAAGTACCTATGAACATGAGCCAGGCAGGAATACGCGTTTTTTTCGACAGCGTGCTCAGAAATCTTATTTCAGTAACGGTGGATGGAAAGCTTCTCAACAACTCATTTCTGGATTTGCACAAATTGTTTACCAGGCGAAACTCATAGCTCTCCATGTATTTTATGCCGCCCCAGATCAGATTGGAGCTGTACTGGCTGGTAAAGCCGGCAAAATCACGCGCATCGATGAGTGCCACCCTGGCACCCCGGGCGGCAAGCGCAGCTGCGCACACAGCACCGTTCATCCCGCCACCTATGATCAAGACATCAAAAGTATCTGTCTTGAGTTTCTGGATATTTTCTTGTCTTTGTTTCATAAAATTTTATTTGTGTTTCTTAAACGCCTCAAATGCTACTGGGAAAAATGACCCATGGGCTCATGGGCCTCTAGCACACTATTTAAAATCTGAGCCTCGATCGACTGTCTGGAGGAGCCTGACGGGGCTAGACGTATCTGAATACAAAGATAAACCAGCCAATGGAGAGGAAGAGCCCCCCCCATAACGGAGCTCCGTAAAAAGCCAGCCAGCCCATGTTGATGAAACCAGTCCCCAGCCAGGAGATGAACAGACGATCCCCCCGAGTGGTATCCAGACCAAATACGCCGCGCCTCGGGTTTCCGCCGGGACTGTAGCGCTCCCATACGCCCATGGTAACGATAGACAAAACGACAACTATGAAAAAAGCAGCGGTCGGCCATGTCCATGCCATCCAGGATAAGCCCATAAAAAACCTCCTCGCCTAGACCCGTCCAAGGGCAAACCCCTTGGCGATATAGTTTCGAACAAAATAGATGACTATCGCGCCCGGCACGATGGTAAGCGAACCGGCTGCGGCAAGCAGGCCGAGTTCATACCCTGAACTGCTGGCCGTACGAGTCATTGTTGCGGCAATTGGTTTGGCCTCGACCGAGGTCAAGGTTTTGGCCAACAATAGCTCCACCCACGAATACATGAAACAGAAGAACATCGTCACCCCGATCCCGGCTGCAATGGTGGGAATAAAGATGCGGATGAAAAATCTCCAGAACGAATATCCATCCAGAAATGCTGTTTCATCAAGTTCCTTCGGAACGCCTGACATGAATCCCTCGAGAATCCAGACGGCAAGCGGTATATTGAAAAGGCAGTGGGCAAGGGCTACGGCTATGTGCGTGTCGAACAGGTTGATGGCCGAATACAGCTGGAAGAACGGCAGCGCGAAAACAGCCGGGGGAGCCATACGGTTAGTGAGCAGCCAGAAGAACAGGTGCTTGTCGCCCAGGAACCGGTAGCGCGAAAAGGCATATGCTGCAGGTAATGCCACCGTAACCGAGACGAGGGTATTGATCACCACATAGATAATCGAATTGATGTAGCCGTTATACCAGGTCGGATCGGTGAAGATTACCTTGTAGTTGGCCAGGGTAAACTCCTGCGGAAAAAACGAAAAGCCGCCGAGGATTTCATTGGTCGTCTTGAAGGACATGGAAAGCAGACCATAGATCGGCAGCATCAAAAACAGAATGTAGAGAGTAGGCACCAGCCATTTATTGAAACGGATCATCTCACTGCTCCTCATTTCGCATCATAATGGTGTAGAAGGCCCAGCAGATCAGCAAAACCATAAGAAAATAGATCAGCGACATGGCCGCCGCCGGTCCCAGATCAAACTGACCAAGGGCAATCTTGACCAGGTCAATGGACAGAAAAGTCGTGGTATTGCCCGGGCCACCGCCGGTTAGCACGAACGGTTCGGTATAGATCATAAAACTGTCCATGAAACGCAGCAGGATGGCGATGGTCAGCACCCGTTTCATTTTGGGCAGCTGGATATACCTGAATATTGCCCAGCGGCTGGCACCATCAATGTGTGCTGCCTGATAATAATCATCAGAGATTGAACTCAGGCCGGCATAACAGAGCAGCACGATCAGAGAAGTCCAGTGCCAGACATCCATGACCACCGTGGTTAGCCAGGCGGATATCGGCTGATTGGTGAAATTGTAATCGATTCCTATCGAGTTCAGGGTGTAGCCGAGCAGCCCTATCTCGGGCAGTGCGAAGATATTCCACATGGCACCGACCACATTCCAGGGAATCAAGAGAGGCAGGGCCATCAATACCAGGCAGACGGAGACCCAGGGACCTTTGCGAGGCATGGTCAGCGCCACTCCGATACCCAGCGGTACCTCGATGGCCAGAATCATACCGGTGAAGACGAGCTGCCGGATAAGCGAGGCATGAAATCGGGGTGAGCGCAATACCTGTTCAAACCAGGTGGTGCCTTCCCAGAAAAACACGTTGTCGCCAAAGGTTTCCTGGAAGGCGTAGTTGACCACCGTCATCAGTGGTATGAAGGCATTGAAGGCCACCAGAACCAGCACCGGTACCACCAGCCACCAGGCCTTATTGTTTTGAGTTTTATTCATTCACAGCCTCCTCAACCACCCAGTCGTCGCAATAGATTTTGGTATGGTGTGGATCGAACTGAATCCTGGGATTCTCGGACGGTACGGTTTGGTCTTCCGCCATTACCATCTTGATAATTTCTGATTCATGGGTAAGGGTGAGCACCTGGTAGCGCCCCAGATCCTCGACCTTTTCGATTTTCACCGGGATGCCGTCATCTGAGAACTCCACAAATTCCGGCCGAATACCGACTTCGAGCTTGCCCTGCAGTTGCCCCTTGATCCGGCTTTCAATATTCAAGAGATTCTTACCAAAAACGGGCTGGCCTCCATCGATGCTGCAAGGCAGAACATTCATGCCCGGCGAACCGATGAAATATCCGACAAAGGTATGCCGGGGGTGGTTGAACAGCTCAACCGGGGTACCCACCTGGACCACAATGCCCTCATACATGACCACCACTTTTTCCGCGAAGGTCAAAGCCTCTACCTGATCGTGGGTGACATAGATCATGGTCACCCCCACCTGCTGATGCAATTCTTTCAATTTTGATCGCAGCTGCCATTTCAGATGAGGATCAATTACCGTTAAAGGTTCATCAAACAGGATGGCGTTGACATCAGAGCGAACCAGGCCGCGCCCCAGGGAAATCTTCTGTTTGCCGTCAGCCGTAAGGCCTGAAGCACGCTTTTTGAGGTTGTCAGTGAGATCAAGCATCTCCGCTATTTGTTCGACCCGCTGTTGTACCAGTTTCTCATCCATTCCCCGATTGCGCAGCGGAAAAGCGAGATTGTCAAACACACTCATGGTGTCATAGACCACCGGGAACTGAAATACCTGGGCTATCTGCCGGGCCGAGGTGGGAAGATCGGTAACCTCTTTGCCGTCAAAAAGTATTTCGCCTTCTGACGGCGTTAACAACCCGGAAATGATATTGAGCAGCGTTGTCTTGCCGCACCCCGAGGGGCCCAGCAGGGCATAAGCGCCGCCGTCTTCCCAGACCTGATTTATTTCATTCAGCGCATAAACCGGTTCCTGCCCTTTGGGAGGTGGATACGCATGCCTTACATCTCTGAATCTGATTCTTGCCATAATGCAACCCGTCCGGTTTAGAGATCGATCAACTTTTCGTCAGCACCAAAGTATATGCAGTTGTTCGAATTAAAGTGGATTCGTATTTTTTCACCGTAGACAAACGAGTGAATGCCCGGGGTCTGACTGACCCAGACATTGCCGTTGACCCTCACCCGGATAATTGATTCTGAGCCGCTTATTTCTGAAATCTGGACCGTACCGTCGACTTCGACCCCTTGCTCATCGAGCAGCAGGTGATGGGGCCGCAGACCAATTTTGTACTCGCCATCAGGCAGGGCGGCCAACTCCTCAGGAACACTCCAGGAAGCGACTTCTCCCAATACAGCCTGATCTCCCTGCTTGCTGATGATCGCGGTGTTGATGGGAGGGTCTGAGAATACCTCGGCGCTCTCCAGGGTGGCCGGCTTGCGATATATTGATGAAGTTCTGCCAAACTGCACCACCCGGCCTTCTTTGAGGGTTGCGGTATTGCCTCCCAGCATCAGGGCCTCCAGGGGCTCGGTTGTGGCATACACCACCGTGGCTCCGGTATCGGCAAACAATTTCGGCAGCTCATCGCGAAGCTCTTCGCGAAGCTTATAGTCAAGATTGGCAAGAGGTTCATCAAGCAGAACAAGATCCGCCCCCTTGACCAGGGCACGTGCCAGCGCCGTTCTCTGCTGCTGGCCGCCCGAGAGTTCTCGGGGTAATCTGTTGAGCATCGGGGTCAGTTTAAGGAGATCGGCAAAACGGTGAACTTTTTCATCGATTTCCTTTTTGCCCAATCCCGCCACCTTCAATGGTGAAGCAATATTTTCGTAGACGCTGAAACTGGGATAGTTGATGAAAGACTGATAGACCATTGCCACGCTGCGCTGCTGCACGGGAAGACCGGTGACATTTTTACCACTGGCCCAAATTTCCCCTTTGGTTGGGCGTTCAAGTCCAGCCATCAATCGCATCAGGGTGGTTTTTCCACTCAGTGTTGTGCCAAGCAGAATATTAAAATCACCGGGCTCCAGAGTTAGCGAGGTCTCATAAATGTACCACTCTGCGCCAACCCGGAAGGTTACATTTCTTAGTTCGATAGACATCGTGTTGCCCTAGCCCTTATCTAAGCCGCAGGAGTTGCGATCTTCACGTCAACGTTATGCTGCGTGCATAACTCAAGAAACTCGTTAGAAATCCCATCATCGGTAACCAGCACGTCTATATCGCTGAGCGTTCCCACCTTTACCGGGGCAGAGCGCTCGAGTTTCATCGAATCGGTTACCAGAATGACCGCCCTGGCCTGTCTGATGATGGCCTGTGTCACTCTCACCTCGCGCAGGTCATAATCAAGAATTTCGCCCGAAGCATCCAAGGCCGAGCAACCGATAATCGCATAATCCGGCTTGAACCGATCGATAAATTCCTCGGTGGCAGGACCCACAATACCGCCATCTGATTGGCGTATCATGCCGCCTGCTATCATTACCTCTACGTTGCGAAGAGGCCACAATATACTCGCCACATTTATATTGTTGGTGATAACCAGAATGGAGGCATGCCCCGTCAAAAACTCGGCGACCCTCTCGGTGGTGGTGCCAAGATTGATATAAAGCGAAGAGTTATTTGAGACGATTCCCGCAGTGATCCGGGCAATCTCAGTTTTTTCATCAGCCATCAAGGTCTTTCTGGCGCCGTAGCCAAGGTTCTCTACGGTGTTCTTAATGACTGCTCCGCCCCTGACCCGCTGAACAAACTCTAAATCGTATAGTTGGTTTAGATCACGGCGTATGGTCTGGGGGGTGACCTCCAGATATTCTGCCAGCTGATCCACCTGCACAGAACCATGCTCACGGATATAATCCATGATAACACGTTGACGTGAGCTTATATCAGACTGCATGATAGTGACGTGGCTCAATGAAATTGCTCTGATGAAACTCAGGGCCCGCCCGACGGCAGGCCCTGGTTTTTTTCCTCGAAGGTAAGACCGCAGAAACTACTTCATCCAGCGTTTTACCAGTTCGTCGTAGTTAACCGTTTCTCCCTGTGGTTTCTCGTTGGCCAGCTTGGCCTTGGGAGAGCCGGGTTTATCCAGCCACATTGCAGCGTCAGATGCCTCGTTAAGCCGTGGGCCGCAACCGCCGTAGGTGTCGGCCTTCTCATCAGCCGCCTGCATGCGAGCCATGACCAGGTCCATTTCCTCAGCAAGACGGTCCATGGCCTGTTGCGGAGTAAAGGCGCCGGAGTTTACGTCACCAATCTGCTGCCACCAGATCTGGGCCAGCTTCGGATAGTCTGGTACATTGACACCGGTCGGTGACCACATAACACGGTCAGGTGAACGGTAAAACTCGACCAGACCGCCCAACTTCGGAGCCCGCTCTGAAAAGCTGTCGTGGTTAACAGAACTTTCACGGATGAAAGTCAGGCCAACATGGCTTTTCTTGACGTCCACCGTTTTTGAGACCACAAACTGGGAATAGAGCCAGGCTGCCTTGCGGCGATCAACCGGGGTTGACTTGAACAGGGTCCAGGAACCAGCGTCCTGATACCCTAGTTTCTGGCCTTCTTCCCAATAGGGACCATGGGGAGACGGAGCCATACGCCAGAGCGGCATGCCACTGTCATCCACCGTGTTGTTGCCTTCCGACTTGGGCGCCACCATGGAGGCGGTGAAGGCCGTATACCAGAAAATCTGCTGGGCAACGTTTCCTTGGGAAAGTGCCGGCAGCGACTGATAGAAGTCATAGCTGGCCGCTCCTGGAGGAGCATATTTGCGCAGCCACTCATCCCATTTACGGATCGCATATACTGCAGCGGGGCCGTTGGCAGCTCCACCGCGGGTTACCGAGGCGCCCACTGGATTACAGGAGCCCTCTTCCATGCGAATTCCCCATTCATCAACGGGAATACCGTTTGGCAACCCCTTGCTGCCGGCTCCAGCCATGGAGAGCCAGGCGTCGGTCATTCGCCAGCCGAGGTCGGGCGCACGCTTACCATAGTCCATATGACCATATACTTTGACTCCGTCAATTTCCTTGACATCATCCGTGAAAAATTCAGCGATATCCTCATAGGCGGACCAGTTCACCGGTACACCCAGCTCATAACCGTATTTCGCTTTGAATTTCTCCTTCAGTTCAGGACGATCAAACCAGTCTTTGCGGAACCAATAGAGATTGGCGAACTGTTGATCCGGAAGCTGATACAGTTTTCCGTCAGGGCCGGTGGTAAAAGATTTACCGATAAAATCATCGACATCCAGCATCGGATTGGTAACATCTTTCCCCTCTCCCGCCATCCAGTCAGTCAGATTCACTGCCAGTTGCAGCCGTGAATGGGTACCAATCAAATCTGAATCATTGATATAGGCATCATAGAGATTCCTCTTGGTCTGCATCTGGGTTTGTACCGCCTGGACAACTTCACCCTCGCCCAGCAACTGATGGTTAACCTTGATACCGGTAATTTCCTCAAATGCCTTTGTAAGGGTTTTTGACTCGTACTCGTGGGTGGGAATAGTTTCGGACAACACATTGATTTCCATGCCTGCAAGAGGCTTGGCCGCATTGATGAACCATTCCATTTCCTTCATCTGGTCTTCTTTTGAAAGAGTCGAAGGCTGGAATTCCTCATCAATCCATTTCTTTGCCTCGTCGACACCGGCGTACGCGCTTGAAACGCTGAACGCCGCTACAGCTGTGAATAATGCAATCTTTCGTAACATGAAGATAACCTCCCTAAGCTGTGTTTAATGGAATTGTACTGACTTGTTTTAGATGACCTCCCTATGCTGTGTTTTGATGGATTTGTAACTACCTGACCCCACAAAACACAATTTTTTTCGCAAGATCAACAGAAATTTTCGCTAATTCACCAAAAAGCGATCTTTAAATTCGATAGTTGCAACATTCTTCGTCGCAATTTATCGAATGTCCGCTATGCCGTTTTGAGTCAGTACCTGTAGAGAGCGAGCGGATATTCAGGTGTAAAAGATAATTCCTTCTGGGGGATGGGCTAGTGCAATTCTTTATTTTGTGGGGAATAATTGCCGCTTTAACCAGACCACCACCTATCCGTTTATCTGAAATTTCATCCATCACTCTGGAATTAATTGATATTTGAGTCAGCTTTTTGTGGACTTTATACAGATGAGCCTTTTGCAAAACTAAGATTTTCGTTCAAAATCAAGGCATGCGAGAAATTTTACCGCAGGCATATGATTGATATTCCGAGGATAAAATTTTGAGCATAACGCAGAGTTTGGGCGAAAAGATTGTTTTGCAAATGGCTCAGATGATAGTCCCTGCAGCACACTCTGACCAGGGTCAGGCCCACTCTTTTTACCCCAACAATAAGTCAGGAGACTTGTTCCTCCCAACTCTCGCATCTTCGCCGCTCTGTGCCAAAGATGCCAACAGATTAATGAAAGACCATTGCCAGGATATGGCTCCAGATCGGCGGCGGCTTCAAAGGATTTGTTGTGCTTGAAATGGAGGGATCGAGATAGTAAAAAGAGGGGTAATAGTCTGCTAGACAGCAGAGAAGAAGATCCGCGCCCGAGGGAGGAGAATCATGCGCTACAGAACGATGCCTAAAAATGGAGATGATCTGTCAGTGCTGGGATTCGGCTGTATGCGCCTGCCGCTGTTCGAGGGTGGCGACATCCACGTAGATAAAGCGATCGAACAGATTCGATACGCCATAGACAGCGGCGTTAATTATCTGGATACGGCCTGGCCCTATCATGGTGGTGCAAGCGAGTCGATACTCGGCAGGGCCCTCCAGGATGGCTACCGGGAAAAAGTAAAAATTGCCACCAAGCTGCCCACCTGGCTGATCAACAGCCGAGAGGACATGGATTCATACCTCGACAAACAACTGGTAAGGCTGCAGACCGAGCGAATCGACTACTATCTTCTCCATGCCTTGAACGGCCTCACCTGGGATAAACTCGACCAGTTAGGCGTCGCTGAGTTTCTCGATACTGCAATAAAGGATGGCCGAATCATCAACGCCGGATTTTCCTTTCATGGTACACTAGATGATTTCAAGCGAATCGTCGATGGCTACCCTTGGGTCTTCTGTCAGATCCAGTACAACTATCTCGACCAGCAATATCAGGCCGGCACCGAGGGGCTTAATTATGCGGCCGAACGAAACCTGGGCATCATCGTCATGGAACCGCTCCGTGGGGGAAACCTCGGCCTGCCGGAACCACCCCCGGCCATCGGCACCATCTGGGACCAGGCCGAGACCAGGCGTACCCCGGTTGAGTGGGCCCTGCGTTGGATCTGGAATCGTCCCGAAGTCGGCGTGGTTCTCTCAGGTATGAATGAAGATGCCCATATCGATGAGAACCTGCGGATCGCCGACCAGGCGCTGCCGGGCTCGCTGACCCAGCAGGAGTGTGAACTCGTCGAACAGGCCGCCGCCACCTACAAAGAATTGATGAAAGTTGACTGCACCGGCTGCGGGTATTGCCTGCCGTGCCCGGAAGGAGTGATGATTCCTGCAATCTTCGAAGTCTATAACAAGATGCATCTGTTCGGTAACAAGGAAGAAGCCAAATTCATCTATGCCATCAGAATGTGCGGGGTTATATCAGGCAACAAACAAGGCTTCGCTTCCGAATGTGTAGAATGCGGCGATTGTTTGGAGAAGTGCCCCCAGTCGATACCAATCCCCGATATCCTTGCCGATGTGGTCGAGGAACTAGAAGGGCCGGGAATGGAGGATCGTATTGCCTTTGCCAACAAGATGTTCAAGGAGGATCAGCGCTGAGTTTACCGGGCCAACAAGCCGCTTAGGCATTCATACCATAGCTGATAGCCCGGCTAACCTGAAATTTTCTGTCGACTTGTGGTCCGCATTCTACTATATCTTGTCGTCCCGGCTGGAGGCTCTCTGGTATCTGCAGACTTCTTCCAACGATTTCTGCTATATTCAAAGGCTATCTTGAAAAATTGAAATTTTCGTTCATAATCAAGGCGCGAATGTAAATTTAGCCGCAGGCATATAGTCGATATGTCGAGAATAAAATTTTCATGCGCAACGCGGAGTTTGGGCGAAGAGGCGATTTTTCAAGGTGGCCTAAAGTTAATTTTTTGCTCAACAAACCTGAAATACGGAGGATTCCGTGAAGCGCGATTTTCTACACGTCACCGATTTCAGTACGGATGAAATACTGGAAACATTCGCACTGGCCAAGGAAGTAAAAGAGAGGTTCAGACGAAGGGAACACTACAAACCGTTCGACGGCCGCACCATGGCGATGATTTTTGCCAAACCATCAGCCAGAACCAGAATCTCGTTCGAGACCGGTTTTTTTCGCCTGGGGGGGCATGCGCTCTATCTGGGCCCTGAAGATATTTCGCTCGGCACCCGCGAGGCGGTCAAAGATATCGCCCGGGTCATGGCCCGCTATAACGACGTGATCATGGCCCGGGTCTTTGCCCACGATCATGTGCTGAAGCTGGCCCATTATGCATCTGTCCCGGTAGTCAACGGTTTGACCGACTACAACCATCCCTGTCAGATCATGGCTGATACGTTTACCATCCTCGAGCATCGGGGTCATCTTGATGATCTCAAAATAGTGTATGTGGGGGACGGCAACAATATTGTCCATTCCTGGCTGCGTATGGCCCAGCGGCTACCGCTGCATTTTGTCTGTGCCTGCCCGGAAAACTATCAGCCTGATGCTGAAACCGTTGCCCTCACCAGAGAGGCGGGCTTTTCCGAGATAGAGATCAGCCATGACCCCAGTTCGGCGGTCAAAGGGGCCGATATCGTCTATACCGATGTCTGGGCATCGATGGGCCAAAAGGAAGAAGCCGAACAGCGTAAAATAGACTTTCAGGGCTTCCAGGTTGATGATCTGCTTATGGAGGCAACCGGTAAGCCGAGCCTGTTCATGCACTGCCTGCCTGTTGAACGGGGCCTAGAGACCACCGATTCAGTGGTCGAATCAAAAGCCTCGATCGTATTTGACCAAGCAGAGAACCGGATGCACGCCCAGAACGGTATTCTGCTCAAACTCTTCAGCAAATTGTAAGGGAATCACAGGAGACAACCGATGTCACAATTCAGTCTGCAGCATGTGGTCGAGTCGCAGCAGTTCGACAGGGATCTGCTGGAACTGGTTTTCGAAACCACCGATATGATGAAGGCGGATCTGCTGGGAGACAGAAAACTGGCCAAAATCCTGGACGGCCGGATCATGGCATCACTCTTCTACGAACCCTCCACCCGAACCCGTTTCTCCTTTGAAAGCGCCATGAAAAGGTTAGGTGGATCGGTGATCACCACCGAAAATGCCCGCGAGTTCTCCAGCGCCGCTAAAGGCGAGAGCCTGTCGGACTCGACCAGGATCATGAATGGCTATGCCGATGTTATCGTCATGCGCCACAACGAGGCGGGCAGCGCCGCCCGGGCCGCGGAAATCTCCACCATACCGATCATCAATGCCGGCGACGGGGCCGGGCAGCATCCGACCCAGGCTTTGCTGGACATCTATACGATCGCCGACAGCTTCCCCGAGATGAAGAGCCTCAAAATCGCCCTGGTCGGAGACCTGCGCTACGGAAGAACGGCGCGCTCACTCAGTTATCTATTGACCAAATACGAAGACATTGAGCTTATCTTCGTTGCTCCTTCAGTCTGTAGAATGGAAGGGGATATAAAAAAGTACCTGGATAAATACCAGGTCCCCTGGCGCGAAGAAGACGATCTGGCCGAGGTTATCGGAGAGGTAGACTGCATTTACATGACCCGGGTCCAGAAAGAGAGGTTTCATTCGGCTGAAGATTATCAGGAAGCGGCAAGCAAGTATATTTTAACCCCAGAGCTGGTCAGCCTGATGAAGCAGGAATCAATCATCATGCACCCTCTGCCCCGGGTGGATGAAATACCCGCAGCGATCGACAGCAGGCCCCAGGCCCGTTACTTCGAGCAGGCCCAGAATGGGCTCTACGTCCGCATGGCCCTGCTATACCTGCTTTTACAAGACCGCTAAGAAAGGCCTGGAGCACCGGGCAACAGGTCGAGGTTCCTTATTTCCCGGCGATGGTGATTATCACGGCGGTGATGATCACCGCAGCTCCCAGATAGCCAAGCAAACTCAGCGACTCTCCCAGAATCACATAGGCTGCCGCAGTGGCCACCACCGGCTCCAGGGTGGCAACGATCGAGGCCCGGCCGGCTTCGAGATATTTAACCCCTTGATAATAGCAGTAATTGGCCAGATAGGTGGAGACGGTGGAGACCGCGATCAGCGAACTCCAGGCGACCGCGTTTTTCGGCGCAAACTCAACCAAGGGCAGCATGCAGACAATACCGACGGGGAGCACGTAAAGAAACAGGTTGGCCGAGGAGTAGCGCCCAGAAAAATATTTGCCCACAGTGTAATAGAGCGAGTAGCAAAGTCCCGCGACCAGGCCGGAGACCAGGGCCAGCAAACCCAGAGAGGAGACATCTTCAGCGGCCTTACCTCCGCCAGATCTGGAGATCATATAGACCCCGGCAATAACCAGGACGACGGCCAGAATTTTATAGCCGCTCAACCGCTCCCGAAAAATGAAGAACGAGCAGACCACCACCCAGGCCGGGGCCGTGTAGAGAAGTACCACGGCCAGCGCCGCACCACCACTCTTTACCGCATACTGATAGGACACATAAAAGAGGAAAATACCGAACACGCCGAAGAAACCCAGCAGCGGAATATCCCGCCTTTCCAACCGGGTCTGGCCAAGGATCAGCGCCTGAGTGCCAAAACAGAACCAGGCAAAAAGGGCCCGCCAGAAAGCCACCTCCATGGGCTCCAGTCCCTGGGCAAAGGCAATGGATGAGAATATGCCGATAAACGCCCAGCAGGACGCCGCAGCAGCAATGAATCCATAACCTTTCAGCATTTCACCGCAGCTGATTGTTTGAGATTAATCGAATGAACCTTACATCCAGACAAACCAGTAAACCCCGGTCAGAACCGCCGCGGCAAGGTAGCATTGTGAAACGACAAGACTGCCGAAGACGCTGTGCCAGAACAGGGTGACCCGCTGACCGAAGGTGGCCTTGCCCGACCTGATAAGTTTCTCCACGTGACTGCACTCAGCTTCCGGCATCTTTCGGTATAACAGAGAGGTAAAAGCGGCAAGAAATGCATAGATGAAGGCCACGATAATAAAGGCAGTGGCAAATATGATGGCAATCTCAGTCGATTGTCGAAACGGTACTGTCATGGACAAAACCCACTGCTTCCCCAAAAATTTTCACAAAATTGATCCGAGTTGAAATCAGAGTAAACTATAGCAATCAACCAAAATGATTGTCAAATTAGAAATTTAGTAGATGATTGCAGAGAGAGGGAGAAAGAGAGGGAATTGTCTTTTAAGAACTCCTCGATGCTCAGAACCCGTGGGTGAGTTTGATGACGATCAGTGTGACATCGTCTTCGATGGTCGCTCCCCGCTGAAAATCATTCAGCGCCTCGGTAATCCCGGTTAGAATCTCCGCAGCATCTCGGTCTTTATTTTGCCTGAGCAGTGCGTACATTGACTCCTTGCCAAACATTTCACCCTCAGGGTTGCGGGCCTCCCAGATGCCATCCGTTCCCAGCAGAATAATCTGGCCTTCCCGTAGATCGGTTCTGCTGTTTTCCTCGAACTGAAACTGTTCATCGACACCCAGCGCGATCCCCGCCCCTTTCAACTCTGAGAGCGTATCAAACTCCGGGTCATAGATTACGGCCGGGTCGTGTCCGGCCCGTACCCATCTCAAGCACTTTTCGCCCTTGTCGATCGTCAGGTAGAACATCGACATGAAACTGCCCGATTCAGCCACATCTCTGCTGAACTGGGCGTTCACGTCAGAGATGATTGCAGCGGTGGTTCCCGGCAGGGCCGCCCGCTGTCGCAGAAAAGCCCGGGTGGAGGCCATAAGCAGGGCAGAGGAAATGCCGTGCCCGGAGACATCGCCAATCACCACGCCTATTTTCGTACCTTGTTCCCGGTCAAAGAGGATGTAGTCAAAGTAATCACCACCGGTTTCGTCGCAGTACACTGATCGCCCGGCAATATCGAGCCCTTCAATTTCAGGGTCTTTGCCCGGCAACAGATTCTGCTGCACCTCTTTTGCCACTTCCAGCGATCTACGCATCTGATCCCGGTGTTTGAGCCCGCCAACCATTTTGTTGAAGGAACTCATCAGGCTGGATATCTCGTTACTGCCCGCCGGTTTAAGCATTACATCCAGATTGCCGGCAGCAACCTGATTGGCTCCATCGTTGATTGACAGCACTGGAACAATGATCCGCTGCCGGAGAAAAAACAGGATACCAAGGATCAGTACAAACGTTACCACCGTAAATCCCAGGACGACTCGCTTGGTAAATATTTCATATTCAGCCCGAATAAGCTCAAAGGTCCGCTCGACACTTATAACGAGTTTTATCACCGCCATAAGCTCACCCTTCTGCCTCTTTTTAATCGGATAGAGCGCCTCGATCACCCGAACCTCCGGCTGGCCTTCGACCATTCTCAGAGTCTTGATCTGGCGCTTGACTAATGGTTCACCCGAATCCATGACTTCTTCAAAATCTTTGGGGATGTGATGCGTTTCCCTACCTTCAGGCTTGCCTGGGTCGTAGACCAATCCGTCGGGGTCTTTTACTTTATGCTCCAGCACCACCCCGTTCCCATCTCGTACAACAACGCCGACAATGGCAAAATTAAGGTTCTCTCCTATGAATTCCGCCCGTTCCTGAATAAGCTCTATGATGCTTTTGGTATTTTTCTCCATAGCCAACCGTCGAACCGAGGTTTCCATGGCCGAGAGAAAAATGATCGCTTTGTTCTCCACCTCCTTGAGCGCGATCTCTCTCATGCTCTCTCGATAGAGAAAGATGCTCAACACCAGCGAGGCCATGGACAGGCCGATGATGATCAGCGCTGCCTGAAAAGCTATGTGATTTACAAACCGTGCTCTAGGACTCATACCTTCATGTCATCAGAAAGCATCCTTTATCTGCCTACTGTCCCTGATTCTCTTTAACGATCTCTACCATCGCCTCATACATCTGCATTGGCCCGGTGCCGTTCTCCGCCGCCAGGTCTTTGAGCTTCTGATCGGGATCGATACTCATCCCCCGCTTCTTCAACCCTTCTATGATCATAGCACAATCCTGCCCGATCTCATCGCAAAGTTGAGTGATGGTCTTTTTACCCATACCTGATTTTGGTACCTCAATATCGCCGTTAGATCCACCTTCGGTATGAGAATCGACCCCTTCGGTGGAAGCCGGTAAGCCGGCCGGTTTAATGATATCATAGACTTGCTGGGGGGTGTTGCCGCTTCTTTTGGCGATATCCTGGATCATTTCTTTTTCGTCGGTCACCTGAATCCCGGCGGCTCCCAGCAAGTCAATGCTTTTCTGCAGATCAAGTCCCATCCGGCCGGCAAACCCCTGCAGGGAAGATGACTGAGCCTGACCGTACGGCGGATCACCATATTTCGTCGCCGCACCTTCTTTAATCTGCTCGGAAAAATCAACAATCGTGATTATCGGCGGTACATGGTAATAGGTGCCGACCACGAAAATGAGCGTCAGTAAAAAACCGACCGTCGATGCACCGCTAAACAACCTGAACTGCTTCGCCTTGTTTTTCATATAGTTCATGATCGGCTTCCAGTTCAGGTAGATATGGACTATACCGGCAAACAGGAACAGAAACCCGACCGTCGTATGCTGTGCCGACCAGTCATGCTTGGTCAGGCCCCAAAATTTCCAGACCGCCCAGTTGGAAATCCGTCCCTCGGGGACCACATAGAGGACGATTGAGTTTAAGGTCAGGACGATCAAGGACCAGACCAGCGTCATAGTAGTAATCTTTCGTAAGTTCATAATTTCACCTGTCTATATTTTGATTGAAGGGGAAAATGTCTGATCAACAGATATCCAATAATCATGCCACAAAAATAAGTAAATAATTAAATAATTTATTATTCCCCGAAAAAACCGAACCTTACATAGAAAGACTTAAACAACCACTTAATCAAGCTGGAAGATTAGATCGATTGGCAGGGGTAATGGTGGGTAATTTTTATCCAATGCAGCCTCTCGCCGGGTAAAAACTATGCTGAAAAGAACTGCCAGCAGCCCTCCAAACCACCGCTTAACATATTTTTTATGCTGTGATAACAAAAGGATAATGCACTTGATTGAATTCCGGCACAGCCATTGCTTTACTTAGGGCAAAGGCGTTTAGCCATGAATAACCCCAACAAAGGAGTCGAAAAATGAAAAAGAAAATAATGACAAGCACTTTGGTCGCCCTGGTAGCAATCGGTGCAGCAACCGTAACTTACGCCAACTGGGGACAGCGTGGCGGAGGCTACTGGAACAACAACAACCAGGCCCCGGGACCTCGTATGCAGATGCAGTACAACCAGGCACCCGGCCCCCGTATGCAGATGCAGTACAATCAGCTGGATCCTGCCGCCCAGGAAAAACTGGACAGCTTCTTTACCGACACCCAGGATATCCGTAAGGAAATGGCAGTGAAACGGGCAGAACAAATGGCCATGCTCAGAAGTGACAACCCCGACCCTGCAGTCGCCGGTAAACTGGCGGGCGAACTTTTCGATCTGCGCGCCACCATGCATCAGAAGGCTGAAGAAGCGGGCGTAACCGCCTACCTCGGACCGATGAACGGCCCCCGAGGTGGTAATTTCGGACCGGGCGGCCCCGGTATGAGAGGCGGCATCAACAAAGGCGGTCGCTACATGAACAACATGCAGGGCGGCCCCGGCGGACCGCGCGGCTCCTGGCAATAAACTCTTCCCCCCTCCTCCCCGAACCCTGCCGGATGAAGTTTGCCGGCAGGGTTTTCTTTTTCCGCCCCCCTCTTGCAGGCCGATCATTACCCGAGAGACCTACAATAGCTCTGTTATTTGCAACGCTGACGGTCTATCTTTTACAAAGTTACCTGCCGTTCTGAAAAAGAGTGAGTTTTGCTCCAGATTCGTTAATAAGTGATAGGAATCCAACCTAACGCCGTGGTCGATCGTTTAAAGCCTGGTGGAGAATATTGATGAATATCTTATTACCGCAACCTGTAGAGGTCCAAGCGGTTCAGAGACTGGAAGAAGCCGGACATAGGGTCGTCACCGCACCGGACCCCAGTCCCGAAAAGGTCCTGCCGCTGATGAAGGACGCTCAGGCGGTAATTCTCAGGACCGGGATTACCATGACCCGGGAAATTATCGCGGCAGCAGACGATCTTATGGTCATATCGCGCACCGGTGGTGGGTTCGATAACGTAGACCTTGAAGCTGCCAGCGACAATGAGGTAATCGTCACCTCAAACCTAGGCGTCAACAGCATCAGTGTCTGTGAACATGTGCTGGCCATGATGCTTTCCCTGGCCAAACAGCTGCCGCGCCTCGACCATGCCGTGCGCAACGATAATTATTCGATCAGATACCAAAATCTTTCCCGCGATCTCAACGGTAAGACCATGGGGCTGCTGGGATTTGGCCGGATCGGGTTTGAGGTGGCAACGGCCTGTAAGACTGTTTTCAAGATGACGGTGCTGGCCTGTGACCCCTACCTTCCTGATGAGGTTAAGGCAGATTATGCAAAGCTGGTTACTTTTGTCGACAAAGAACGGTTGTGCAGAGATTCTGATGTGATATCGGTTCATGTACCCCTCACCGAACAGACCCATCACGCACTCTCAACCGCTGAATTCGAGCAGATGAAATCGGAGGTCATCGTCATAAACACCTCACGGGGACCGGTAATCGATGAGGAGGCGCTGGTCTATGCCTTACAGCACAAGATCATTGGCGGCGCCGGTCTCGATGTACAGACCCGGGAACCACCGGAATCAGAAAGTCTGCTGCTGAAGCTCGACAATGTGCTGCTGACCCCCCATTCCGCGGCTTTGACCAACGAATGCGTAATCAGAATGGCAACCGATGCCGCTGACAGAACCATTGAGGTACTCAGTGGCAAAAAACCGCTCAACGTGGCCAACCCCGAGGTGCTTGCCGGCAGCAGGTGGCAGCATCTTGTATAAATTTATGCAACAACCAACTATACATAACAACCCGGAGTAAATCATGTCACCACTACTTACTGGGGTCTATGCACCGATTGGCACCCCTTTTGTAAACGAAGAAGTTGCTTACCATCAACTGGCAAGCAATGTGCAAAGATATGCTGCCTCCAAACTGTCCGGCTATCTGGCCATCGGCAGTAATGGTGAATGTGTCAGCCTTTCCGAGCAGGAAAAAGACAAGGTTCTGGAAACCATTGTCGCCAACAAGGCGGCTCAGCAAAAAGTGCTGGCCGGCGCCAATGCTGAATCGACCAGACTGACCATCGAGCAGTGCAAGAAAGTTGCCGATCTCGGTGCCGATTATGCCTCGGTTCTAACCCCTTGCTATTTCAAGAAGAAACTGACTGATGAAGCGATGACCAGGTATTACCTGGAAGTAGCGGATGGCTCCCCGATTCCAGTGGTCGGTTATAACGCTCCCGGCTTCACCGGTATGACCATCTCCACCACAACGCTCAAAGCCATCGCCACCCACCAGAACATCATCGGCGTCAAGGATACCTCGCCGGGTATGATCGGCAGCTATCTCAGAACGACCTGTGATCTTGATTTCGATGTCTTTTCCGGTACAGCAAACACCCTGTTTCCGGCGATTATGATGGGAGCAACCGGCGGCATCGTATCTCTTGCCAACGTCTTTCCGGATGTCTGCGCCACCTTGTACGAACGCTGTCTGGCAGATGATCTGGGAGGTGCCCGGGAACTTCACCTGGTGCTCGGCAAGCTTAACTCCTCTGTTTCGGGCAGTTATGGGGTGGCCGGGGTGAAATATGCATCTGAAGTCGCTGGATTTCATGGTGGAGATCCGCGCCTGCCGCTCCTCCCCCTGAGCGACTCGGACAAGGATTCTATCAGGCAGGCAATTGAAGCCACTGACCTCAGTTCCTATATGTAGTCTGGATTACTACAAATCTAGATCAGCAAAGAAACGACATGGATGCCATTCTGGCGGTTGATATCGGAACCCAATCAGTGAAAGTGGGAATTATCGATGAGCAGCTCAACATCCTTGAACGACAGCAGGTCCCGCTCATCATCCAGGTCAGCAAAGGGCATCATGCCGAAATGGATGGTGAGGAAATCTGGACCGCTCTTGTCTCAGCTTGCAGTGGGCTTAACCAGCGGGACAGGGTACGAGCGCTGGTTTTTTCAACCCTGTGCCCGTCTCTGGTCCCACTCGACGGCTCCGGTAGCCCTCTGCATCCGGTCATTCTGCATCTTGACAGAAGAAGCGGCCACGAAGCCCAATGGGCCCTGGCAACCATCGGCCAAGATACCTTTCTCAACGTCTCGGGCAACTTACCCGTTCCTGGCGGCATAAGTCTCACCAGCCTGTTATGGCTTAAGAAGCATGCACCTGAGATTTACCGGAGAAAAGATGTCTGTTTTGGCCATGTGGCAACCTTGATGCTACGGAGGCTCACCGGTAATTTCCTCATCGATCCCTCAAATGCATCTTTCACCGGCCTCTATGACACGGTGGGCTATTCCGACTGGGACGAGCGAATCTATGGGCCGCTGGATATTGACCCCGAAAAGTTGCCGGCTGTTCAGAACTCCAACAGTATTGCCGGTGAACTTCTCGCCGGGGCGGCATCTGAGCTTGGTATTTCTTCAGGATTACCGGTAGTAACCGGCGCAAATGACACCACCTGTGCCTGCGTGGGTGCCGGGGTCACGGCCCAGGGCGATCTGTTAAACACATCGGGGACCGTTGATATTATGGTCCTTTGTCTGGAAAAGCCTCTGGTGTCGCAGCGACACCTGCTCAGAACTCATGCGTATCCTGGCAAATGGCTGGCCATGAGAACCGTTGGGTCTGGGGGCGGATCTCTGGAGTGGTTCAGGCAGAATTTCTGTAGAGAACTCAAAAAAGAGGTGTTCTACTCCAGTTATCTTAAGGAAGTCCTGGAAAATCGCCCATTTCTCAGGGCTTCCTTCCTCCCGTTTCTCTCTGGCAACAGGCACCAGGTAGGACAGGCCACCGCCTCATTTATCAATTTGACGCTCGACTCGACAAGGGAAGAGATGCTGCTCGCCTTGCTGGACGGTATCGTCAATTTTCAGTTCGAGGAGCTCGAGGTCTGGAAGGATCAGGTATCTTTGAGCAAGACCATCAAACATGTGGGGGGCGGGGCAAAAAGCAGTTATACCGCCTTCAAACAGGACAAACTTAAGGGTTACACGCTTGAGATGCTGGGCGAAACCACCCTGACCGGTGCTGCCAGGCTGGCCTTTGAAACCTTGGAAGAGTTCTGCTAACCTAATTGAAGCGATCAAATCATAAGAACACTTAAATAGAATAAGAGGAGTTATTCATGAACCTTCCAGAGGCGCTTTTTTTCGATATGGATGGAGTTATCATCGACACTGAAAAAGACGGGCACCGCGTTGCTTTTAACGCCGCCTTCGAGGAGTTTGGATTTCCCGTTCGCTGGGAGGTGGAATATTATGGTGAGTTGCTCAAAATTTCAGGAGGAAAGGAACGGATGAGACATCACCTCCAGACCAGTGGCTTTGGAAAAGATGTGGATCCATCGACAGTGGATGATTTGATTATAAAGCTGCACAAGCGTAAGACAGAAATTTTTGTTGAACTTATCGAAAACGGCAACCTGCAGCTCAGACCGGGAATTCATCGGCTCATGAAAGAGGCCAACGACTCAAATGTTCCGATCTGCATCTGCACCACCGCAACCCAAAAAGCGGCCGTGGCCGTGGCCTCCCATTCGCTGCCGGATATCAGATTCAGCCATATACTGGCCGGTGATATCGTGGCCAGGAAAAAACCGGCTCCAGACATCTACCTGCTGGCTCTCGAAAAGACCGGAAAAGATCCCTCCAAATGCATCGTTGTTGAAGACTCAAGAAACGGTATGCTGGCAGGAGATTCGGCGGGCGTCGGTGTTCTTGTCACCACCAGCCTCTATACCAAAGACGAAGAATTCGACAAGGCCAGACTGGTGGTCAACTGCCTGGGTGATGAGCTTGGGGAGCGGGGAACGATCATCTCCGATGCAAGTATAGAGGGCTATGAAGGTGTCCTGACCCTGGAGATGCTTGGCACCCTGATCTGATACCTCGCCGATAACCGGAGCTCGCTCGATTGCTGTTGTTGCAAAAGAGAAAATCGTTGATGTCTGAACTCCCGATTTAGCCGGTCCAGCAGGGTGTTGATGGCTTTTATCCTCTATCATTTACTGGGGAAATCGACTAAATAAACGACAACAATCTTAAGCCCCTCAACCGATCTCATTTCACCATGGATACCAAAACAGCCCGCCAAGTATTTGCCCGAGACCGCTACGCCGAGCTTTCCGGCATCGAAATAGTAGAGGCCTCGCCAGGTTACTGCAAGGCGCGTATGCAGATCGAGGATAAACATCTGAATTCGGTGGATGTAGTTCATGGCGGGGCCCTGTTCACCCTTGCAGACCTGGCCTTTGCGGTGGCCTCGAACAGCCACGGGCAGGTGGCCCTGGCGATTAATGCCCACATCACCTTTCTGCGGGCTGTATCGGCAGGTGTTCTCTGGGCCGTTGCCACAGAGGTCGAAAAGCCCAAAAAGCTTGGTGTTTATGAGGTTGTGGTCAGCGATGAGGAGGGCCGGATAATCGCCACCTTCAACGGAATGGTGTACCGCAAGAACCAGAAGATCAATGGGTTGGACGGATAATGCCCGGGGCCTCCTGCGCCTCTCTGTTGACCAACTCCAATTCATTTTCGCTGCAGTTTCCTCTCTGTCGGGCAATTTTCCCCTGTCAATCTCTTGCTTTTTGATCTATATCAAGGGACGAGTCTGGATAATCCTGTTTAATGAACGCATAGAGACGGGTCTATCACCAGGGTGACCCGGTATCGAAGAACATGGCACAGACCTAACAGGAGACCGTATGAATGTTTTAAAACTGAATGAAACCAATGAGTTCAACGCAGGTCAGATGAAGCGATTCTTCCTGGTCGAGGACTCTCCCTTTTTCAAAATCATTAACTTCAATCTTGACGCAGGAGTTACTTTTCCTGTTCACTCCCATGACCTTGACGGAGAGCTGTCAATTCTGGTACTGGAAGGGGAAGGTTTTTTCCTCGGAGAGGACAATATGGAAATTCAGGCCCGAGAAGGCGACATCCTCCGCTCCCAGATCAGGGAACCACACGGTGTCAGGGCCGCTTCAAAAATGAGAATTCTGGTGACCATTGCGCCACCGATTTAACGGGTCATTTGTCAGACGGCCCAACTTAACAATCACAACAGGAGGTTATTATGGCTGGACAAGTAGTTATTGACGAAGAAGAATGCATCGGTTGCGAATCATGTGTAGAACTATGTCCATCGGTGTTTGCCTGGGACGAAGATAGTGAAAAGGCTCTCGTAATCGATGGGGCAGATGCAAATGCTGACTGCCTCGAAGAGGCAATCGCTTCCTGCCCTTCCGAATGTATTGAAGTAGAGTAAGATAGCAGCCCCAAGTAATCGTCTGCTATACGGAGCTATCATCCGACTGCAGCACCGAGCCTCTGAACCAGGAGAAATAGATGCCGGTGGCGCACAACACGGCTGATATTCCGAAGACGATTCGGGTACTGCGCAGGAAAAGATCGTATTTGTCGGGCGTGATCACCTCGCGCCCGACAATCAGTGCAAGCACCACCGTGGCAATCGCCATACTCCCCATTTGCCCCAGCAGCCGCATGGTTGAAACCGTTCCCGAGGCAAGCCCATAGTATCTGGGTTCCACTGTCCCCATAATAGCGATCATGTTGGGTGAGCTGAAAAGGGCAAACCCGGTTCCCATGAAAAATAGATTGGCAACGATCAGATAGATACTGGTCCCCTGGTCTATCTGAGCAAAGACAAGGACGCCGATCACCGTAAAAATCATACCCGTGGTCGCCAGCAGGCGGGGTTCGATGCGATCGGCCAGTTTTCCTGTTATCGGGGATAAAATCGCCATCATGACCGGCTGCACCATCAACACCGTTCCCGCGGTCTGGGGTTCCAGTCCCTTGATATACTGCAGATAAAGGCTCATCAAGAAAGTCACCGAGAAGGTGGTGGAATAGTTGAGCAGTGCCGCCATACTTGAATAAGTAAATGGTTTGTTGACGGTGAAAAGAGTGACATCAAAAACGGGATAGCGGGCTCTTAATTGGTAGCGAAAAAATATGACGATTAAAACAGCACCAGTGAGCAATAGAGATATTCCCAGCATCTCAGGCAGTCTTGTTGCCCCGTATACCAGAGCCAGTATTGAACAGGCGTAAAGCAGGCAGCCGCCGATATCGAGCTTCTGGTCTGGTTCCCCCCGCCATTCCCCCTTGAGAAAGTGAAAGGTGATATAAAGAGAAAACAGTCCGAAGGGCAGCATAAGCAAGAAAATCGAGCGCCAGCCCAGATGATGGGTCAGCAAGCCACCCAGAAACGGTCCGGTTGAAAGACCGACGTACACAGCAGATGCGTAGAGACCAATGGCCCTGCCGCGCCTGTTTGGAGGAAAAATTGAAGTGATAATGGCCATACCGGTGGTAACGAACATCGACGCCCCTAAACCTTGAAAGACGCGAAACCCTATGAGCATTGCTGGAGAATGGACAAATGCCGTGAGAAACGAACCGACAGTGTAAACAGCCAAGCCCATGGCAAACACCTTCTTCCGGCCGTGGATATCGGCAATCTTTCCAGCTGGCACTAACCCGACTGCAACGGCGAGCAAATAAGCCGTGGCAATCCAGCTCAGCTGCACCGCATCCATCTGGAGTTCAGCCTGGATTTTCGGCAGTGCGACATTGACCGAAGACATCATGAACGGCCCCATAAACGAAGTCAGGGTCGCCACGATCAAGGCCGATCTTTCCAGCGCTCTGTTCTCTTCCTGTGTAGTAGTCGGTTTCATCTCATCAACTGGAAGTACTGCTCATTGAGGGCCAGCTCCTGCATCACCCGCCCCTCTCTTCTTGTAATCCATTAAACCAGCGCTAAACCGGGGGTTCAAGAAAAATATCCGCAGTTGAAAACAACATCACTTAACGTATATCGCTGGTTGGGAGTAGTCCGTCCACGACCATTTCCACATAACAGGCGGCCCCGACCATGGAACTCACCGTTAAAGACCAGGCCGCTCTCCTGTCAATGAATAGTAATTTGTATCCAGCAAGGGGAATTTATTGATAGTTTATGGTATCTGTTTCTCAGAGTAGTGAATCTGCCTACAAAGTGAAATCAGATTTATACCAGAAAACCAGTCTGAACATTGGACGAAGGCAATAGGCGGCCTGGGGTTTCTCAAATGGTCTCTGTTTTTCTCTACGCGACAGTGGTGCTCATATGGGGCTCAACGTGGCTCGCGGTCAAATATCAGATTGGCCCGGTGTCACCAGAGGTATCCGTTGCCTATCGCATGGGCAGTGCTGCACTGATGCTCTTTTTCTTAGGGTTCATCAGACAACTCCCGTTTAAATATGGACTGCATGTCCATTTTATGATGATGCTCCAGGGGGCGTTGCTCTTTTCACTTAACTTTTTCCTCTTCTACCTTGCTGCCGAATCACTGATCACGGGACTCATCGCAGTGATTTTCTCCACAGCCTCGGCTCTGACTATTGTGTTGAGTTGTCTGTTTGCCAGGCGTCTGCCCTCGATTCAACTGGCCTTGGGAGCAATGCTTGGCATCCTGGGCGTCGGTTTTATTTTTAGCGGTGAGATATTCGCCTCAAAAACCACCGTCGGACCCGGACTCCTTTACTCGATCGGTGGTACACTCTGCTTCTCCCTGGGAACAATAGTTTCTGCCAAAATTAAAAATCCAGGTCAATCGACGCTGGTCAACATAGCTTGGGCGATGTCTTATGGAACTGGGTTGCTGTGCATTTTGGCACTGGTTCGGGGAAATGTTTTCAATTTCGATTTCTCCAAGGCCTATATCATATCCCTGGCGTATCTTTCAGTTTTGGGCTCAGTAATCGCCTTTACTGCTTATTTTGCCTTGCTCAAGCGTATAAGAGCTGAGCAGGCCGCCTATGCTACAGTTCTTTTCCCGGTGGTGGCCTTAACACTTTCGACCCTATTTGAAAATTACCAGTGGACAGCAGCAGCAGGTTTCGGAGTAGTTATCACTTTGCTCGGTAATTTTCTAATCAACTGGAGATCGACCTGAACATACTCTCAGCAATGAATTACAATTCGAAACAACCCGGTAGTTGAGCAGTTAAGAGGAGAAGGACATGGATGTCCAACATATTGGAGTTCTGCATCCCGGTGCAATGGGAATATCACTGGCGGCGACAGCCAGGAATTCCGGGCACAAGACTTATTGGGTCTCTCACCAACGCAGCCCACAAACTCGTCTGCGAGCCGAAAAACAAGGTCTGGTAGAGGTTCAAAGAATCGCTGAGCTCTGTGAACATTGTTCCGTGATCGTCAGCGTGTGTCCACCTCATGCTGCACTTGAAGTTGCCGAGCAAGTGTGTAACTGCTCATTCAAGGGGCTCTATGTTGACGTCAATGCCATTTCTCCTCAGCATGTAAAACAGATTGAGCAGCTGATGAGCGATGTTGGAATCGACTTTGTCGACGGTGGGATAATAGGCCCACCGGCCTGGTCCCCCCAGACCACCTGGCTTTACTTATCTGGTCCCTCAGCTGGTCAGGCCTCCAGGTGTTTCAGTGGCGGCCCGCTGGAAGTTGAAGTCATGGGCAGCGAAATTGGCAAAGCATCGGCCCTGAAAATGTGCTTTGCCGCAAACAGTAAAGGAACAACCGCACTGCTCTGCGCAATCATGGCCGCGGCGGAGAGAATGGGGGTGCGTGAAGAGCTTGAAAATCAATGGTCTCGAAACGGTTCTGATTTTGCCCGGAGTACGGTCAATCGAATAAGAAAAGTTACGGCCAAAGCCTGGCGCTTCTCAGGGGAGATGGAGGAGATCTCTTCAACATTTCAGGCAGCCGGGCTGCCCTCAGGGTTTCATCTTGCTGCCTCAGATATATACCAGCGTATGGCCAGGTTCAAAGACGCCGGGGATCCACCCCCTATTGAGGAAATTCTCGCTGCTCTTCTCTCAGTCGATGACCAAGAGACGAGAAGCACCGAGCCCAGTGAGCCATGAGGCCGCGCTGCCAACGCATTAATTCCATCCACCTGGTTCGGAAGACATGAAGACATTTGATCCTGACAAGTATCTGCAAAGAATCAAACATCGGCAAGAGGTGACGCTCACTGAAACTGGACTCCGTTCACTGCATCGGGGTCAATTTCATACGATTCCTTTTGAAAATTTCGATGTGTTGCTCGGCCGCCCGATTCTGCTCGACCCAGGCTCATTGTTTGACAAGCTGGTCGAACGGCCTCGCGGCGGCTACTGTTTCGAGTTAAATGGTCTATTTCTACAAGCCCTTGAATACTTTGGTTTTGAGACGCGTATCCTTCTGGCCAGAGTCCATCTCTCCGGCAGCCCTGTGATAGGCAGAGGGCATCAGCTTTCCCTGGTAACCATCAACGGCAGAAAATGGCTCACTGATGTGGGTTTTGGCGGTCAGAATATGCCTGAACCCATCCCTCTGGAAATAAACCAGGTCTGTGATTTGGGAAGCCAGATACTGCGCCTTGTCAAGACAGAACCTTACGGAGTGATGCTGCAGTCCTTTGACGGTGAGCTATGGCAAAACCTCTATAGTTTCGACATGGCCTATGCCGGCCCGGGGGACATCAAGTACGGCAACTATTACACCTCAACTCACCCGGATTCGATCTTCACCCAGGATCGGATGGTCTCACTGCCGACCAGAGAAGGTAGAATCACATTAAACAACAAGACCTTGAAAATACTAGAAGAAGGCACGGAACGGTTAATCGAACTTGCCGATGATCAGACTTACCTTGAAGCCCTGAAACTACATTTTGACATTGAGCTCGACGTACCTTACGACAGGCTGCCAGCCCTTCCGACTGGTGCCGGTTAAAAGGACGGATCATACCTGTCGATGCGGTCGGGAATAGCGACGGATTGTCAACATACGAGTCGCCGGACTCAATTTTTTTCCTGAAAGATGATGGGAAACAGGGATTCCCGCGAGTTCTGGTGGTGCACCATGATCAGCCCCTTGGCCCTCTCGACATCTCTGAGAGATAGTGCTTCATAGAGCTGGTGGTGCTCAATACGGATCTGATCTATCCTGTCAATCTTCAACTCCTCGATTCTGAAACGCAAAAATATTTTCTGACTGAGATCCTGATACCTGGCTGAGAGGATCCGGTTACCGGCCATATCGAGGATTGCCAGGTGAAACTCCGTGTCGAGGATGAACAGGTTCCGGTGCACCCGGTCTGAAATCGCTTTTTCGTAGGCCAGCTTCTGTTTTTCAACATTGATCAGCTTTTTTTCCGTGATGTTTTTTATGGCCTGGTCAATAAATCCGACCTCGAGCACCTCGCGAATCTGATAGAGCTCTTCCGCGTCTTTCTGAGATAAGCGCCTGACCGAATATCCCTGGTTGGGAACAAAATCGAGATACCCCTCCTGGGCCAGGATGCTCAAAGCGTTGTTCACCGGGGTCCTGCTGACTTTTAACTGGTTCGCAAGATCGACAAAGACAAGACGCTGACCGGGAACTATCTCATAGTCCAGCATGAGCTTCATGATCCGGTTGTACACTTTTAAGGTAAGATTTTTGCTTTTTTTCAAACCTGGCTCCTGGGGGGAGATCTGGAAATCGCGTCTGACTGGTGTTTGTCTGGCTGGGTTGGCGCTGTAGTGGCCCATCCATTGGCACAGGTCTTCTTATAGTAAAGATAATGTATGCTTGACAACGCTTAAATGACATGTAATATAAAATGTAATATTAATCAAGTGTCACCTTGAGCGACCTGTGCTGGGGACACCGAAAAAAACCTCAAACTATTGATATATATAAATTTTAATGCACCGCCAAAGGCGAGGAAATTATTCCCGTCCTGGTTGAGCAAAACGTCCCCGATATGATAGAATTGTGAGAGATCCTGCCACAATATTGAACTCTGTTGAATACTTAAAATTTAACCAGAGGAGATAGTTTCAGATGACTACGCTGAAAACAAAAGACAAAACCGTGTTGAGATCGCTTGGTTTGGGCGGTTATTTCGGCGGCGGCGCCGAAGGCATGGTGGACGTAAAGAACGGCAAGATCGTCCGGGTCAGGCCGATGCGTTACGGGTGGAAATACAAGAAAGAGGAAATCCGCCAGTGGAAGATGGAGCGCGACGGTAAAACGCTTGAGCCCACCTGGAAATCTCTGCCTGGGCCTTTCTCATTAGGCTATAAAAAGCGGGTCTACTCGCCGAACAGGGTTCCCTTCCCGATGAAAAGAATCGATTGGGATCCCAACGGCGAACGCAACCCCCAGAATCGCGGCAAAAGCAAATTTGTCCGAATCTCATGGGACGAGGCTGCTGAGCTCATCTCCGGCGAAATCAAGCGCGTCCACAAAGAGTACGGCTACAATGCCATCCTCATGCAGGGTGACGGTCACGGCGAGTGCAAAACCATTAACACACCTCACGGACACCCGGGGGTCTTACTCGAATACCTTGGCGGTTTCACTTTGCAGGTGCGCAACCCCGATTCCTGGGAAGGCTGGTACTGGGGTGCCAAGCACGTCTGGGGCCAAGGTGCCCAAGGCATCATGTATCCGGCGGCCAACATCGTCAAGGATACCATCGATCATGCCGACATGGTCCTGTTCTGGGGTTGCGACCCGGAGACCACACCCTGGGGATTCACTGGACAGTTTGCCAGTCGGCTGTGCTATTTCCTGACAGAGGTGGGAATCCAGCAGGTTTATGTCTGCCCTGACTGTAATTATGGTGCCGCCATCCATGCCGATAAGTGGATTCCGGTACTGCCCAACACCGATGCGGCGCTGCAGTTGGCCATCATCTACATGTGGCTGACGGAAGGAACCTACAACAAAGAATACGTTGAGACACATACCGTGGGTCTGGACAAGGTTGCCGATTATGTGCTGGGCAAAGAAGACAGCGTGCCGAAAACGCCGGAGTGGGCCTCACCGAAATGCGGCGTCCCGGTCTGGACCATTAAGGCATTGGCCCGAGAATTTGCAGAAAAAACCACCTCGATTGCCCACTACTTTGGCGGCGGTTTTATCCGAGGACCTTTCTCCCATGAACCTGCCCGTCTAGAGTGTATCATGCTCGGCATGCAGGGACTTGGCGGACCGGGTGTGCATCAGCATCAGTGGACCTATTTCGGACTGCCACGGGCCGAGGGTTTGGCAGGCACCTTCTTCTGGAACCCCGAGATCGAAGAACAACTGGCCCTGCCGGTGCTCAGCGCCGTATCCGCCTGGCAGAACCAGGTTATTCCCAAAACACTGATCCAGAATGCGTTCCTGACCGATGAGCCAATCACCTTCCGGGGAACCGGAGCACAGAATGCCCTGGTACACGATCAGTTCATCGAATACACCTACCCGATCGAAAAAGAGAAGGAAGGGGTGGAAATACATATGATCTGGTCCGACTGCCCCTGCCGCATCACCTGCTGGAACTATGGCCACGAAACCGAGGTAGCCATGAGAAGCCCCCAGGTCGAATGCTTCGTGGCCCAGCATCCATGGTTCGAGAATGACTGCGTCTACGCCGATATCGTTCTGCCGGCCAACACCTATATGGAAATCGATGACATCATCACCAATATCCGCCAGGGCACGATGCAGCCCAACATCATGATCGCCGAAAAGGCCATCGAACCGGTTGGTGAATCGAAAAGCGATGCCGAGTGCGTGCGCGAGGTCGCCAAAAAGTTTGACGGCATGCTGGAAGAGATGACCGGTGGAAAAACCACTGCAGATCTGCAAAAGGCGGTGTGGGGTCACATGGGCGGAGAAAAGCTGGTCTCCTGGGAACAGCTCAACGAAAAGAGTTACTGGATCTATCCAACAGCGGAAGACTGGGCGGATGATCCTCCTGGGTTCAGGAACTTCTATGAAGATCCTGAAAAATATCCTCTCTCCACACCCACCGGCAAACTGGAGTTCTATTCGCAGGCACTGGCCGAAGCCTATCCCGATGACAAGGAGCGCGGCCCAATCCCGAGGTGGATTGAAAAGAGTCATAACCACGATGAGCGTCTCTCCAGTCACCGGGCCAAAATGTACCCCCTGCTGATCATGTCCAACCACGGGCGCTGGCGGGTGCACGCCCAGTGCGACGATATCACCTGGACCAGGGAAGTCGAGACTTGCAAGGTGGTCGGACCTGACGGCTACAAGTATGAGCCGTGCTGGATGCACCCGAGCGAGGCAGAGAAACGGGGTATCAAAGACGGTGACATCGTCAAGGTGTATAACGAGCGCGGCATCGTTCTTGCCGGCGCCTACGTGACTGAACGGGTGCGCCCCGGGGTGGCCTATGTGGATCATGGCGCCCGACACGACCCGATCAAGACCGGTGAAATAGAGCGCGGCGGCGCCATCAACACCATCACCCCCGGCGCCATCACCAGCGAAAACTGTGTGGGCCAAATTGGCGGCGGCTACCTCGTCGAGGTACAGAAGGTCAGCGGTGAGGAGATGGACACCTGGAGGCGTGAACATCCAGAGGCCTTTGAGAGAAAATATGACCCGGCGGCAGGACTTCGTGTCGAGGCCTGGCTTGCTGACAGAGGAGAGGAATAATGAAAGTATTTGTCTTAGATCTCTCGATTTGTAACGGTTGTTATTGCTGCCAGATCGCCTGCAAGGACGAACATGTCGGCAATGACTGGACTCCCTATGCGAAACCTCAACCGGATACCGGACAATTCTGGATCGGGTTGACCGAGAAAGTCCGCGGTCATGTCCCGCAAGTCAAGGTCTCCTATCTGCCGCAGCTGTGCCATCACTGCGACGAAGCACCCTGCATCGAGCAATGCGAAGCCGAGGCTATCTACAAGCGTGATGACGGACTGGTCATTATTAATCCTGAGAAATGCGTGGGTTGCAAACTATGTGCCGACACCTGTCCGCACGATGCGATCTTTTTCAACGAAGAACTGAACCTGGCCCAAAAATGCACCGGCTGCAGTCACCTGCTGGACAACGATCCTGAAGAGTGGAGCGTTCCACGCTGCGTGGATCAGTGCCCAACCGAGGCTCTGCGTTTTGGCGAGGAAGAGGACTTCGCCGATTTTATCGCTGAAGCGGAGCCATTCAGGCCCGAGGCAAAGACCAAATCCAGGATCTATTATAAAGGGCTGCCGAAAAAATTTATCGCCGGCACCTTATACGAACCTAATATTGAAGAAGTTATTATCGGTGCCACCTGCACCTTGAAAGACCTCGAGTCCGGCGCAGAGTTTACCGAAACGACCAACAATTTTGGTGACTTCTGGCTCAAGGAGCTTCCCGACGACAGAACCTTCACCCTGACCATCGAAAAGGACGGTTACTCTAAGGTAGTAGAAGGCCTGACCACGGATATCGACCGCGGTCTCGGTGATATCCCTATGGCTATGAAGAGCTGATCTCTCCTCAAAGATCAGGGGCGGCTGCAGACTGTGTCCGCTTGCCGCCCCTGACTGCAGTTTCTCACTGATTCACTCAACCAAGCTCAAGCAGTTCCACCCTATAGATGAGGGTCTGGCCGGCCAACGGATGGTTGCCGTCCAGCGTTACCCGATCTCCGCTCGCTTCTCTTACCATAAAATTGGCCCGTTGACCGTCACGATTCTGGTATTGAATTGTCCGCCCCGGTACAAGTTTCAAGTCCTCAGGAAATGCTTCACGGTCGACCTGTAGAATCAGATCGTCGTTATATACGCCGTAGCCCTGTTCTGGTCCTATTGTAATGTCGCGTACTTCATTAACACTCATACCGATCACGCCCTGCTCAAGTGGTTCAAGGACTTTTCCGGCACCGATGGTAAAGGTCAGTGGTCTGGTGCTCTGGGCATCGACCTGCTTCCCATCTTCCAGGATTATCGAATAGCGCAAGGTTACCGTACTGCCTTTATCTGCCGTACTCACTCCCATCTAGCCGCCTCACTTTCTTTAATTTTTACAAGGCCTGCTGACCGATACCCTTAGCCCATCAGATTCGCAGTGTTTCCCGCACCTCTTCTTCCCTAAAACCGACAACAACTTTATCGCCGACTACTAGAGTGGGAAAGGTGCAGCGCTTGTTGAACTCTTTTACTTCCTGTACCATCTCCCGACGGGCCGAGCCCTCCAGCTCGTCCACGTTGACAAAGCTGAAATCGACCTGGTTCAGTTCCAGAAATTCTATCAACGCCTTACAGTGCAGGCAGGTGCTCACCGCATACAGCTTCACCTCACCTCGATCACCCATTATGTTATTGAGCATCAGTGGGGACTACCGTCACCGGAATTGGGGAAAGCTTGAGTACCGATTTGATGCTGCTGCCGACAGAGTTTCTGCCGAGCATCCCTCGTTGGGACCCTAATATAATGATATCGCACTCGTTCTCTTCAGCAGTTTTAATGATGGTCTCGGCTATGTCACCGGCACTGATAATCACTTCTCTTGAGTGAAACGCACAGCTCTCTTCATCCATTCCAACCTTTTCGCAGAACTCCTGGATTTCCTCCAGTACCTGAGACGAAAGCCTTTTGCCGGTCAGTGATTTATGGATGTCATCCTTTTTGGCCTGCATCAGCTCCTTCCACTCGTGTTTACCGACTAAGCCTTTAAACCGTCCTTCAATACTTTCAGGTATCTCTTCTATGATATAGAGAATATAGAGCAGGGCCTTGTTGCGAATGGCCATGGCCACCGCGAACTCATATGCCTGCTGGCAGCCAGGGGTCAGATCGGTGGCAAACAATATTACGTCAATCGGTTTCAACATATTAATTTATTTTAAGATTTTCATTTAACAAGAAGATCAGCAACCGGACTCTCCTTCGAAATCGCTCAGTCGCAGCAGGAAGATCAGGGGAAGTCCAATCAGCATTGCCCCTCCTATCACCGATATTCCCGTACCGAAAGAGAAAAACTTGGCCAGATAACCAATCACCAGGGGGGCGCCTCCAGCTCCTATCAAATAGGCCAGTGGCGGTCCCATGGCACTGATAACCGATCGCAGCGTGGGAGGTACAACTCGGGCAAGTGCCCCGTAAATGACCGGGAAGAAAGCCGTGAGTACAGCCGACTGCAATAAAAGAGCAGCAATCAGCGGCCCGCCCTCAACCAGGCCGAGCGCAACCGTCAGAAGCGCCGCTCCCCCAAGTGTTAACCACATAAACCGCTTTTGTCCAATTCTATCGGCTGCGATTCCGGCGAAGAAGACTACCAGAAAGCCCGAAAGTTGCGACAGCCCGATTATGGTGTTTGCCTTGGTCAGGGACAACCCCTTCTCGTGCACAAAGTAGAGCGGCAGCATCGCGTTCATACCTGCGTTACCGGCAATTGCCAGTGACAGCAGGATGGTAATCCACCAGAAAGATGGCAGCGCA
Source organism: uncultured Desulfofustis sp. (assembly GCA_905479735.1). Lineage (GTDB taxonomy): Bacteria > Desulfobacterota > Desulfobulbia > Desulfobulbales > Desulfocapsaceae > JABDQA01. The sequence goes on from CAJQNS010000014.1 coordinate 36,752, forward strand.
GCAACTCGCTTCATATTTGCAGGACTTATCCTCTGCCCTGGGAATTGACCACCTTCACTTTTCATCGTAAAAAGCAGCGCCGAAGCCAGAGAAAGCAGCCCCCAGCAAAGCAGAACCTGACGCCAGGAAAACCACTGGAGCAGCAGCGCAGCGATCAGCGGAGCGCTGACAAAGGACAATGGCGGCGCGCATTGGTGCACTGCCATTCCCTTGCCCCAGTCCGATTTCTGGATCTCGGCAGTTATGGTGGCAACGGCCGATGGAAGATGGAGGAAGCCGGTAAAGCCGATGATTACCAGAAGTACACTGATGCCAGCAAAACTCCTGACAAAGACAAAAAACAGCAAGGCTAAACCCAACAGCCAGGCGGAGAATCGCAAAGTCCCCCGATGATTCAAGCGTGAGGAGAGAAGACCGGAAAAGATCGGGGCCAACAGATACCCGACCCCAATCATCAGAAACAAAGAGCCGGCCTGCACATGATCTAAATCCAGATCATTCTGGATTTCCGGCAGCAAAGGGCCAAAGATAACTCGGCTTACAAAACCCAGGTAAAAGAGCCAGGCCAAAGAGACGGTCAGACCGATTTTATCGCCAAACGGTTCCGGCATCGGGCAATCGTATAAACCAATATCATCATCCATGGGGGCTCACAGTATTGGGATGGTTACCAGCCATCGCTTTTGTCTCACAGAATGAAACGTGCCCGACATCACTGCCGGAAGAACAACAGTGTGGTCAGCATGCCTATCTCTTTCATCGGCGCCAGCTAACAGCTTCAACTCACCCACCGAACCACTATATGCCAGTCCTCATACGGTGTCAACAACGACACCGATTAACATTTTATTTAACTGTAATTACGACACTTAACGACACCAAATCCCGCAATATTTTACATGCAATAGCTCTTGACACAGAACCGACAATAGGTGTAGATTAAGTCGTGAGCAACGGTTACTTTCAGGTTACCAACCCGAACCCCGAATGTTCCAACATATGAAACTTTTACTTTTCGAAATGTCTTTACCTACGACTTTCTATTTCTTGAAACTATTTTACCGAGCCAGACAACGATCAAAGCCTGAAGCAATCACCTTAACCTATGGGCATGGATATCAAGGAGAATATTATGACAGCTTTTACCAAAGATCCCTACAGCGGGTTGCAGTTGATTGAGCTCAGTCATGAGTGGGGTCACGGCGTTCCCTCTTATCCCGGACAGGATGATGTGAAAATGTTCAGAGGGGTAAAACACGGCCAGCACGGCGTCCTTGCCTGGAAGATTAACACCGTCATGCACACAGGCACCCATATGAATGCTCCTATCCATATGGTGCAGATGGCCAAAGATTTGGCTGCCATCGAACCCGATCGATTATTTGGCAACGGCGTCGTAATTGGCGTTCCTAAAACCAGTTTCGAAGTAATCACGAGCGCTGACCTGGAGGCTGCGGGTCCAGATATCAGAGAAGACGACATCGTTGTTATCGTAACCGGTTGGCATCATAAATACTCCGACGCACTCGAATATTACGGTGAATCCCCGGGACTGTCAAAAGATGCGGCGGAGTGGCTGGTTGCCCGGAAATGCAAGCTTGTGGCGGTCGATACCCCCCAGATAGACCATCCACTGGCTACCTCGCTTGGTCCGCACCGCGGCGGCCCCCTGATGAATCGTTTGGTTGCGGCTTACCAGGAGGCAACGGGGCTGGACCCCGAAAAAGAACACCCCGAATGGAATATTGCCCACCGGACTATCGCCGGGGCTGACATCCCCACCATCGAGCAGGTCGGCGGTGATGTGGACGAACTGATAGGCAAGAGGGCCACCTTTGTCGCGACCCCCTGGAAATTTGAATATGGCGACGCCTGTCCGGTCAGATTTGTCGGTATGATCGATCCGTCTGGAGACTATCGCATCCCCGCCGGCAATTAAGCAGCAGAGGAGAAACCACCATGAGCCTTGAAATATACAACTTGAGCCATACCTTCCAGAATCACATGCCAGAGTGGCCTTCGAGCCCGGGTGTCAATGTCACCGTCAACAAGTTCCATGCCAAGGATGGCGTCTACCAGGTCAACTGGGAAGGGATCATGCACCGCTGCACCCATATGGATGCCCCCCTCCATGTCACCGAAAACACACCAGGTATCAGCGAGTACCCATTGTGGCGTTTGGCCGGCACCGGGGTGGCCGTGTCCATACCCAAAGAAAAATGGGGGGTCATCAGCCCTGAGGATCTGGAAAAGGCCGACCCGGCCATCCAGGAAGGCGATATCGTCATGATCAACACCGGGTTCCACCGCAAGTGGGGTGACAACACCGACTATTTTGCCTACGGCTGCGGCATCTCCGGTGCCGGAGCCCAATGGCTGGTCGATAAAAAGGTAAAATGCGTCGGCTACGGCCACCAGGCCAACGACCATCCGATCGCCACCAAGCTGGTGGACCACGGTCTCGGACCGTCCCAGCCCCACCTGATCGACGAATACAGGGAATACACCGGCAGGGACCCGGAGGAAGACTTTCCATTATGGGAAGATGCCCATAAAAACCTGATGGTCAAAGGAGGTATTCCGGGCATCGAAAATATCGGTGGAGACATAGACAAGGTAACCGGCAAACGCTGCTTCTTCATGGCCTTTCCCTGGCGCTGGGTCAAGGGCGACGGCTGCATCGTCCGGGTCCTGGCCGTTGTCGACCCGGATCAGAGTTTTCGTTTTGAAACCGGGGCTTAGCCGGCACCTTCCATTCACAGTTCAGGCCTGAGTGACAGGACCACTGCAGGCCCGTTTGGTACGCGGATAGTATGTAATATGTAATGTAAAAAAACTCTTGACAACCTGGTGCAGCTTAACCATAAAGTTACTAACAAATAGCAAGTTCCTCTTACCATCACCCATAAAGCTGGAGATATCCGATGGCGAAAAGACGATTAACAAATTGTACCAACGGCGGGCCGATATCGGTGCATGTCGAAGATGATAAAGTGACCCGGATTGAACCTCTGGTTATTGACGACAAGGATTACAAGTCGTGGGTTATTTCAACTGACGACGGAGATTATGCTCCACCCAGAAAAGTGACGGTACCACCATTTGTGTATACCGAACGAAATCGTCTGTATTCGGAAAATAGAATCAAGTATCCGATGAAACGCCTTGATTTTGATCCTCATGGTGAACGCAACCCGGAAAATCGCGGAAAATCTGGATATGAGCGGATAAGCTGGGCTGAAGCCATAGATATCGTTGCCGGTGAAATCCAACGGATCGGGAAGGAACATGGGCCCTCCGCGGTTACCGGGATGACCTCGTCTCACCACAACTGGGGAATTGTCGGTTACAAGATGGGGCCGTTTGCTCGCTTCATGGAGATGATTGACTATACGCCAATTCTTGACAATCCGGATAGCTGGGAGGGCTGGCACTGGGGAGCCACTCATACCTATGGTTTTTTCTGGCGGGTAGGTATGCCGGAACAATATGACTTGCTGGAGGATGCCCTTAAACATACTGAGATGATTGTTTTCTGGTCCAACGACCCTGACTCGACCCGGGGAATCTATACCGGGCAGGAGTCTGTCATCTGGCGCCAATGGTTGAAAGACAAGGGTATTGAGACGGTATTTATAGACCCCTTTTACAATTACACCAATGCGGCGATGGACGGTAAGTGGATTCCGGTAAAACCGGGTACCGACACCTGTCTGGCCATGGCTATCGCCCACGTCTGGGTTGAAGAAGACACCTATGACAAAGAATATGTCGAGACCCGAACCGTCGGCTTTGAGGAGTTCAAGCCTTACCTTCTTGGGGAGACGGATGGGGTGGAGAAAACGCCCGAGTGGGCTGAACAGGAATCAGGGGTTCCCGCTCGCACCATTCGTTCTCTGGCACGGCAATGGGCCTCAAAGGTTACCGCCCTGTCGGCAGGTTCCAGGGGAGGAGAAGGCGGGGCTTGCAGGCAGGCATATTCGACCGAGTGGGCCCGCATGATGGTGCTGCTGCAGGCCATGCAAGGATTAGGAAAACCTGGGGTCAGCATCTGGGGAACGACCATGGGCGCGCCGACAAATACTACCCTCTGGTTCCCCGGTTACGGAGACCCACAAGGACAGATGGGGCGCTCGCCGGCGGCTGACCACCGCCCTCAGAATGCGACTAAACAGCGTTTATACCGGCCCATTGTCCCTGATGCCATTCTCAACCCGCCAATCAAATGGCGCGGAGAAGGGTTCTGCAACAAGAGTATCGAACAGCAGTTCACCGAATTTGAATATCCCATGGAAGGGCATTCACCGGTAAAAATGTTTTACCGTTACGGCGGTTCTTTCATCGGCACGATGCTTGATACCAGTAAATGGCTTCGCATGTATCAAAGCCCAAATCTTGAGTTTGTCGTTAACCAGGATTGCTGGTGGTCTGGGGAAACCGGTTTTGCCGATATTATTCTGCCTGCCTGCACCAATCTGGAGCGGGAAGATGTCGGTGAATGGGGAACGCCGGGCGGGCAGACCATGCACGCCAGCAACGGAAATAATCATCGCGTCATCGTGCGGATGAAGAAATGTATCGACCCCTTGTGGGAGTCGAAATCGGACTATCAAATATTTTCGCTGATTGCCGAACGTCTGGGTCGTGGTGAGGAATATACTGAAGGGAAGACCGAGCTGGATTGGGCCAAGCGGTTTTTTGAAATTTCTGATTTGCCCAAACATATAAGCTGGGAAGAGTTTGATGAAAAAGGATATTACGTTGTCGGTCTGGAAGATGATTTTAAGTCGACGCCGGCACTGCGCTGGTTTGCCGAGGGCCGACCATGTGACACTCCGGATGTGAGAAATCCCAAGAGAGAGACCGAGCTTGCAGATCAGCTTGGTACCTATACAGGTAAGATCGAGTTTGCTTCGAAGAGTCTAAGAGACAACTTTCCCGATGACGAGGAAAGGCCGGTAGTTCCCCGCTATATAAGGGCCTGGGAAGGTGAGCACAGCAAAGAGGCTGAGCAATACCCTTTCTTATTGGTATCACCGCATCCGCGTTTCACTTTTCATACCCATTATGACAAGCACAGCAGCTGGCTCAATGATATTCCTCTGCACCGGGTAAAAATTAACGGTTACGCCTGGTGGCCTGTTAGAATTCATCCTCTTGATGCAGAAAAAAGAGGTATTCAGGATGGAGATATCGTTAAGCTCTTCAATGATCGAGGAACCGTGCTGTGCGCGGCGGTTATAACCCAGCGTATTCATCCAGGCGTCATTCACAGTTATGCCTCTTCCGCCAGCTATGACCCGATAGATCCGGGCAATCCGGACTCTCCGGATCGCGGCGGATGCGTTAACTTACTTACCTCGTCTCGTATGATGTCAAAAAACGTAGCTGGAATGGCCCCCAATTCCTGCATGATAGATATAGCAAAATGGGAAGGAGAAATTTGATGAATATTGTACTCCATATTGATGTGGCTAAAGTTACCGGCTGTTACAGCAACGTGCTTACCGCCAAAGACGCATTATCAGCGGACGGAGTGGAGAATCCGGAGGTTCCCATTCGAGTAGAAGAAGTTGAATATGGTACGTACCCAAAAATCAAGGTGGATTACATTCCGATTTACGACCAGGGTATTGAAGGGGTGTTCGGCAGTGATTGGAAACAACTGGATTTTATAGTCAACAGTTGCCCCGCAGGGTCTGTTACTTGCGGTGATCTGGATGATCCGCAAAGTGAAATTTCAAAAATCAAAGCAACAGGGGATTTTGAGACATTGCCGGCTCAATACGGAGCATCTGCGCCTGGTGTTTATTATTCAAATTTACCCAAGCGGCTGCTCTGTGGAGAGGTGATTTTCGAAACTGACCAAGGTGCTGGGGCGGCAGGTATTGAAGTTTCTCTTGAAGGTGGCCCTGCGGAAATGAGCACGCCTACGGATGGTTTTGGCGACTTCGAATTTAAAGGCCTTGATTTTGATCGCAGCTACGTTGTAACCATTTCAGCGCCGGGGTTCGCTGCCAAAAAGTTTTCAATTGAACCAGGTTCGCACATTGACCTTGGGCTGATTGTTCTGGAGGCCGATTAATTTTCTGAATATTAGCAGCGCAGCTGAAGCTGAACACCACCTTAGTGGACCTGTCCCGTACCCGCCTGCTCAGGTTTTCTGATTTTCAGCGAACGAGCCGCATATTCATTGCTCTCCCGCTCTTGTCCCATTTTTTTATAGAGACCGGAGAGCGTTTCAAATACGGTTGCCAGGTGCATCTGATGTGCATCTTTGTCCTTCTCGAGGATCTTTTTGGATCTGAGCAATGCCTGCTCGGCCTGGTCGTATTTTTCCGATTCAATATAGAGGGTAGCCAGGTTGTGATGACTTTGGGCCGCGGCGGGATGAGCATCGCCTTGCGCCTGCTGCCAAATGGCTAGGGACCTCTCCAAAAGCGCAACAGCTTCAGACGTTTTTCCCTGCCCTCGATAAATAGCGGCCATATTGTCAAGCGACTGGGTGATGGCTGGGTGGTCCTGCCCAAATACCGTTTCTCTTATCTTCAGAGCTTTTTGATGCTGCCGTAAAGCGAGAGCGTGATCGCCGCGGCGATCATAGATTATGGCGATATTGTTGAGCGATTGCGCCACGGCGGGGTGGTTGGTACCAAACGATTTCTCCCTTATAGCAAGTGATGATTCAACCAGGGCAAAGCCTTCTTCAAGTTGTCCTCCGTTAATATACATTTCCCCGAGGCTGTTCTGTGCCTCGGCCAGGGCCGGGTGATCGGCCCCGAGAGATGCGCTATAAATGTGGATGGCCTCTCTATACAGTGTCTCGGCTTTCTCAGCCCTCCCAGTTGCACCATATAAGGTTGCCAACCGATCTATTGCCGCCCCGGCCTCGGGATGTGGATCTTTATAAGCATGGGTGTAGATTTCGATTGCCTGATTCAACAGTGGCTCCGCTGCCTGGAAAAGGCCCTGGCTCAGATACACCTCCGAGAGATGGGCAAGCGTTCCGGCAAACTCCGAATGTTCCGGTCCGATACTGTTTTCGAAAATCGACAGAGCGCGACGCAACTTTGTTTCGGCACCTTCAAAATCACCCTGATGCCGATCGATCACTGCCAAACCTTTTAAGACCACTGCCAGTTCAGGTTCTGCCCCGCTCCTTTCTTCGATAGCCTGACGCGCTTTTTCCAGATACATTCTCGCCGGTTCCGCCCTCCCTGCTTCCAGGTAAAGTGTCGCACAGGTATTATACACGGATACCAGTAAGGACTGGTCGGTCGCGGCTTTGGCTTCATAGATGGAAACGATTTCCTCGACCTGGCGATCAGCTTCCTCGTCACGTTGTTGGAGAAAATATAGTTCAGCCAGATTAAGCTGCGTCTCACCCACCTCCAGCGCCCCCTTGCCGTGAATCTCTTCGCTTACTTCAATCGACTGCCTTAAGGACTGCTCGGCCTGGTCGTAATTTCCTGTTAGATGATACAACTCCCCCATATTGTTCAAGGTAACAGCCACGCTTTCATGACGGTCGCCATGTTCAGCCCGGGCGCTGTCAAGCGTCTTCTGCAGTCGGGCTGCTGCCTGCTCCAGGTCGCCTTTGTGCATCAGATCTATTGCCTGTTTATTCAACTCTTTCCATCGCTCTGTCATGCGTTGCTCCCTGGCCTGCGCCATTGTTGCCAATCCGGGTATTGTTCAAATCCTATGATCCGGAGAAACCATAGGGATGGGCAACAACATAGTACCGAGTTTTTGAAAGTACAACGTCCTGCTGCAGAAAGGAAAAAACAGGCCCCTGGAACAAGGTAGGCGTTGAGGATGGCAGGTCCTGTGTGGGAAAGGACCTGCCGAGACCAGGGTGTATTACACAGTCAATATGGTTGTACCGCTGTTGCCCATCAACCCATACGTCTGGGCCATGGCAACCTTGGCACCATCAACTTGACGCTCGCCGCAACGGCCCCTGAGCTGATTTGCACACTCAATGACCTGCCAGATGGCCTGCGCTGACAGCGCTTCGCCGTGAGATGAGAAACCGCCGCTCGGGTTTACCGCCAGCCGGCCGTCGATCCTGGTCTCTCCGTCGCGCAGCATTTTGTCTGCTTCTCCTTCCCCACAGAAGCCGCAGGTTTCGAGGTACACCAGATAGTGCCAGGAGCTGTTGTCGGGCAGTTCCAGCACGTCAATGTCTTCGGGGCCGATGCCCGATTTCTCATATGCCTGCCGGGAGGCAGAGTAGCTTTCACTGAGCATCGGTGCTTCGGCGACTGATGGGCAGGACAGGGCGGAGATACGGATAGTCGGGTCGCCGTAAATGGCGCTGCCCATCGTGGTGGCATTAATCTTAACCGGGTTATCAGCCTTGCTGATTAGCTCTTCGTCAGCCGTCATGATAAGAGCCGCTGCTCCGGTACTGACCGGACAGATCTCGAAAAGTCTCAGGGGCTCACAGACGTAGACGGAGTTCAACACTTCTTCCAGACTGTAGGCCTTTTTAAACCGGGCCTCAGGATTTTTTGAACCATACTCGCTCATCAGCACTTTGACCAGCGCCAGATCTTCCTCGGTGGTATCGTATTTGGCCATTCTCTTGGTGCATTCCAGGGCCCAGTAGATCGGGTTGGGCATGCCACCCATTTTCCATCGAATCACGTCCCTGTCCTGGACGGCATTGTCCGACTTGGCCGTCAAAAAGCCTTTAGGCGAGACATCGGCGCCAAAGGCCAGGGCTGTATCGGTCTCCCCGGCGACGACACTGTTGAATGCCATCCTGATTGCTGCTGATCCAGTGGCACAGGCGTTGTAGACATTTACTACCGGTATTCCGGTCTCACCAAAAATCGACTCCAGATACTGACCGGAAAGGTGGCCGGCGTTGCCGCCGTAAATAAAAATCCCGGCCATGATCGACTGAATCTTCTGCCACTCGATGGCTGCATCCTTCAGCGCACCCTCAACTGCCACCGCGGCGAAGTCGGCGAATACCTGCTCTGAGAAACCCATCCAGGGGTGAATCCCGGTTCCAATTATATAGACATCTCTCATTGTCATTTCCTCAATATGATTTTATATATCGGTTACTTGGCGGCTTTAAAAGCCCAGGTCACCACCTGCTGTTTTTCTTCATTGGAATACATAGCCAGCGTGGTCGTTTCCATTTCCATTCCCAACTCGAGTGCCTCCAGATCGGTGTCAGTGATGATGCCTGCCACCTGGATTTTTTCTTCTTCGAACTCAACCAGGCCGATACCGTACGGAGTGATCTTTTTCTCAGTCTTAAAAGGCGGGGGACACGGATAATGCTGGATGGTGTAGCTCGCCAACTTGCCTTTGCTGGGTAGAAGGACATCTTCAACACCCTCACGCGAGCAGCCGGGACGATGTTGATAATGCTCCCTGGGAAAGAAATAGGTTCCGCACGAGTTGCATTTTGCACTCATCAGCCTGATTTCACCAGTCGACCAATCCACGAGATTCGGAATTCGCGCCACTGTATTTGCCATGTTTTCCATAGTCTGACTCCTCTCCAACTCAAATCTTATTTATAAATTCCTTGTTAACCACGGGTACTCTGCCAATTAGGATTTTGGTTCAAGATCGGGGTCGCTCAGCGGCCGACAAAGTTGGGCTTTCTTTTCTCAAGAAATGCACTCACTCCCTCTTCCTTGTCTTCCAGTGAAAGCGCCAGGGCATACATCTCATACTCATAGTCCAGCCCATCCTGCAGGCTGGTCTGCATACCCTTGTTAATTGCCTGCTTGGCAAGTTTTAAGGCAGCCGAACTCTTGGCGGCGATTTTGGCTGCCACTTCTTTGGCCGCGTCCATCAGTTCATCCATGGGCACTACCCGGTTGACCAGACCGATCCGGTCCGCTTCTTCGGCCCTTATGATGTCGCCGGTAAAGATCAGTTCTTTGGCACGGCATGGCCCGATGAGCCTCTGCAGCCGCTGGGTGCCGCCGCCGCCTGGAATGATACCGAGATTTATCTCGGGCTGGCCGAATTTGGCCTTTTCGGAAGCAATAATCAAATCGCAGGCCATGGCAATCTCACAGCCGCCTCCTAGACAAAACCCGTTTACCGCGGCGATGACCGGTTTACTCAGTTTTTCAACGATTGAGCCCAGTCTGACGATATTGTGCGCCATAAACGAAGTTGTGGCATGAAATTCCTTTATATCTGAGCCGGCCACAAAGGATTTCCCTGATCCGGTCAGGATCAGCACTTTGATGGTGTCATCGTTTTCTACATCCCGGGCGGCTTCGGTGAATTCTGCCCTGGTTTTGATGTTCAGGGCATTCATAGCCTCCGGCCGGTTGAAGGTGATGACGGCGATATTGTCTTGTTTCTCGTAAATGATGTTGTCGTAGGCCATGGTCTCCCCTCTAGGCTGATAACTTTTGTTGGCGGATACCGTACTCACACAATTTACTGAGGGCCTTGACCCCCGAAATCAAGGATGGGAACACCGGCAGATCCTTGCCGAGTTCATCCATAATAACATTCTTGTAGCGGTTGTAACCGACGATCATACAGACAACCACCGGCTTGTCTACATCCCGGACGATTTTCTGAATAATCTTTTTCTGCACCGCTTCCTGGGTGTATTCGAAGCCGGCCAGAATAATTACCGCGGCATCGATGTTTGGGTCGCTGAAAGCGTCATAAAACGTGTTCTCCAGGGTCTTGGTAAAACCGATTTTGGTCACCGAAAAATAGAGGTCAACAGGGTTTGATACCGGGGTATCAAACATGTCCTTTAGTTTTTCAGTCGTCTCCGGCGTCATTTTAGGGAGTTCAAGACCATGGCCGGCGCACAGATCAGAGACATTAACGCCGACGCTGCCGGCCAGGGTGATCACCGCGATCCGGTTGCCTTTGGGAAGCGGCTGGGTTGAAAAAACCTTGGCGAAGTCCTTGAGCTCGGTGAAATCGTCAGCCATGATCATGCCGGTCTGTTTCACCGCGGCTTCGACAATCTTGGCGTTGCTGGCGATACTGCCGGTATGACTCATGGCCGCCTTGGCGCCTGCCTCGGTACGCCCGCCGCTGAGAAAGATTACCGGTTTTTGGGCGGCAACCTTTTTGGCGATCCTGGTCAGGTTTCTGCCATCGGTAACCGTTTCCAGATACATTGAAATCACCTCGACCTCATCTTCGTTGCCAAAGTACTCCAACAGGTCGTTTTCGTTGACGTCGCACTTATTGCCTATGGAACACACCTTATTGACGGCCAGGCTTTCGTTTTCAACGATGTCCGAAGCCATACCAGCCGCCAGAAGGCCGGATTGGCCGATGAGCACCACGTTGCCGTTGGGAACCTTCTTGGTCATGGGATAAATTGAGGTGACGATATTGCGGGAGACGATGCCCGAGCAATTCGGGCCCATAACTCTGATATCATTTTTCTTTGCAATATCAACAATCTGTTGCTGAAAAGATACCCCTTCACCTCCCATCTCGGCAAAACCGGCAGACTCGATGATGACGGCCTTGACCCCCTTGTTGGCACACTCCTGCATGGTCGCCACGGTCAGTTTCGGAGTCGGCAGTGCGGTGACAACCAGGTCAACCTCTCCTGGAATTTCCGTCACTGAGCGATATACCTTATAGCCCAGGATCTCATCTGATTTCGGGTTAACCGGATAGACCTCTCCGGCAAAATCGCTGTCGACGATATTTTTCACAATTACATAGCCAAGTTTCCCCGGGGTTCCACTGGCCCCGATAACCGCCACTGATTTCGGTTTGAAGAATAATTCCATCATGGTTGCACCGTCCTTCTGGTTATCTTTTAGAAATTCACCCGCTCACTGCTCAAAATGATGCGGGCATCAACGACAACGGCGCCGTCGCTGTAAGCGAACACCGGGTTCATATCGATCTCCTCGATCCCGGGAGTGTCGTTGACGAAATCAGATAGCTTTACCAGCATCTCCTGAAGACAGGGAACATCGGCAGACTCCTGCCCCCGATATCCTTCCAGCAGTTTTTTACCCTGTATCTCACTGGTCATATCGACGGCATCGTTGTTATCGATCGGCACAATGCGAAACGAGACATCTTTGAGCACTTCCACCAGAACACCGCCGAGGCCGAACATGACCACCGGTCCGAAGCTGGCATCCCTAATCATGCCCATGATGATTTCGATTCCCGCCTTGGCCATGCCCTGCACGGAAACCCCTTCGATATCGGCACCCGGAGCATAGGCCCGGCAGGAGGTCATGATCTCATCGTAAGCTTTTTCCACTGCCGCTTTGTCAGGCAGATTGACTTTAACCCCACCGGAATCACTTTTGTGGGTGATGTCCACCGATGACACCTTCAGAACCACCGGGTAACCGATCTCCTCACTGATCGACACAGCCTCTTCCCTGCTGGCCGCAAGCACGGTCCTGGTGCAGTTTATGCCGGCCTCACCGAGGATTTGTTTGGCCTCGATCTCAGTGAGCACCGTTCTCTTCTCTTCCCGGGCCTGACTCAAAATCTCAGCTGTAGTCATAGCGTTTCCCTCACCGCTCCTTTTAAGGCGGAGCTGTTCATTAGTTGATTCTGCTAGGCTGCGGTCAATCCCCCATCGACATAGATGGTCTGACCGGAGACAAAGCTGGCGGCATCTGAACACAGAAAAACCACGGCCCCGACCATGTCCTCGGGCATTCCTATCCTGCCCATCGGCACCGCAGCGGCATATTTGGCGGCAAGTTGCGGATCTTCGGCTATGTGTTTGGTTCCCGGAGTAATTACCAGGGCCGGGCCCAGAGCGTTGACCCTGATGCCGCTGGGCGCCCATTCCAGAGCCAGCGCTTTGGTGATCAATTCAACCGCACCCTTGGTGGCACAATAACCGGCATTACCACCGGTATAGCCTCGAATACCGCGAACCGACGAGAGGTTGACGATGGCTCCCTGATGCTGGTCGCGCATAACCCTGCCCACCACTTTGCAGGCCGCCATGGTACCCTTGACGTTCACCTCGAACAGTTTATCCCAGTCCTCCAGCGGATAGTCAAAGGCGTCCCGCTTTATATTCATGCCCATGGCGTTGACCAGGATATCTATTTTACCGTATTTCTCGACCACCGCATCGACCAGGCTCTGAATACTGCTCTCATCGGTAACATCGGCGGCAAGCGCAAGCGCCTCGCTGCCGGTTTTCGTGGAAATTTTCTCGGCAACTGCATCGATGGTCTGCTGATTTCGGCTCGATACCACCACCGTCGCCCCCTGATAGCCCAAGCCCAGGGCAAGCGCTTCACCGATGCCGCCGGCTCCGCCGGTAACCACTGCGACTTTGCCATCCAATCTGAACATATCTTTCATGTCACCCTCTCTAGTATGCGTTTTCACATGTCATCGATAAGAAAAATTATGGAGTGATGATAAAGACGAGAACTTCGGCCGGCTTACCGTTGTTGATCACCATATCACGTTCTTCGCCGGGAGCGATGTAGATGCAGTCACCTTTGCCCAGCACATGTTTTTCGTTGGGACCGCTGACAGTGATGGAGCCTTTTACCACATAGTAGACCCGTTCCTTGGGGGAGGAGGACATTTCCGCCCCCCCGTTTGGTTGAAAGTAGGAGTAGCAGACGGTGGTCCGCTGAGTGTCGGCTTCGGTAAATTTCTGCAGGCCGTAGACTTCAGAATGTTTGGCCGCCTCATAGGGAATTCCCTCGGCATCCTTTACGCTGATCATAGCTCTCCCTCTCTTTTAAAATGAAAGCAACGGGCTCAGGTCTCCAGGACTCGTTTCCCGGTTCCACACCCACCCACTGGTAAGTTCTTCGGAACAAATACGATCTCGCCAAGATTGACATGGCGGTGCAGCTTTAATTAAATTTTCAACGGCTTATAACTTTCCACAACAACGCTGCGAGAGAGGTTTCAACTTTCAGTTCTTTGTCGACTGTTCGTTGCCTCAGGACCCAGGCCCACACTATGTTTTATAATGCGGAACTTAATCAAGCTTTTTCAAACAGAATACACGACAAGTATCCCATGTCAACCATTTTTGCATGTAATACAGGTATCGCATTATTAATGTATATATAACTGATTAATAAGAATTAATTTAAGATTAAGCCGGCTAAGTTTTCAACCAATTGCGTTTTAACTTGACAGCTCGGAGAATCCATTCTATTTGTTCCACCATGCGGAACAAACAACCATCCAAGAGCAAATACTCATGTTAAACGGACCAGAAAAAAACCAGACGGACAAATTTAATGGCAGGCAGAATGGAACCAATGAGTCTTCAGCCGAGAAGGCCTTGAATATATTGCTCGCTTTTTCCTCTTCTACTAAAGAGATGGGAACCACAGAGCTCAGCCAGAAGCTCGGTATGCACAAGTCGACCACCAGCCGGCTGATAAAAACTCTGGTAGCCGCCAACTTTCTGCAGCAGAATCCGGCCACCAGAAAATATTTGCTGGGAATGTCGGCTTACCAGATAGGTTATGCGGCAAACAGATCTCTTGATTCCCGTCTGCTGTCAATCGCCCAGCCCCATCTTTATGAACTTGCTCAGCAGACCGGCGAAAGCGTGGCTCTTGAACTTTTATCAGGTACGAATGTGATTCTGGCAAGCCATGTCGAAGGCCCCAGCCACCTCAGGTTCAACTTTCAACAGGGAGAGATTGTACCGATCAACGTAGCCGCCGGGGCAAAAGCAATTTTAGCCCACAGCGATCCTGATTTTCTCGAGTCATGCCTGCAGCGTGAATTCGAGAAATTCAATGAACGGACCATTGTCTCCAAAAAGAAGTATCGTGCCCTGTTGAAACAGGTGAGAAAGGACGGCATCTCTTATGACCGGGGTGAGCGTTATGTTGACATTCACGCCATGGCGGTGCCCATTCATTATGGCGGCATAATCCCCAAAGCTGCAGTAATCATTGCCGGACCTGCCTCCAGGCTGACCGACTCATTTCTGAAATCAGCCGACCAACCTCTGAGGGAGACCGCCAGCAAAATCTCTGAACTGCTCCATTCCTGAGCACAGCTGCACGTTTCGTCTTCAGCGCCGGTAAGCGCCCTCCTAAAGTCTCCGATATATCGGGCGGTACTCCATTATTTTGGATTACAAAGGGAGGTTCTGAGCCTCCTCCGCCTCCTCCCATGACCCTCCTGCTGTTCAATATTCGCTGCAGTAAGGCTCTCCGCTTCGGTCAATGCAACAAAACTGCGGATGGCATGCTTATTGAAACACCAATTGTCAGCAGACGCGATCGTCGCCACTGCACTCCTGTTGCAGGGTCAATCAAAACAGAGGCACACAATGGCAGATCTGAAGCTCAAAGATAAAACGGTTTTAAGAAGCCTTGGGCTGGGCGGTTTTTTTGGAGGCGGGGCCGAAGGCATGGTGGATGTAAAAGACGGCAGGATCGTCCGCATACGGCCCATGCGTTATGGCTGGAAATATGAAAAGAAAGAGGTCCGGCAATGGCGGATGTCCAAAAACGGTAAATCGATTGAGCCGACCTGGAAATCACTGCCAGGACCCTTCTCGCTCGCTTACAAAAAGCGGGTTTACTCCGCCAACCGAATCGCTTACCCGCTTAAACGAGTCGACTGGGATCCGGAAGGAGAGCGAAACACACAGAACCGGGGACGAAGTAAATATGTGCGTATTTCATGGGATGAAGCCAGTTCAATCATAGCCGCTGAGATTGAACGGATCCACCAGACCTATGGAGTACACGCAATTTTGATGCAGGGGGACGGACACGGCGAGTGTAAATCAATAAACACGCCCCATGGGCATCCCGGAAACCTTCTTGACCACATGGGTGGATTCACCCTCCAGGTGCGCAACCCGGATAGCTGGGAAGGCTGGTACTGGGGTGCAAAACACGTGTGGGGGCAAGGCGTTCAGGGCAACATGTGGCCGGCGGCGAATACGGTAAACGATGCCACCGAAAACACGGAAATGATGCTGTTCTGGGGCTGTGATCCGGAAACCACCCCCTGGGGATTTACCGGTCAATTCGCCAGCAGATTGTGTTATTTCTGGTCTGAGATCGGCATGAAACAGATCTATATCTGTCCGGATCTGAATTATGGGGCAGCAATCCACGCTGACAAGTGGATCCCGATCCTGCCCAATACCGACGCCGCCCTGCAGCTCGCCATAATCCATGTCTGGCTCAAGGAAGATCTCTACGACAAAGAATATCTTCGCACCCATGCAACCGGTACCGATGAATTCTTTTCCTACGTTTTGGGTGAAGACGATTCGATTCCTAAATCCCCTGCCTGGGCAACCAAAAAGTGTGGGATTTCGGAGTGGACGATCAAAGCCCTTGCCCGCGAGTTTGCCGCTAAGACTACCTCCATTGCCCACTACTTTGGCGGCGGTCTTATCCGCGGCCCCTACTCCCATGAGAATGCCAGGCTGGAAGTTATACTGCTGGCCATGCAGGGCCTCGGCGGTCCAGGTGTCCATCAACTGCAGCTGACCTACTTCGGCATGCCGAGAAAAGAACGCCTCGCCGGCGGTGTCTGGAACCCGGATCTCGAAGAGCGCCTTTCCATACCGGTCATGTCTTCAATTACTGCCTGGCAGAAACAGGCCCTGCCCAAATGTCTGGTGCACAAGGCGATTGAATCGGATGAACCCATCACCTTCAGGGGGACAGGAGCCATCGAGGGGCTGGTCCATGACCAGTTCAGTGAGTACACCTTTCCCATTCCAGAAGAGGAGGGGGGCAGCCAGATCCACATGATCTGGACCGACACCCCGTGCCGCATCACCTGCTGGAACGGTGGTAATGAAACAGAGGTGGCCCTGCAGAACCCCAAAATCGAGACCATCGTGGCCCAGCACCCCTGGCTGGAGAACGACTGTCTGTATGCCGATATTATTCTGCCGGCAAACACCTTGATGGAAGTTGACGATATAGTCACGAATGTGCGACAGGGAACTCCACAACCAAACATCATGTTGCAGGACAAGGCCATCGAGCCCATCGGTGAATCAAAGAGCGACTTTGAAATTGTTGCCGAGGTCGCAGAAAGATTCGGGTTGAAGGAAAAACTCACCCAGGGCCTGTCAATCAAACAGTTGCAGGAACGAATCTGGCATCACATGGGCGGCGACGAGCTGGTCAGTTGGCAGGAACTGCAGGAAAAGAAGTATTGGATGTACAACACCGCCGAAGACTGGAAAGACGACCCTCCTGGATTCAGGCAGTTCTATGAGGACCCGGAAAATCATCCGCTGGGAACCAAGAGCGGCAAGCTGGAATTCTACTCAGAGGCTCTCGCTGTGCGCTTTCCAGACGACAAGGAACGTCCACCCATTCCAAAGTGGATTGAGAGAAGCGGCATGCATGACGAGCGCTTGTCCAGCAGCCGGTCCAAATCCTATCCCTTACTGCTCATGTCCAATCACGGCCGCTGGCGGGTACATTCGCAATGCGATGACATCACCTGGACCAGAGAGGTTGCGACCTGCAAAATCACCGGCAAAGACGGGTATAAATATGAGCCGGTCTGGATGCATCCGTCCGAAGCCGAGAAGAGAAGCATCTGCCATGGAGATATCGTCAAGATTTTCAACGACCGCGGCATTGTGCTGGCCGGCGCCTACATCACAGAACGTCTCAGACCCGGCGTGGTCTATATAGATCACGGGGCTCGGGCCGATGCCATCAAGATCGGTAAAATTGATCGAGGCGGGGCCATTAACACCATTTCCCCCGACGGCATCATCTCGGAAAACTGTGTTGGCCAGGCCACCAGCGGATACCTGGTACAGATCGAGCGGCTGTCCGGAGAAGAAATGGAGGGCTGGAGACGAAAATATCCCGAGGCCTTTGCGAGAAAATACGAACCGGCCGGCGGGTTGCGTTTTGATGCCTGGGTTATCAAGAAGGAGTCCTGATCATGAAAGCTTTTTATATCGATTTATCCATCTGCAACGGTTGTTATTGTTGTCAGATAGGCTGCAAAGATGAACACGTTGCCAACGATTGGACCCCCTACGCCAAACCCCAGCCCGACACCGGACAGTTCTGGATCGGTATCAACGAATACGTCCGGGGGCAGGTCCCAAAGGTGAAGGTGACCTACGTTCCAAAACTGTGCCATCATTGTGATGATGCGCCCTGCATTGAGCAGTGTCAGTTCAAGGCGATTATCAAGCGTCAAGACGGTATCGTTCTCATCAGGCCCGAGGACTGCACGGGGTGCAGACTTTGCCAGTCAGCCTGTCCCCATGAGGCAATCTTTTTTAACGAGGACCTGATGATTGCCCAGAAATGCACCGGCTGCTCACATCTCATTGACAATGATCCTGACTGGACCGTACCCCGCTGTGTCGATCAATGCCCCACTGAGGCCCTACAATTTGGCGACCAAGAGGATTTTCAGGAGTTTATCGCTGCAGCGCAACTGATCAATCCGGAAGCAGGTACAAAATCACGTGTGTACTACAAGAACCTGCCGAAAAAATTTATCGGCGGCACACTCTACGATCCCGATGAAAAGGAAGTCATCATTGGAGCTGAATGTGCACTGCAGGACAGAGACACGGGGGAAGTTTGTACCACTGAAACAGACAATTTCGGTGATTTCTGGTTTAATGATCTGGAGGATGACAGAACCTTCAGCCTGACTTTCAAGAAAGACACTGATTCGTTGACTCTGGAAGAGGTCACCAGCGAACAAGATCTGTCACTGGGAGATATCCCCATGAGGCTTCAACAATCCAAAGAAGGTTAAAACCAAAAGGGATACGGCATGACTGTCATAACGATTTCAAGGACTTTATACAGCGGTGGCGAACAAATTGCCGAGGAAGTTGCCCAACGGTTGGGATATCCATGCCTGCGACGAAAAGAGCTCATTCTTGGTGCTGCAGAATATTTCCATTTCGAGGAGGCCAAACTTATTGAGGCCATGGCAGAACCTCCAAGACTCTGGCAGCAGGACAGGGATAAAAGAGATGCCCATTTCAATTTAATCCGGGCCACCTTTTTACGACGCTGCCAAGAGCAGAAAGGGTTGGTCTACCACGGTTTTTCCGGCCAGGAATTAATTAGAAATGTACCCCACGTCCTGCGTGTACTGGTATTGGCCGAGGAATCATTTCGTTTGGATACGGCAACCAGCCGCTCAGGAGCAGACCGTGACCAGGCCCTGGCCAACATCAAAGCCAGCGACAAGAAATTCAGCAAATGGACCCGCCTGATGTACGGGTTCGAGTGGAACAACCCGACGCTTTACGATCTCTGCTTCAATATCGGTCGGGTGAGCCCCGAGAGCGCCGTTGATACCATCCTGGGAATCATAGCCAGCGGTGATTTTGTGCCGACAGAACCATCGATACAGAAGTTCAACGACGAACTTCTTGCCAGTACCGTCTGGTCGGCGATTACCCAGAATGAAGAAACAAGCGGCGCCTATGTGGAAGCATCGGCAAAGCAGGGTCGGGTGCTCCTCACCGGTACCGCCCGGTCCAAAAAAATCCTACAGGCGATCACCGAACTGGCTGAGACCATTGATGGTGTGGAGGAGTTGGTTAACGAGATGAATATTGGTACAATCTGGCGCTCCTGACCGTTAATTCTACTTTCAAAACGGGTCGCGCGAACCGATCTCCGAACAGGTGCTGGGCCCTGGATTCAAGCTTCTTTTCAATCAGGAAGGATGCATTCTTTGAGCTGGTCTCCTGATTCCCAGTTTGGCCATTCTTGATTCCAGCGTCGTCGGCTTCAGGCCCAGAATATCGGCCGCTCCGCGTTTGCCTCTGACTCGCCAACGGGTCGTTTCGAGGGTGCGCAGGATATAGTCCTTCTGGACCTCATCAAGCGTTCGCGCCTGGTCCGGCCTGAGCCCTCCATCCTTTGGCAGTTCGATTTTCAGCGTCGACCCCGAAGATATAATCACCGCCCTCTCGATCACATTCTTGAGTTCACGGACATTGCCCGGCCAGTCATAGTGGCAGAGTTGGTTCATGCTGGTTCGGGAAATATTGGCAATGGATTTATCCATTTGTTCACAAAAATCTTTGACAAAATACCAGACCAGCATCGGGATATCTTGGCGCCGCTCCCGAAGCGGTGGGATAGTTATGGGGAAGACGTTGAGACGATAGTATAAATCAAGACGGAACTCGCCCTGATCGATGGCTTTTCTCAAGTCCCGGTTGGTGGCCGCAATTACCCTCACATCGGAATGAATGGTCTTGCTGCCGCCAACACGCTCAAAACTGTTCTCCTGCAGCACCCGCAAAAGCTTGACCTGCATACCAATGGGGATTTCACCAATCTCATCGAGAAAGAGTGTAGAACCGTGGGCCAGCTCGAATCGACCGATACGCCTTGAATCAGCTCCGGTGAATGAACCTCGCTCGTGACCGAAAAGCTCGCTTTCGATCAGATTGTCAGGTATTGCCGCACAATTGACCGTAACCTTCGGCTGGGCGCTTCGTCTGGAGAGATTATGAATCGCCTGGGCGATGAGTTCCTTGCCTACTCCAGTTTCACCGAGAATAAGAACCGTGGTATCAAGTTTGGCAACCTGTTCGACCTGGTTAAGCATCTGTTTGACACCATTGCTTTCTCCTATGAACTCATGATGAAGATACTGGAGGCTTATCTCCTCTCTCAGATAGGTGTTTTCCGCCTCAAGTCTCTCTTTCAGATCCTGTATTTCTGAAAACGCCTGGAGCAGTTCCTGCTCCTTGTTTTTGCGAATCAGAGCATTGGCGAAGACCGCACCAAGCATGTTGAGGCGCTGGATCAACACTTCAGGCCACTGCCGCTCAGCGCGTAAACAGGCGAACCCGGCAACACCTAAAAACGCCCCCCCGGCGGCCAGTGGAATAAGAGCACTGGACCTGATCCCCTGCTGAATACAATGCTCTCTTTCGACAGTAGCTTCTTCGGGCAATTCAGTGATGCTGCTCATCACAACCGGTTCACACTTGAATAATCGGTGACTGTACCAGGGCTGCTCTTCATTGAGAATCAAGTCCGGCATTGGGGTCACACCCGGGACCGCGTAGGCATGCGTCACCCGGAGCTTGTTTCGATCTTCGGAAAACTGGGCCACGCTGCATCTGTCGATATCCAGATTCTCTGCGATACGCTGCAGCACGGTCTCAATTTCCATATCGATTCTATCGGCAGGAAGATTGACAAATTTTCCCGATATATCGGCCAGCAAAGTCTCAAATTCGAGACGTTTTTTGATGACGAGTTCCGTGGACTCGACAACCAGTTGTTCAGCAGTCATTGCAATCTCCTCTCAACGCACCCCCGGTCTGATGATCCTCGCGGAGCGGGGAAAATAAGCCCTCCACAGACGAAAAAACTACGATATATAGGAGCAAAATACGTAATTTCGTAGATATTGTCAATGTTTCCATTGGGGCGCTTTACAGGACCAACGAATAAGACGAGATAACAGTCAGATACAATTACTTACCGAAAGTAGTCACTGGCATGAAACTTGCGTCAAACATTGTATGCAATTATCATGAGCCATCACAGTCAATCAGTTCTCTACATAGGGGGAAAGATAATGACCTATGACAAATCAGTAGAAGTTTTTCCAACCACAGTCTGGTCGGCAGGCGCCGGCTGTCACGGTGCCTGCGGTCAAAAGCTCTATGTAAAAGATGGGAAACTGATTAAAATTGAAGGCGACGAAAATGCCTCCTGGAACCAGGGACGATCCTGCCCGCGGGCGCTGGCTCTCACCCAGTATGTGTATCATCCCGACCGGATCACCACACCTCTGAAACGGGTCGGCAAACGCGGTGAAGGCAAGTTCGAGCCAATTTCCTGGGACCAAGCCTTCGACACCTGTGAAGAAAAACTCAAATCCATTAGAGATGAATTCGGGGCCGAATCAGTGGTCTTCGCCCAGGGTACAGGACGGGATGTCGGCGGCCCAATTTCCTTTCTCTGCTATAACTACGGCAGCCCAAACTGGGTTCAGCTAGGACTCTCCGGCCAATCGTGCTACACACCCCGACTGGGGGGGATGAAGGCAACGCTGGGCGATTTCTGTGTGATGGATGCCGGTCAGTTTTCCGCCCTTCGCTATGATGATCCGGACTACCAGGTACCAAAAGTGATCATTGTCTGGGGCCAGAATCCTCCACCCACATGCTCGGATGGTTTCTTTGGTCACTGGGTAGTCGACTGCATGAAGCGTGGCAGCAAAATCATTTCCATCGATCCCCGCAATACCTGGATGTCCACCCGGGCCGAATATCATCTGCAGATCAGGCCTGGGACCGATGGGGCACTGGCACTGGGCATGCTCAATGTGATCATCAACGAAGGGTTGTACGATAAAGAGTTCGTCGACAAATGGACCTACGGATTTGATCGCCTCAAGGAGCGGGTACAGCAGTATCCGACCCATAAAGTAGCTGAGATAACCTGGATTCCTGAACATTTAATCATAGAGGCAGCCAGGTTATATGCCCGGAACAGTCCGGCCGCCATTCACTGGGGCGTCCCCATCGACATGAACCCCGAGGGAACCACCGTTGCCCAGGCAATATCTCATTTGTGGTGCATTACCGGCAACGTTGACAATCCCGGCGGCAATGTCATTGCCAGACCGTCACATGGTGTCACAACCTACCCCTACTCCACCGAAGAGCTGGTCGGTTTATACGGGCAGGATCTGGTTGATAAACTAAACAAGGCCCGTATCGGCTGCGATACCTACCCGATGGTCAAGGGTTTCCGCGGCTGGGCTCAGCCTGACATGGTGATTGACCAGATAGATTCGGGCACCCCCTATCCCATTAAAGGCGCCTGGATTCAGACGGCTAATATCCTCGGCGGTCAAGCGGCCCGAGCCAAGTTCCATTACCAGGCTTTGAAAAAACTTGATTTTGTGGTGGTGGTGGACCTCTTTCACAATCCCACCTCCATGGCACTCGCCGATATTGTCCTGCCTGCCGCCACCTTCGCCGAAAAGGACAGTTTCCGCTCCTGGTGGGTTCCCCTGGGAGTTATGCACAAAACCATTCAGGTAGGCGACTGCAAATCGGACTGGGAAATCAACATAGAAATGGCCAATCGTCTCAACCCCGACTGCAAATATAATAACATCAAGGAACTCATCAACGACCGGCTGTCAGTCGCCGATATAACATTTGATGAGTTGGTCAACCAGGGCTCCCAGGCCATGCCCCCCGAAGGTCACAGCAGCAGACCCTATTACCGCTATGAGAAAGGGTTGTTGCGCCACGACGGAAAACCGGGCTTTACCACCGAGACGGGCAGAATAGAACTCTATTCAAAGGCATTTGAAAGCTGGGATGTAGATCCTCTGCCGTTTTATCGGGAACCGGCCCAGGGTCCGGTAAATACTCCGGAACTTTATGAAAAATATCCGCTGATCATGATTACCGGAGCCCGATCCCACATGTTCTTCCACTCCGAGCATCGGATGATCCCCTGGCTGCGTGAGAAAAATCCCGAGCCCTATGTTGAGGTTCATCCAGACACGGCGAAAGAATACGGAGTCTATGATGGCGAGTGGATATATCTGGAAAACGACATGGGCAAGGTCAAACGAAAAGTCCGAATTTCGCTCCGCGTCCACCCGCAAATGATTCATACGCTGCACAGCTGGTGGAAACCGGAACTCAAGGGCAGTGAGCCGGATCTGTTTGGGGTCTGGGACTACCAGATCAATCAGATTATCCCCGGTCCCCAGGACAGTAGCTCGGGATTTGGCGGCGGACAGTACAAGACGACGCTCTGCAAGCTCAGCAGGATCAACGAATAGGAGTGACCATCATGGCGAAAATGGGTCTATTTATTAATTATGATTACTGCACCGGCTGCCAGAGTTGTGCCGTTGCCTGTCAGCAGGAGCATGATTTCCCGGCAGGCAAATGCGGGATCACCGTGACCGAATATGTCTACCCAGCTGAAAAGAAACCGGTTGCCGTGGATTTTCTCCCTTTTCCAAACGAGCTGTGCGATTTGTGTATTCGCCGCCATCAGATGGGAGAGGACCCAGCCTGTGTCAAACACTGCCAGGCTGCCTGTATGATGTTCGGTCCGCTGGAGCAATTGGTGAAAGAAATGGAAAAAACACCTCGATCCGCCCTTTTTTCACCGCGGTGAGAGTGTTGGCGTTGTGTTGGAGTAAGCACTGGCACGAAAGCACGGTCTCCAGTCTCTAAATAAGGGGATCAAAGATTAAACTTTCTTTGGAGGACCACTGATGCGTAAAAAAAGTATCTTTATGTCGCTGGCGCTGTTTGGTGTGATTTTGGGGTTTGCTGTCGTGGCAGCGGCCCAGCCGATCACCCTGACTTTTGCCAACCAGAATCCCGACACCAGCTGGAGTGGCATGAAAGCCATTGCTCCCTGGGCCAAACAGGTTGAAGAAGCCACCAACGGTAAAGTCAAAATCCAGATCTTCTACTCCCAGACACTCACCAAAGGCAAAGATGCCTGGGAGGCCACCAAAAATGGAATCGCCGACATCTCCTGGTGCTTCCATGGCTACTGGCCGGGATTAACGCCCCTGGCGGACGTGATCAGTTTACCGGCCCTACCCTACACCACCGCGGAAAAAGGCAGTGAAGTACTGTGGAAACTGTACGAAAAGTATCCGGCCATCCAGGAGCAGTTTGCCGATAACAAAATTCTTCTGCTCTTCACCAGTAATCCCTACCTTCTGATCACCACCAAGAAGCAGGTGAAAACCATGGAAGACATCAAGGGGATGAAAATCAGGATGAGCGGCGGTCCGCCGACTGAAATGATGAAAGCCCTTGGTGGTACTCCGATGATGGTACCCATGCCGGACAACTACATGTCGCTGCAGAAAGGTGTTATAGATGGTATGGGGGCTCCCTGGGAAGCGATCCACGGGTTCAGGCTCTATGAAGTCGTAAACTATTATACGGAAACCCCATTCCCGGCTGTCTATTTCTCCATTGCCATGAACAAGAAAAAATGGGACAGCCTGGACAAGGAAATCCAGGATGCCATCATGAGCGTCGGTGGTCTGGAAGGTTCAAAGTTCTGGGGCCGCAATCATTTTGATACCGCCAAGGACGGCGTCATGGAAAAGGTCAAGAGCGAGGGCAAGAGTATCGACATCTACAGCTTCTCCGACGAGGAGCGCCAACGCTGGATCGATACCGCCGGCAAGCCGATCTGGGACCAATGGGTTAACAAGATGAAAGAGGCAGGCCACAGTAATGCACAGGAAATTCTCGATACTGCTATTTCCCTGAGCCAAGAATAATCTGCCGCCTGTCCAATTCTTGCAACTCATGCACAATCATCCCCCCTTGTTTCCTATAAAAACAAGGGGGGATGATTTTTTTTACCCGATTGGAGTAAATATTACTGAAAAGAGGTTTTACCCACTTGATTGATGATGTCTGAGATCTGAAAGACACGACCAGAATGCTCGCCACAATTGCCAAAAGACTCAGTCAGCTGCTGAGCGGCATCGCCGCCATGATACTTGCGCTGATGATGTTTCTCACCGCCCTTGATGTGTGCCTGCGCTATTTTTTCAATCGGCCGCTGGCCGGCGCCTTCGAGCTTGTTGGCTACATGATGGCCATTTTAGTACCATTCAGTATCGCCTATTGTTACCAGCAACGAGGCCATATCGTGGTCGATCTTTTTCTTGAGAGTTTTCGGGCAAAAACAAGGGCAGTGATCGATATCATTACCATTTCGATCACTTTGATTTTCACCCTGATTATTGCCTGGCAGAACGCCATTCATTTCTTCGAAGTAAAACATTCCGGGCTGACTTCTGCTGTATTATCAATCCCTGAATATCCATTTATCTCCCCAACTGCGGTGGCTTTTGCGACGGCGGCTCTGATTCTCCTCGTGCGCCTGCTGGAGTCTATCGCGGAGACTTTTGGCAAATGAGCCCACTTCTTGTTGGTATCATAGGGATTTTTGTTCTTATCCTGCTGATTGTTTTGCGCATGCAAATCGGCATCAGCATGGCCCTGGTGGGTTTTCTGGGATTTGCCTATATCGTTGGCATCGATCCGGCCCTGGGACTGTTGAAAACCGTACCGTTCAGCACCTTGTCGAGTCAGAATCTAAGCGTCATTCCACTCTTTATCCTGATGGGTGCCTTCGCCTTTGCTGCAAACATAAGTGAAGACCTTTATCGGGCGGTGCACAAATGGCTGGGACACTTCCGTGGCGGGCTGGCAATGGCGACAGTGGCCGCCTGTGCCTGTTTTGCGGCAATAAGCGGATCGAGTCTGGCGACCGCCGCGACGCTTGGCAAAGTGGCAATGCCGGAGATGAAAAAGTACAAGTACGATACCGCCCTGGCCACCGGTTCTATAGCTGCTGGTGGCAGTATCGGCATCCTCATCCCGCCAAGTGTTATCCTGATAATTTACGGAATCATCACCGAGCAATCCATCGGCAAGCTCTTTCTCGCCGGCTTTATTCCGGGTCTGCTCGAGGCACTCTTTTATATCATTACTATTGTCATCCTCACCCGCATCAATCCTGCTCTGGGTCCACGAGGCCCCCGGGCGACCATGGCGGAGAGGATGGGATCTCTGTCGAGCGTCTGGGAGGTCGTTGTACTTTTTGTTGTGGTGATCGGCGGCATCTATCTCGGGGTTTTCACCCCAACCGAAGCAGCCGCTGTAGGAGCCTTTGGCACATTCTGTTTTGCCATCTTCCGTAAGAAACTGACCTGGTCTACCTTCGTATCGAGCCTGCTGCAGACCTGCCAAACAACCGGAATGCTTTTTATGGTTGTGCTGGGGGCCATGATCCTTGGCTATTTTTTTTCGGTCAGCAGGCTGCCGTTTGAACTCGCCTCCTGGGTTGGAGAGCTCACGGTAAACCGCTATGTGGTTCTCATCTTGGTTCTGCTTGCAGTCGGTATCCTCGGCTGCCTGATGGATTCCATGGCCATAGTGTTGCTTACGGTGCCGGTATTCTACCCCTTGATCCAGAATCTTGGGTTTGACCCGATCTGGTTCGGCATTCTCATCGTTCGGGTAACGGAGATGGGCCTAATCACCCCTCCGGTGGGGCTCAATGTCTATATAATTCACGGAATTACCGGCGAGCCCATGGGGACTATTTTCAAGGGAGTGGTGCCTTTCATCATTGCCGATATACTGGAAATAATGCTGCTTATTGCCATTCCGGAAATCACCCTGTTTCTGCCGGGGCTTATGGACGGCTAGCCCGCATATTTCATGGATAACCAGCATTAATACAAATTATTTCTATAATATTAGAGAGATGTACTGGAATTTAATAGGTACATCCATACTGTCATTTGTAGATTTTAGATCAACTATGAAAAAGCAGTATTCCCACCCGCGGGCGAGTGAAGGGCGGGGTAATACTCGAGAGCTTACTATTTGGAAGGAAAGATGAGGGGAAAGAGATTTTCCCTCGAATTTTTGTGGTGTTCCCTCACACGTGCTTTGGCAAGTTCGACATCTTTCAGACAGATTGCCTCGAAAAGCCTGTCATGCTCCCGCCTTATTTCTTCAATTCTGCTCATGACCAGATCCTCGATCCGAAAACGAAGAAATATCTTTCGACATAAATCCTTGTAGCGCTGAGCCAGCAGATCGTTACCGGTCATCTCCATGATCGCCAGGTGAAAGTCAGTATCGAGAATAAACATCTTTCGGGTTACGCGGCTGGAGGTCAAATTTTCATAGGCCAGTTTGCAGCGCTCGACTTTCTGCAACTTCTTGTCAGTCATTTTGCGAATAGCCTGACCGATAAACCCGACTTCCAGTACCTCACGAACCTGGTAAAGCTCTTCGGCTTCCTTCTTACTGAGTTTGTGTACGGAATATCCCTGGTTGGGAACAAAATCGAGATAGCCTTCCTGGGCCAGGATACTCAGTGCATTATTCACCGGTGTCCGGCTCACCTGCAGCCGCTTGGCCAGGTCGACAAAGACAAGACGCTGCCCCGGGACAAGCTCGTAATCAAGCATCAAGTCTATTATCTTATGATAGACCTTGAGGGTGAGGTTTTTATTCTTCTTCAATCCGCCATCAGCAACGAGAGATCGATCCGATTCCCCACTGCACCTATTCGATATTGTTCATTGTCATCAGCGGCATGACGCCAAACTGCTGAGTCAGCCCCATATAATCGTTATAGACCCACTCTTCGACGACTTTGCCGTCTTTCCAGGTCGACACGGTGCAGCCTTTCATGGCAACTTCTCTCCCCGTCGGTGGGGCCTGAATCGTCGGTGTTTTACCTGTATGCCTGCCGGAAAGTATCAGCCTGGTAACCGTCTTGTCGCCATCCGTCAGGATTTCTTCGATTTCGATTTTAAAATCGGAGTAGGCGCCGCGCACTTCTTCAACGAACGTTTTATAATTGGCCAATCCCTGAACTTTTTTCATCGGCGGCTGATAACGCACATAGCCAGGGTCAATCAGCTCATCAAGAACCTCAACCTTACCGAGGTTGTAGGCTTGCTCGATTAACTTCTGCATGTTCTGCTTAAGATTTCCAGGCATGGCCCGTCCTCCTTGATGAATTTAAAATAGCTATGTTTTAAATTATCTGCTGACTGGTCCAGTAAAACACTGCAAGGGATGAGGTTAACTACCTTTCATTGTAAACAGATCTGTAATTAAAGCAACTCTCTAAAGAACTGCACAGGGAGTGCTCGTCGGCCCGAATTATACTGGTGGAAGTAGTTGACTAAATGTTAGGATAGCTTGATAGAAAAAGTAAGGAGCAGCAGAATTGCTTTTCCTGTTCATCTAATATCAGTTGTGAGATGGAATTTGCTTGACAGTAATTATTTTGCGCGCGATATTGCATGTAATCCTGGGGTGTCGGAAGTGTTTTTTCACCGTCAATATTATCGGAGTGAGAATTTAACGTCACCGGGAACCGCGCAAAGATTAACCAAAACCACCTGGACTATTAAATATACAGTTCTCTATAGAAACCTAGCGTGCAGTCGCTTTTAACCACTTTGTAAGTGAACGATCGAAGTCTTGTTTTTGAGCTGTTCGGGTATCGAACCGGGCAAAAAATGATGGGTATTCAGCCAAGAAAAGATCAAGGAGGGGTTAACCGATGAAGAAAAGATCCATCTGGGCCATTGTGTCTCTTGCTGCAACTGCTGTTTTTCTTTCTGGAATGGCAACTCTCGCCAGCGCACAGACGATTGAACTGACCTATGCAAATTTTTTCCCCCCGTTCCACATTCAGTCAAAACTCGCTGAGTCATGGTGTCAGGAAGTTGAAAAAAGAACCAACGGTGCTGTAAAGATAAATTATTATCCGGGCGGCACGCTGGTCAAAGCTCCACAGATCTATGACGGAGTTGAGCAGGGTATTGCCGATATCGGCATGTCCGTTCTGGCCTACTCTAAAGGCAGATTTCCGGTTCTCGGGGCAATGGATCTGCCCATTGGCTACCCCAACGGAGTGATTGCCACCCAAATAGCCAACGGCGTCCTGGATAAATTCAATCCCAAGGAGTTTGATACAACCCAGATCATGTTCCTGCACGCCCATGGACCAGGCATGATCCACACGAGAGATAAAGAAGTTAAGAATCTGGCCGATCTTGAAGGTCTGAAGATTCGGGCAACCGGAATGAGTGCAAAACTGGCCAGCGCTCTTGGCGCCACGCCGGTCAGTATGGGAATGCCCGATGCCTACCAGAGCCTGCAAAAAGGTGTGGTCGACGGCTGCGCCCATCCGCTGGAAGCCAACAAAGGCTGGAAGCTGGCAGAGGTACTCGAATATGTGGTAGACGAAAGCTCAGTTGCCTATACCACCACTTTCTTTGTAACCATGAACAAGGCAAAATGGGATTCGCTGACACCTGAAATCCAGAAGACCATCTCTGAGATCAACATGGAATGGTCGGTAAAGCATGGTGAAGCCTGGGATTCCAGTGATGCTGAAGGTCGCGCGTTCTTTACCGAGAAAGGCGGCACATTTGTCATGCTCGACGACGCCGAGAAGAAAAAATGGCAGGCAGCCGTCAAACCGGCCATCGATGAGTATTCAGCAGATCTCGACGGTAAAGGCATCAACGGCCAGGAAGTCATCGGTTACATCAGCTCTATGCTGAAGTAGCCGCACTAGTGAATCAGGTAAGCCTCAAGAGGCATCGATCGGACGGGACGATACTGTTCCGTCCGATCGGTTTATTTACCTTTCATCAGTAATTAGTACGTCCGATTATCTGCTTACCTAATGCACCCTTTCTGGACTTTTTTAGATAAAACCCAGCGGTTTATGAAGGGTGTATCCTCAGTGTGCCTGATGGGCATGGCGCTGATGACCTGCGCCGATGTCATATTGCGGGCCACGATCAATAAACCGATCTTTGGTTCCGAAGAGATCGTTTCCATTTTTGCCGTGCTCGCCATTGGCTTTGCCCTGCCCTACGCGCACCGGAAAGACTCACATGTGGGAGTCGAGATAGTGGTCCGTCTTCTCTCCAAAAAGAATCAGGAAATCATTCGCTTAATCACCAATTTGTTCTCTTATCTGCTGTTCCTGCTGCTGGCCTGGCAGATGTTTCTCTATGCCCGGGTAATGCAGGGCTCCGGAGAGGTGTCGATGAACCTGGAGCTGCCTACCTATAGTTTCGTTTACGCCCTTTCCTTCTGCCTGTTCATTGTCTCCCTCTATATCCTGCAGGATATCATCTTTTTCTTTAGGGGAGATCGGCAATAGAAATGAGCCCCTCGACAGTTGGCATTATCGGCATCCTTCTGATGCTGACCATCTTTGTAACCAGAATGCCGGTGGCCTATGTGATGACCCTGGTCGGCGTCGGCGGTTTCGGTTATCTTATCTCATTCAACGCAGGCCTCAATCTTCTGCCCCGAGTTTTCTTCGATACCTTTTCCTCCTATGAACTAACCACCATCCCGCTCTTTGTCCTGATGGGACAGCTGGCCTTCAACAGCGGCATCAGCCGAAGGCTGTACAATACTACTTACACATTTATAGGCAGCACCAGGGGCGGCCTGGCAATGGCCACTGTTTCGGCCTGTACAGCTTTTGGTGCGGTCTGCGGTTCCAGCCCGGCCACTGCAGCCACCATGGCCACCGTTGGTATTCCCGAGATGAAACGATTTAACTACTCCAACGAACTGGCAGCCGGTTCAGTGGCCTCAGGCGGCGGACTGGGCATGATCATGCCGCCCAGCGTCGTTTTGATCGTCTACGGGATACTCACCGAACAGTCCATCGGCGCCTTGTTTGTTTCGGGAATCCTGCCCGCCTTTATGATGACAATCCTGTTTATCATCTCGATCTACATCACCTGCAGGATCAATCCTGAAAAAGGACCGAAGGGCGAAAGCTTTACCTGGAAACAGAAAATCAAATCCCTGGCCGGTTTGTTCGACACCGTATTGATTTTCGTGGTGGTGATGGCCGGCCTGTTTGCCGGATTTTTCACTCCGACCGAATCGGCAGCCGTCGGCGTACTTGCTGTTTTACTGGTATCGATCATACGGCGGCAGCTCAGCTGGAAGGCCTTTGTTAAATCACTTCACGAAACGCTGCAGACCTCCTGCATGATACTTTTCCTGATCGCCGGGGCGATGGTATTCGGCAAGTTTCTGGCCGTCACCCGAATTCCATTTGATTTGGCTACCTGGATCAGCGGCTTCAACCTGCCGCCGTTTCTGATCATCTCCATCATCATCCTGATCTATTTTCTGGGTGGCTGTTTCATGGATTCACTCGGTTTGATCATGCTGACCATTCCGATCTTTTTTCCAATCGTCACCAACCTCGGATATGATCCGATCTGGTTTGGCATTATCATCGTTCTGGTAACCGAGATGGGAGTCATCACCCCCCCGGTGGGCTTGAATGTCTATGTGGTATATGGGGTGGCCAAAAATGTCATGGAGGATATTACCCTCGAGTCGATTTTCAAGGGGATCGTACCTTTTCTGATAGCGGTCATAGCCGGTATCATCATCCTGATGATCTTCCCCCAGATCGTTCTTTTTCTACCTCACCTGATGTACTGAGCCTGCTGATCACTGATTACCGGTCACTAGAGTGTCCGGGGGCCGGTTCAGGTAGTAGTGATTACTTTGCAGGGCGCTTCCAGCAGTATAAACTGGGTATTGGACCCGAAAAACATCTTGCCGAGCCGGGAGCGTTTCTGAATACTCATGATGAGCGTATCGATTTTGTTGGCTTCTGCATACTTCACCAGTTCCTCTCCGGTAGTAAATGCGGAAACCAGTACCTTGGTTCTGCAGGGTACGGAGGCGGGGGTAAAGACCTGATCGACGTATTCCTGAAGCTTGCTTTCAGCTTTCTCGAATACTTCCAGCGGCATTTTGTCTTTTTCAGAAACACAGCTCACCAGATCAACTGAGGCGTTAAAGGCTTTAGCCTGTTCAAGGGCGATTTCAAGAGCCCGTTGATGCGCCTGAGTGTTTTTGCAATAAAGTAGGATTTTCACTTCCGGCCGCTCCTTTCGCATTCTTTTCTGGGCAAATTACATGTAATATTTATAGTAATGACCTTAAAGAGCCAGGTCAACAAGACAATACAAAACCGCTCACTTTAGTGAACAGAAATGATTATACTGATCAACTGACAGGTTACGATTTTTACCCAGTTAGTAATCAAAACTATTTTCCAGACAATACTTCAGCCATGGAGACTTGAATGAAACTGGCAAGCTTTGTCCACGGCGGCAGACAACGAATCGGTGCCGCTGTCGGCGAAACATCCCTGCTGGACCTGCAATCACACTGGCCTGCAGATCGCCGGGTGCCGCTGTCAATGATTGAATTCATCGAACTCGGAGAAGAGGGGTTGCAGCTGGCAGCCAACGCTCTAACCCGGGCGAGAAACGCTGAATTGATCCCCGTTGACGAGGTCGATTGGCTGCCTCCCGTGGTCAGGCCCGGGAAAATCTGTGGGATTGCAATGAACAACTCGGCCAGCAATGCCAGGAAGATTGCCGCCCCGGATCACCCGGCCTTTTTTATCAAGCCTTCATCCTGCCTGGCTGGTCACCGGCAGCCCCTGGCCATGCGTTCCTACTACGGCAGCATGCACCCGGAACCGGAACTGGCGGTCATTATCGGCCGCACGGCCCGTGATGCGGACGCCACCGACGCGCTGGCTCATGTCTATGGCTACTCGATCTTCAACGATATCACCGGCAACCATATGAGATCCGAGGATATGTTCCACTACTACGCGCTCTATGGCTCAAAGGATGACCCCGACAAGCTCGAACGGCGGGAACAGCATCTCTCCTATGCCGGCAGGTACAAGGGGGCCGACAACTTCGGCGTGTTGGGACCGTGGCTGGTTACTGCTGACGAGATCGGCAACCCCGACGATCTTGGCGTCTCCTGTTCGGTCGCCGGGGAGATTGTCGCCGAGGACAGCACCCGCTACTACAATTATAAAGTTGCCGAACTGATCAGTTTCATCAGCCAATTCCACACCTTGAATGCTGGTGATATCATTTCCTGCGGTACCGCCTTTAAACCCTCTGAACATAGAAAATCGATCCATCACGCAAACTTTCTGATTACCGGCGGACCGGTGGAAATTACCATCGAAAATCTCGGTACCCAATACAATCCTGTGATTGTAGAGAACAGGGAGATCGGCCAATGGAAACTGAGCTGAAGCCTTCAGACCTGCAGTCAATCCAGCAGAAGATTACCGACTTGAACAACGATTTCTGCTATTATCTCGACCACAGCATGGTTGATGAACTCGTCGATCTCTTCTGTGAAGATGCGCTCTACACGCACGGTCAGCGGACAAGTAAAGGGAGAGAGGAGATCCGGCAGCTGTTTGAGAACAGACGGGGAGGGAAAAATCGTAGTTCGCGCCACATCCAGTCCGGGTTGAGAATTCAGCTCAAGGATACCGGTCGGGTCACCGCCCAAAGCGTCTGCCTCACCTTTGGTGCCGACGCTCAGCCTCCCGTCTCCCCGGCAACCCCTTACCTAGTTGCCGACTTTATCGATGAATATAAACTCTGTGATGACGGCCGCTGGCGTATCTGCAGACGCCATATCGAGAGGATTTTTGTTGCCGAAGACAATACAGGCCCTGAAGGGTCAAATTCGAAGAAAGGACTATGAAGACAAGACTCATCTGTGCCTCCCACAGCCCATTGATGTACTGCTACAAAAAAGAGCCTGAACACTGGGATGACCTGCAGTCAGCCTTTGAAGAGCAGGCCCGAGCCCTGGATGAATTCGATCCTGAGCTGGTAATCGCCTTTGGCTCAGATCATTTCAACGGTTTCTTTCTCAGACTTATGCCCGCCTTCTGTGTCGGTCTGCAGGCAGAAGCTGTTGACGACATTGGCGGTTTCCCCGGGAAACTGAAGGTGCCCGGGGATCTTGCCGAACAACTTGCCGCCAGTTTACGCACCAGCAATCTTGACCCTGCCGTATCTCATCAGATGACCGTGGATCACGCTTTTTCCCAAACCATTAACCTGATGCTCGGCGGGCTGGATAAAAGACCGCTGATTCCGATATTCATCAACTGCATCAACAAGCCCTTCGTCCCCTTTAAACGATCACGCCTGCTCGGCGAAGCAGTCGCAGAGTACGTTAAAGGTATGGAAATGAGGGTGCTTTTTCTCGCCTCGGGGGGCCTCTCACACCACCCAACGAGATATTACCCGGCCTGGGGCGATGGTGAAAAAGCGGTTGCCGCCTGGCAACTGAGCGGTGGAGACCACCCCGACTCGCTGACCCGGGAACAATGGTTGAAGAGACTTTACGTTATGCACCATGAAGGGGCGGAAATGATAGCTCAGGGAACCCGAACCACCAGGGACATGTTTCTCAACGCCGAAGCAGACCAACGTTTCTTGGATGTTCTGAGCGCCGGGAACCTTGAGGAATTTGATGAGTGGGATCAGGATGAGATGGTCAGCGAGGCCGGAATAGGTTCTATGGAGCAGCACACCTGGATTGCCGCCACGGCGGCTCACCTCGCCTGTGGTGGAGAAAAGCCCCGGATAACCCATTATAGTGTGGCACTGGAAATCGGCATTGCCGCCGGCGTTGCCGGCGCGGGATAGGGCGGAAGCCGTGGACAGTTCAATCGTCATCGCCGCCGCACCAAATGGGGCCCGTAAAACGAAAATTGATCACCCGCACCTACCTCTTACCACCAAAGAACTGATTGAAACGGCGATCTCCTGCACCAATGCCGGCGCCTCAATGATGCATTTTCATATCAGAGACGGCAAGGGCCGGCACAGCCTCGACCCTGAGCATTACCGCCGCACCCTTTCCGAACTCGAGGCCGCCGTTGGCGATCGGCTGCTGCTGCAGGTAACCTCGGAAGCAGCCGGTGTCTACAGCCAGCCCGAACAGATCGAGCTGCTGCAGCGTTTAGCCCCGCACTGCCTTTCCTGCGCTTTGAGGGAGTTTATCCGAAGCGAAGATGACCTCGAAAGTGGCTCACGATTTTTCAGCAAATTGTACGACGCCGGTGCACTGATCCAGTATATTCTCTATAGCCCCGCCGAGGTTGCCTGGTTTGTAAAGCTTTGCGAGCAGGGGGTATTGCCTGGATCCAAGCATTTACTGCTTTTTGTGTTCGGCAGGTACCTTGATCGTGATGATACCGATATTGCCAGCCTTGACGAGTATCTCCTGCCTCTGAAACAGCACCCCTGGCCCTGCTCCTGGATGGTCTGTGGCTTTGACCAGCACGAGTTCGAGGTGGCAGAAGGCGCCGCCGCTCGGGGTGGGCACATTCGAGTCGGGTTTGAAAACAATTGTTCTCGCCCGGACGGAAGCCAGGCCAGAAATAACAGTGAGCAGATCAGCTACATGCGCAGGCTGGCAGAAACGTACGGACGCTCCTCACTGGACAGCAGTTATGCTGTGACCCTTCATCGGTAACCAAAGTTTTATTTATCGAGCCTTTTGCAAAGCTAAGATTTTCGTTCAAAATCAAGGCATGCGAGAAATTTTACCACAGGCATATGATTGATATTCCGAGGATAAAATTTTGAGCATAACGCAGAGTTTGGGCGAAAAGATTGTTTTGCAAATGGCTCTAGCGATTGCCTTTAGAACAAAGAGACCTCTTTCAGGCTTCCCGGCTGCAGGACTTCCCCCGGTTGCAATACCACATAACCATCGGCATGGGCAATGGTGCTGAGCATATGAGACCCCTGTTGCCCAACCTCTTTTACAAGAGCAAGCTGGTTCGGTCTGTTTTCAATTTTCACTCTGATAAACAGCGTCCGTTTCCCTTTATTGGTCATCTGTTCCGAGACAATTGCCGTCAAGGTTTGATCGAAACAGGAGGTGCCCTGCAACTCTGCCAGCACCGGCCGGACAAAGTTTCTGAAACACATGTAGGCGGACACCGGGTTACCCGGCAGACCAAAGATCAGTGTCTCCCCTTTGCGACCGACATAGAGCGGCTTTCCTGGCTTCTGACGTATCTGCCAGAACAACTCCTTAAACCCGGCCTGTGCCGCTGCCTCCCGGACATGGTCATGCCGTCCCACAGAAACACCGCCTGAGCAGATGATGAGTTTGACACCGGAGGCAACACCGTCTTCTATGGCCTGTATGGTGTGTTTGAGGCTGTCCTCAACATGGGAGGTCGAGCGCAGCACCCCGCCACTTTCCCGAATGGCGGAGGCCAGCATGATAGTATTGGAATCCCTGATCTGATGCGCTTTGATGGTCGCTTCATCATGACAGACCAACTCCGTTCCAGTCACCAGCAGGATGACATCCGGTTTAGCATAGACGGGGACGGTGTGCAGCCCAACAGCCGCCATCAAAGCCAGCTCTCTCGCTCCCAGGCAGTCTCCTTTTAGAAAGAGAAGCTGCCCCTCGGCAAACTCTTCACCCTTGTGCCTGACGTCCTGGCCTTGTTTTTTTACTGCGAGGATATTGACATATCCTTCCAGATCTTCAGTGTCTTCCACACGAATTATCGTATCGGCTCCATCCGGCAACATTGCTCCGGTACTGATTCTCACCGCACTGTTTTTTAAAACCTCTCCCGCAAAGGGGATGCCTGCCTGGCTTTCACCGATAATTTCCAGTTGCACCGGACTGTCAGCACTTGCTTCGGCACAGTCTGCCCATCTGACCGCATAGCCGTCCATGGCCGAATTGGTATATCGAGGTGAGGAATCGGGCGCTTTAATATCTTCAAAGAGATACAGGCCAAAGGCTTCGTCTATCGAAACACTGATCTGCTGAGGTGCCGGAACGTTCTCATGCAGAATTCGCTGGGCTTCAATTACAGATATCATGGCTCTTCCGATCGTGGTTGTAGGGATTGATCTTATGGGTGCAGCACACTGCCGATTGTTCTGCGGCAGGGCTCACTCCCTTTTCCCGATGTCTCTTGGTATCGTTCAGCAGGCCAACCGATTACCCTGATCCTGTCCTCCTGCTGACTAGCTGTAGGCTACCTTGAAAAATCGCTTTTCCGCCCAAACCCCGCGATATGCCTGCGGCAAAATTTACATTCGCGCCTTGATTATGAACGAAAATGTCAATTTTTCAAAGCAGCCTGTATTATTACACTAATTTTCGCAGAATAAGGAGTGAAATGGTTATTCGTTCGGCACCCATACATTTGATAAACAGCTTGAAGATGTTCTCTAAAATGGTCTTTGCTTCTTTAGACAAAGGGAATCACAAATTATACATAGCGACATAAGTCCTATAAATCTTACCAGGCTGCGTCACTCGCTGCGTTGCCTGCTCAAAGCGCTGCAAGGCTGCTCTGCCGGCTGCTCGTTCCTTGCGTGGATGGGCCCGCGCCGCCTTGAACTTATGTCGCTATGTATAATACCCTGGGGTGGCCGCCGACCCAAGAGACCAGCCATCTACCTTCGACAACGAAATAGCGTCGATCTCTGGAAATCCGGACAGGCCGTCGGAGTCTATGATCAGAGAAGCCTGCTCACCAATCTCCAGGGCCCGTGGCTTGAATTCGACAGTGGCCGCTTTTACCAGTATCAACAGACCGGGTTGCACATACTTCCACAGGCTGCTGGACTCGCAGACTATGGGAGCAGATGCTGGAATCATACTATGAAACTCTTGGAAACCGAACCGGATCTGTTCATCATCTCCCTGCAGGTAGTAGACTTTCTTGGCCCCGGCACGCAACATGCGAGAAGTATCTTTATCGAGGTCGTAGCGGGTCTCCTCAAACAGATTTGTGGTAAATCGCTGCTTTGAGTGATCCCCGTGGTAGATAGCCTCATCCGGATGAATCGCAGATACTTTCAAGCCGTAGATGTCGCTCTGGCTGGAATGTTTTTCTATCAGCCGGCAGACGAATTCGGTCTTTCCGACATTTCTACCGGCCCCGGCCACTATGAGAAGATTATCGAGTCGCTCCATACCGGTTTTAAACGCTATGACCATGCTGCCTGGCCAGCTTCTCAATCATGGATGCGAAGCCTACCCCCAGCGAATACAGTCCTTCAATTCCCAGATTGGCCTCACCGGTATCGTCAAAAAAAAGTCCCAGGGCGGACTCCATCCCCTCCTCCGGCTTCCAGTAGCAGATGAGCATTGGCACCAGAGGCAGGGGCGACAGAATCACTGCGACATCTGATTTAAACTGATCCTCAACCTGGGTGCCGCTGAACATCCTGACCAGATCGGAAAAAAGATCTGAATAGGTGTCGGCCGTCTTTTTCAGAACCTTCTCACATGACTGGCCAAACAACCGATACCAGTCCTTACCACTGGGCAGTTCCCTGAGAGGTACCCAGTTGGATGATAACGGCTTGGCTTTTGAAAAAATAATATAGTTGAGCGCCGCAATGAGTACCCAGGGATTGACATGAATATCGGTGTAGGCATTACCCTCTTTGTCCACCGAAAAATCCTTGCCCATGATTTTCAGGGTGATCCTGCCGTTATGAGAGGTGGCGCCAATCGTTTCAGCACGCTCCTCAAAATCAATAGAGGCGAGACGGTCTTTTAGTAAACTCAGTACTTTCTCGTTTTCCTCTTCGATCTTGTTTCTCTTTTTAGGCTGAACACCATATTTGGCAATGTCCTCTTTTGAGACTGTGGGACATTCGTGCAGCTGTCGTTTTCCGGAAAAGACTGAGGCAGCAAAAACCATACAGGTTTTCT
Organism: uncultured Desulfofustis sp.; assembly: GCA_905479735.1. Lineage (GTDB taxonomy): Bacteria > Desulfobacterota > Desulfobulbia > Desulfobulbales > Desulfocapsaceae > JABDQA01. The sequence continues at coordinate 75,879 of CAJQNS010000014.1, forward strand.
CGCCGCACTTCCGGCAATTGCTCTTATCGAGCAGGCTCAATACTTCCATCACATTGGCGAATTGTGCCACGGTCAACCTCTATCTATTATTAATCGTCTGCCAAACAGCTCTAGAATACCGCTTCCCTATTCTCTCTGTCAATTTGAAGCGCTCCCGATCCCGCTGGCAATTGAAGGAAAGAACCAGGCTCACTTCAAAAGTCAGAATAGATTTTAGGCGATTCCGACAATAAAATAAATGGTGCGGGATATGATTGTTAATTAATTGCGCTTGCTCGCCTAAGGTTATACATTTTAGCGACGCCTGAGGAGTTAAAAACGATGCAGTTCCAGGCACGCTTAGAGAAAATCCAAAAGCAAGAGGTTAACCATGGATCCCTATACAGAAGCCCATACCTTCGTGGCTGCCGTAAGGCTTCTCCACTATCAGAAAAATTCGCCGCCCACCATCGAAGATATCTGCAAGAGTCTCGAGGTCTCGGTCGAAGCGGGGCTAGCCGTCTGCAGAAAACTGGAGAAGCTCTCGATCGTTACGATCTCAGAAGACCCATTCTCGATATTAGTTGGAATTGGCGATCACCTTGAAATCGAAAAACTGCCCAAAGAGCAGGACAAGGGTGACAGTCTTTCCAAGGATCTTGAAGAATTCATGGCCAAGAAAAAAGACATGGATAAAAAGGTCGAAGCAATTCAGGCCGGACTGAAGAAAAAGAGAGAGGATCTACACAGCGACATCGAAGCCAGGCTGCGCCAGGAAATGAATAAGATGAATAAAGGTTAACCAGGCGGTCAGTGCCAGAAAGTCATGGCTTCACTTTTCTATTCTTCTTGTTCAGTCTGACCGAAGCTATGGCTGCAGTGGTTGTCAGAACCGCACAGATTACAAATGCGGTATCGAACAACCCGGTGGCTTCAGCTAAAAATCCTGCCAATGCCGGTCCCACTACTTGTCCGGCACCAAAAAATATCGTTACAAAACCAAACGCCGATGATGCCCTCAAGGGGCCGACCAGGTCGGCGACCGTTGCCGCAATTACGCTTGGAATCCCCCACAGCGACAGACCAAAGGCAGCTATCGACAGGTACAGGCAGATGGTCGGTAATCCTGTCAAGGCAAGTAGATGGGCGACGCTGAACTGGGCATAGATGATTGCCAGGGCAGGATATCGTCCAAGACGATCAGATATATATCCAGCATACGGGCCCGAGATCAGGCTGATGATTCCCACTATTGACCAGAACAGTCCCGCATTATGATTGCTGAATCCACGTTCGTTAACCAGTGAAGTGACGATGAAGGTCGCATAAACTGAATAGGTGGCCCCGAACAACGAATAGACGAGCCCCAACTGGACCAGTTTAGAAATATCGGCCTTATTCAAAGCTGAAGTACGTGAGCTGCCATGATCAGTTACAGGTTGATTATTTTTCGTCTGCTCCGCTCCCATTGGCTGCTGCTTAACCTGGGCAGGACTGCTCCGGAGCGTAACAGCAGCCAGTGCAGCCACACCCAACACCGCTCCCCCTAAAATGAGCCAGGCAAAGCGCCAGCCCTGACCTGCCAATCTGGTAATCAGGAGCGGAACCAGAAGTCCGCTGAAGACGATTCCCAAACCGTTGCCTGCCAGCATAAAACCGGCAGCACGTCCTCGCCAATGCTCTGCAAACCAGCCGGCAACGAGACCCATCATCGGAATGTTCGCCAGACCGCTGCCGACGCCTGTGAAAAAATAAAGTGGCAGGATTACCGGTAAGCTATTGGCAAACCAGATCAGGCACATGGAGATACTTACCACAGCAAGCCCCGCACTGATTGTCATCCGCGGACCGAAACTATTGGATATCCGGCCGGCAAAGATCACCGAGACCATATAGCCAACAAAATTGGCGGTACTGATCAAGCCCATCTGCCCGTAACTCAAACTCAGAGCCTCACCCATTTCCGGCAGGAGCATGCCCAGAGCAAAACGGCCAAGCCCAAGGCAGGCGAACATTACCCCCAGGCCTGTTACAAGAATCACCCAGCCATAATGAATGGCAGGGCGCAAAGTGGCTCGATCGGTATTTTTCATACGTTCATATAGATGATTCTGTCAGAGGTCAGACGACGAGACTAACCCACATCATCTACTATCTCCCTTAAAAAAGATGCCCTGCTGACGTAAAAAATCTTTTCTCAACCTGTCGTGCGCAGATCCTATTCCTGGATTCCGACCCGTCTGCCCCCAAAGGCCACCTTGTGGCATTGTGAGCGTCTGGATCCGTCATATTTTTTAATAGAAGCTATCGACTCCGATTTCTAGACGAAACAGGTCCATTAGGTATCTCTGACGATAATTCTGCAGAAAGGAGGTGGTGGAGATGTATAAGAAGATCATGGTTCCCCTCGATGGATCAGCGCTTGCTGAGTGCGTCCTGCCGCATGTTGAGGCAATCGCAGGAGGCTGCCCGGTTCGAGAACTGGTTTTACTGCGCGTCGTCGAGCCCGAAAGAGTCTACTCTGTTTCCGATTCCCCCATCGATCCCAATCTTGCCGCAGCTCGAGAATCCGAGCGCAAAAAGGAGGCTGAAGATTACCTGCGTAGTGTGGTCGACAGACTTGATGAACCTGGACTGACCTGCGAGATCAAAGCAATTGTTGGCAGGGTAGCCGAGGGCCTCGTTGACTATTGTGTTGACAATGATGTTGATCTGATCATCATAGCAACCCACGGTCACTCTGGAGTTTCGCGATGGGTGCGAGGTAGTGTTGCAGATAAAATACTTGGATCTTCAAAAATCCCGGTGTTGATGATCAGGGCTCCAGAAGCTGAAAAGGAGGTTTGAGAAAAACGCCCCCTGGTCTTGCCCATAAACAATTAGAGTTATTCGATTAAAACCTTAAACACTAGTGTCTTGAAGTATCTTCTGATTTAATCGGGGTTACCTCTACACTAAATTTCAGCAGAATTATATTCCACCTGTAGATCGATCTTGTACATCGGTCCAGCACCGAGCGCTGAAAAGCAACTAATCTTTTGGTGTACCTGCGGCATTATCCATTTCAGTCGGAGGCTCAGGCAGAGTTAACGACAGCAGAAACAAGAATATGGGCAGGAATGCAACAGAGGCAAGCGCCATCCAGACACCATAGATATCAGCCAGCTTGCCGATAAATGGCGCAGCGCCCCCGCCAATTGCTACGGCAAGTCCAAGTGTGACCCCAGAGGATAGGCCAACACGCCCCGGCAAATATTTCTGTCCCAGGACTATGGTTGGACTGTAAGTGGTAAAAAGCATGAACCCTGATGGTATCAGCAAAAGAGTGGCCGGGAGCACACTTTCCACAGCGATTAACAGCGGCAGCAGAACAGATAAACTCAAGAAGCCCAGAAGGGTTACTTTTTTCTGTCCGATGCGATCAGCAAGATTGCCTCCAAATATGTTGCCAATGATCCCCGAGCCGGCAAAGATCGAGAGAGCTATTGCACCGGTCATTTTTGACTGACCGAGCACGTTTATCCAGTAGATCGGAATAAATATATTCAACCCGAAAAAGACCACGGAACGGCCGCTCACAATGATGGCTATCCGGGCAAAAGCATTCCAGTTCTCTTTAATCGTTTTTTTGGTAGATATATTTTTGTTATCATTGTTGATTTTCTCAAGATCTTCAAATAGCGGAAAGTGGGATATGATGACCACGGACATGATGGTCACGGGTATGATAAGCACAAGTGACCCCGCAAGCCCCCATTGCAGCATTGCTGTTGAGACGATGAGCGGACCGATGGTAAAACCGATGGTACCCCCAACACCGAACAAGCTCATCGCTGTACTTTTACGGTCCCCGGCGGCAAAGTTGACAAGTCTCGCAGCCTCTGGGTGATAAGCGGCAATACCTATCCCACTCATGATCCCCAGGACCATGATCCACTGATACCCATCAACCAGCCCGGTTAAGCCCAGGCCAAGACCGGCAAACATCAAACCTCCGGGTAATAGCCAGGGTTTTGTATAGCGGTCTGCGGCAATACCAAATAAGGGCTGAATAACGCTCGACGACATGTTCACGGCAAAAACTATTGACGCCGCAGCCGTGTAAGAAAGATCGTATGCCGCTATAAAGAAGGGAAGCATGGCGGGGAGTGCGCCCTGATTTATATCTGTTGCCATATGGCCGACAGATAGAATGGTTATATGCCTTTTTTTCATCGAACAATTCTCCGAACTAAAAAACAATTTCAAAAAAGTCGGACTAAATCAGTGAGAAGAAAGATGCCACCTCTCTATAACAAGCCCTCACTTATTAAGGAGTCCTAAGGCAGCCCATCATAGCAGAGTTTGATCCCAGATAGAAATAGAGCAATATAGAGATACCTGTAAAGGAGCTTGTGGTTGACTTTGTCGAGCAGAAGTCTACCGATTTTTACGCCGATCGGAGCCAGGGGCATGAGTATTACTGATGTCATCAGGTTTTCCTCATTCAAGGCTCCCATAAAAGAATAGGGAATCAGTTTTACGTAGTTTATAACCGCAAAGAAAACAGCCATTGTGCCCATCAGCACCACCTTGTCAAGCTTCTGGGGAAGCAGATAGATCGAGACGGGTGCAGCACCCGCATGAATCTGGGTGCTGGTAAAACCGGCAACCGTTCCCCACAAATAACCTCCCCACCTTCGTGCCATCCGCGTGTTCGAAATGTCAGGCCGCAGCCAGTGATCGATGCAGAATATTATTGCCATCAGGCCCACAAGAAGTCGTATCATGTCCCGATCAAGTTGTCCCATCAGAACAGCCGCCAGACAGATACCAACCAGCCCCGCCGGCAGCAGAATCTTCAGATGATGGATGTCATAGCTTCTCCGAAAATTGTAGACCGCGAACAGATCTGTGACACAGAGAATAGGTAACAGAATTGCTGCAGCCTGCAGCGGATGTATCACAAAGGACAGCACTGGAACGGCCAGCGTGACGATGCCCGGGCCAAGTCCACCTTTTCCCATCCCGAAGAGCAGGACTACGGGCACAGCAACCAGATAAAACACAGGGTCAGTTATTATGTTCATAGCTATTGACAGGATGTATTGACTCGATGTAGCGGAAAAAGTACAGTCTTCAAAGCATCTTAACTCAGATTCCTATCTGATGTCTTGGGTTATTTCTGCTGCTAAGATCGTGGAGGTGAGCGGGTCACCATGCTCACTGAAGAATCTGTCCGACTCCAGGCTGAGATAAAAAACTATCGAAATGATAGCTATAGGGTGGGTTGCTGCGAATGCGGCAGATTTGTTCTCGCGCCTCCACCGAGGTGCTCACATCTAGACCAAAAATCAAGATGGCTGCATCAGGAGGACTACTTTCCCTGCCGCTGGCAATTGGAATGATTAATGTAGTGGTATCATTGGCCGGTTCGACTGCTTAACGATTTTTTACCGGCCGTCTGTCTGATTTCAGGAAAAACGGGGGTGGGTTATGGTTGAAAAGACCGAAAACAAAGGAAAATGTTTGTGCGGAGCAGTTCAAATCACCGCTTTGAGTATGAACACTCAGGTAGG
>CAJQNS010000015.1 GCA_905479735.1 uncultured Desulfofustis sp.
CGAACGTGTAAATTCAGACAAGGGACACCCCCATTAATACGAGTTAAAAATCCAATCCACCTTCGCGAGCTCCTTCTGAAAGAGCCTTGACGCGACCGTGATAGAGGCAACCGCCCCGATCGAAAACCACACTGGATACACCAGCGGCCTTTGCTTTTTCGGCGATGACCATGCCGACTTTTTTAGCAGCAGCTGTCTTTCCTTTTTCATCTCCGCCCTCAAAACCTTTTTCGAGAGTGGATGTAGCAGCCAGCGTCGTTCCTGCCGAATCGTCGATCAACTGTGCATAAATATGCTTGCTGCTCTTGAATACGCGTAAACGTGGCCGCTCACTCGTGCCAATAACTTTTTTGCGAATCCGTTTAACCCGTTTGTGTCGGGCCACGGCGCTGGGATTTGTTTTTGCCATCGTCTTATCTCAACAAGTTATATATCTCAAATTACTGTCATTACACTGCTGCAGCCGCACCGGTCTTACCAGCCTTGCGTTGGATATACTCGCCTTCGTACCGGATTCCCTTGCCTTTGTAGGGCTCGGGTTTTCGGATGGCACGAATCTGCGCGGCAGTCAAACCGAGTGCTTCTTTATCGATCGATTCCAGAACAATCGTGGTGTTGTTGTCAACATTGCCGGAAACGTTCTCGGGAAGATTAAATTCCACCGGGTTCGAATAGCCGACATTCAAGGTCAGCTTTTTGCCGGAGGCGCTGGCTCGGTAGCCAACCCCTTCAATCACCAGAACTTTTTTAAAACCCTCGCTGACGCCAATTACCATGTTGGCGATCAGCGATCTAGTCAGCCCTCTGAAGGCGTTTACTTTTTTATCATTCTCGCCACCGCTGACCAGTATCTGGTTGTCTTCGACCTTCAGCCCGATTTCTGGGCGCACAGTTCGGCTCAAGCTACCTTTCTTCCCAGTTACGGAAATATCCTGGCCGCTTATTTCAATCTTGACACCCGCTGGGATCTCTATGGGCATTTTTCCAATTCGGGACATGTTTTCCTCCGTTAATCGGTGTTCACTACCAGACTTTACACAGAATCTCGCCGCCGGTATTCGATTTCCGAGCGGCCCGGTCCGTGACCAGTCCTTTGGATGTTGAAATAATAGAAACACCGAGTCCGTTTAAAACCGTCGGAATGGAACCTGCCCGGGCATATTGCCTCAGTCCCGGCTTACTGACCCTTTGCAGGCCGGTGATCACCGACTCGCCATCTGGTCCGTATTTCAGGTTGATGATCAATGTACCCTGGGGTCCTTCGTCGGTAACTTTCCAGCCTTCGATATAGCCTTCATCCTGGAGGACTTTTGCCACATTCACTTTGATTTTCGATTTCGGAATCTCCACCGATTCGAATTTCACCATTGTTGCATTTCTTATCCTGGTCAGCATGTCTGCCAGGGGATCGCTCATTGCCATAGCGAACACTCCTTATGTGATTCTCGTCATTGACTTGGCCTAAAGGCTACCAACTTGACTTGGTTACACCGGTGATTTCACCTTTCGAGGCCAAGGTCCTGAAACAGATCCGGCAGACGCCGAATTTCCTGATATAGGCCCGTGAACGCCCGCAGAGCGGACAACGGTTATATTTACGAACCTTGAATTTGGGTTCGCGCTGCGCTCTAGCTATAATTGATTTCTTAGCCAAACCAACCTCCAAATAAGTACTGAATATGCGCTTTGATTGCTTATTGCCTAAACGGCATTCCCATCAGTTTGAGCAGTGACTGGCCCTCGGCATTAGACGGCGCCGAGGTGACTATGGAAATGTTCAACCCTTTAATCTTGTCAATTTTATCGTAGTCAATTTCGGGGAAAATGATCTGCTCCTTGACTCCGAGGGAAAAGTTTCCGCGGCCATCGAACGCTTTGGGTGAAACACCCCGAAAGTCGCGAACCCGAGGAAGGGCGACGTTGACCAGTTTGCTGAAGAAATCGTACATTTTCTCACCCCTCAGCGTCACCCTGCAGCCGATCGGCATACCTTCTCTGAGCTTGAAACCGGCTATCGATTTCTTGGCGTTGGTAACCACCGCCTTCTGCCCGGCGATCCGGGTCAGTTCCTGAGCAGCTCCTTCGACTATTTTCGGATTCTGCACGGCCTCGCCAAGCCCCATATTGAGTACGATTTTTTCGAGCTTAGGAACCTGCATGATATTTGTATAGCCGAACTCTTCTTTTAGTGCCGGCACACAATCGTTGTAATAAAATTCTTTAAGCGCACCCATGTATAACTCCTGAAGTCAATCGTCGCTGTTATCTGTTATTTACTTTCAATGGATTCGCCGCACTTCTTGCAGAAGCGAACCTTTGTTCCGTCTTCGAGCACTTTTCTGCCGACTCTGCCGGTCTGTGCACATTCGGGACAGATGATCTGGAGATTGGAGACATGAATCGGTGCCTCACGTTCTACGATCTGACCCTGCTGACTCGGATCACTAGGCTTGGTATGCCGTTTGATCATATTGATCCGTTCCACTGTTGCCTTACTGTCGGCGGGAAATACGTTCAGAATCTTTCCTACCCTTCCCTTGTCCTTTCCGGCGATTACTTCGACCTGATCATCCGCCTTGAGGTAATTTCTGCCTTTTGCCATGACTCTACCTATAATTGACTCTAATCTCTTGATCTTGGCTCTACAGCACTTCTGGAGCCAGCGAGATGATTTTCATAAATCCCTGGTTCCTGAGTTCCCGAGCAACCGGTCCAAAAATACGGGTACCGATGGGTTCACCTGCGGGCGAAAGAATAACAGCAGCATTTTCATCGAATTTCACCCAGGTGTCATCCATGCGCTTCATTTCTTTCTTGGTCCGGACGATAACGGCCGTCATAATTTCCCCTTTCTTAACCTTGGCATGGGGAATAGCCTCTTTCACCGTAACCACGATTACATCGCCAATACCGGCATATCTTTTTCTCGTGCCGCCGAGCACTCTGATGCACAGTACTTTTCGTGCACCTGAATTGTCGGCCACATTCAGCATTGTTTCTGTCTGTATCATATTCTCACCTGACTCTCTAACCGCCCTTACAGGCTGTCAATCGATTGGACGGCAATGTGCTATACTGCCTGCTCAAGCACGGATTTGACGCGCCACCGCTTTCTCTTGCTCAAAGGCCGACACTCCTCGATCAGAACCACATCACCGACATTACAGCTGTTCTGCGGGTCATCGGCGAGATACTTGACGCTGGTAGTGACATATTTGCCATACAGTTTATGGCGAAATTTTCTCTCGACACGGACGACTACCGTCTTTTCCATGGCATTGCTGACAACAGAGCCAGTCCTGGTTTTTCGTATTTTTCTATTTTCAGTCATTACGTTCACTATGCTGTGATGCATTTATCGTAAGATCAAGCGCTCTCACCGAGCGTTATCTCGTTGACGACGGTTCTAATCCGCGCGATATCCTTCTTAACTTTTTTCAACCGTGAAGTATCCTCCAAAGGCCGCAGTTTGTGCTGAAAGGTAAGATTTCCGAGTTCCTCACGCAGTTCTGCTTCCTTTTTGGCCAGATCCTCAGCGCTCATATTTCTGATCTCTTCGGCTTTCATAACGTGCTCCTCTTGGAAATGACCTTGGTGCTGAAAGGAAGCTTGTTGCCTGCCAGCGTCAGAGCCCGCACCGCCAGTTCTTCATCAACGCCGGCGAGTTCGTAGAGAATTCTGCCGGGCTTGATCGGAGCAACCCAGAATTCAGGGCTTCCTTTACCCTTACCCATCCTGGTTTCCGCCGGTTTCTTGGTTACCGGCTTGTCAGGGAATACCCTGATCCAAACCTTGCCGCCACGTTTGATCTTCCGGTTGATGGCTACACGGGCAGCTTCGATCTGCTGGGCAGTCATTTTACCGCTGCTGGTCGCTTTGAGGGCATACTCACCGAAGGAAATGGATGACCCGCGCTGAGCGGTGCCGCGCAATTTCCCTTTGAATACTTTTCTATGCCTTACCTTTCTGGGACTTAACATGTCTTACTCCGAAAATTATCTGAGCTGAGATCAACCTTTATGGCGTCTCAGCTTTCGCCTTCCTGTTCGTCGAGAACCTCACCGTGGAAGATCCACACCTTGACACCGATAATTCCATAGGTGGTGTTGGCTTCGGCCAGCGCGTAATCAACATCAGCACGCAGCGTATGCAACGGGACCCTGCCTTCACGAACCCACTCGCTTCTAGACATCTCAGCACCGCCAAGTCGTCCGGCACAGGAAATCTTGATCCCCTTCACTCCGAACCTCAGGGCCGAATTGACCGCCTTTTTCATTGCCCGCCTGAATGCCACTCTGCGTTCGAGTTGAGAGGCTATCGATTCAGCCACCAGCTGGGCATCAGCCTCTGGCCTCCGAACTTCCTGGATGTCCAGGGTAACCGGACGGTCAACAAACTGTTCGAGGTCTTTCTTGAGAATCTCAATCTCAGCGCCTTTCTTACCGATAACGATACCCGGCCGGGCGGTGAACAGCTTCACCTTGATTTTTTCGCCGGTACGTTCGATTTTGGTTTTTGAAAGACCGGCATGATAAAGACGTTTTTTCAAATACTTACGGATCTTCTGATCTTCAATGAGATAGGAAGAATAGTCTTTATCGGCATACCAGATTGAATCCCAGGTGCGGGTGATGTTCAATCTGAGTCCTATTGGATTAACCTTCTGGCCCAAAATAATCCTCCAACTGAGTACTTTGTGGTTTTAGTTCACTTATACAGCTTGTTTCAACGACGACTAACCTTCATCCAAGACCACGGTTATATGGCTGGTGCGCTTAATGATCTTAGTGGCCCGGCCCATAGCCCGGGGTCGGATCCTTTTAAGCGACGGTCCGCCATCAACGGTAACCTTCTTGATGAAGAGATTGTCCACATCCACCTGATCATCCTGCGTCGCATTAGCAACCGCTGATTCGATAACCTTGCGCAGAATTTTGGCTCCCTTTTTGGGCATGAACTTCAGCGTGGTTATCGCCTGGTCAGCGTTCATACCGCGAACCGTGTCGGCAACCAGCCTGGCCTTCTGCGGAGAAATTCGGATATATTTTCCTACGGCTTTCGTTTCCATTTTTTCTGCTCCAAATACCTTGAAAATCTAGGTCCTATTTGTTCCGATCCGAAGCGTGACCGTAAAAGGTCCTGGTCGGTGAAAACTCACCAAGCTTATGGCCCACCATGTTCTCGGTGACGAAAACCGGTATAAATTTCCTTCCGTTGTGAACGGCAAAAGTTAAACCGACCATTTCGGGTGTCACATCGGAACGCCGAGACCAGGTCTTGATAACTTTCCGGGACCCGGATTCGATCGCCTGATCAACTTTCTTCACCAAATGATCATCGACGAACGGGCCTTTTTTTACTGAACGAGACATTATTCACTCCTTGTTATGATCTACGCTTGACTATCATCTTGTCAGACGCTTTATTCCTTCTCGTCTTGTAACCTTTGGTCGGCTTACCCCACGGTGTACACGGGTGACGTCCACCAGAACTCTTTCCTTCACCGCCGCCCATAGGATGATCTACCGGGTTCATTGCCACACCGCGAACACTGGGTCGCTTGCCGAGCCAGCGGGTCCGACCCGCTTTGCCCAGTTTGGCGCTTTCATGTTCACGGTTGCCGACTTGACCGACACAGGCCCGACACAGGTGGTGGAACTTCCTCACTTCACCAGACGGCAGCCTGACCAGCACGTAGGTGCCTTCCTTGGCCATCAGCTGAGCCGAAGCTCCGGCACTGCGCACCAGCTGACCGCCTTTGCCGATCTTCATTTCAATGTTGTGGATAACGGTACCCAGCGGAATATTTGCCATGGGCAGGCAGTTGCCGGGCTGAATATCGACATTCTCGCCAGCAACGACCTGATCACCGACGGCTATTCCGTCCGGGGCCAGAATATAGTTCTTCTCACCGTCGATATAGCTGAGCAGGGCAATATTGGCAGACCGGTTCGGGTCGTACTCGATCGACACTACCTTGGCGGTGATGTCTGTCTTATTGCGCTTGAAATCGATAATCCGGTATTTCCGCTTGTGTCCTCCCCCGCGGTGGCGGGAGGTAATCCGACCGTAATTGTTACGGCCTCCGCTTTTGGAAAGACTCGTTACCAGGCTTTTTTCAGGCCCGTTGGTCGACAAGTCCGGATTCGTCGTTGACACATGATGTCTTTTACCGGGTGATGTTGGTTTATACGTTTTTATGGCCATGATTTCCCAATCGCTCCATCATATTTGCGTTGGTTGTTAGTTTCTACGGTTACTCGTTACGGTTGCCTTGCTACAATTCGTCGACAAAACTGATTTCACCTTCACTCAGTGTCACGTAGGCTTTTTTCCAGCCCTTTGTGTAACCGATATAACGTCCAACTCTTTTCTGCTTACCGCGCATGGAAGCTGTTCGGACATTACCGACCTTGACATTGAACATCTTTTCAACAGCATCCTTGATCTCGATCTTGTTTGCCTCGGGGTGAACCTTGAACACCACCTGGTTGATCAGTTCCTGGTGCAAGCTCGCCTTCTCTGTAAGACAAGGTCCCTGTAGGATAGTGTGGATATTTTTCATGCCGTAAACCTCTCTTCCAACCTCTCGATGGCAGGTTGCAGGAGTACAAGTTTCTCATGCAGAAGGATGTCGTAGACATTCACTCCATCTGTCTTCATGACTCTGTAGCCCGGGACATTGCGCGAGGATTTGCTGAGTTCTTCGTTTTCTGAATCGACCACGATGAGTGCGTTGTTCAACTCGAGAACTTCCATAATAGAGACGAACTCCTTGGTTTTGACCGCCTCCAAAGTGAAATCGTCGAGAACAACAAGATTGCCCTCCTGGTAACGTGCCGACAGGGCCATCGCTACCGCCTGCTGCTTCACTTTACGGTTGAGCTTGAAGCTGTAATCGCGTGGCTTAGGGCCAAACGTGGTGCCGCCGCCGCGCCAGATCGGCGACTTCCTGGTTCCCGCACGAGCCCGGCCTGTTCCCTTCTGACGCCAGGGCTTGGCTCCAGACCCCCTCACCTCTTTACGGGTTTTTGTGCTGGCGGTACCGTTACGACGGGCAGCCCGCTGCTGACGGACCACCTCGTGAAGCACGTAGTTTTTAACCTCGCGATTAAAAATCAGGTCGTTGAGATCAATCTCTCCGACGTTCTCGTTCTTGATATTTTTTACTTCTACCGTTGACATTTGTTTCTCCTTGGAGCGGCTTGAGCTGACACTTATTTAGTAAATATTTTCAGCAAACCGTTCTTGGCCCCGGGAACGGGACCTTTTAAGAGCACGACATTCTCATCGGGCCTGATATCGATCACCTTGATGTTCTTTTTCAGGACTGTGTCGTTGCCCATACGTCCCGGCATTTTCTTGCCCTTAATTACCCTGCTCGGCCAGGCACTGCAGCCAATAGAACCTGGTGCCCGGTGAAAACCGGAACCGTGGGCGGCACCGCCGCCTTTAAATCCGTGGCGCCGCATGACACCCTGGAAGCCACGGCCCTTGCTCCTACCCTGAACATGAACCAGCTCACCGATCTTGAAAACGGTGTCCAGCGGCAGTTCCTGTCCAACCTCGAACTCTTCCGGATTGTCGACACGGAACTCACGAACATGGTAGAAGCCATCGGCACCTGCTTTTTTGAAATGGCCTGCCTGGGGCTTGTTTATCCTGCTCGCCTTCTTGGCATCAAACCCAAGCTGGATGGCATTGTAGCCTTCGCCCTCAACGGTCTTCACCTGGAGGACCGTGCAGGGACCAGCCTCAACAACGGTCACCGGAATAGCGAATCCCAGTTCGTCGTAAACGCGGGTCATCCCAACTTTCTTACCCAATACACCTATATTCTTTGGCATAATCGTACCCGATGCTTCAATTAATCTGTCTTATCTGCTGACTACGGCAACTTGATCTCAACATTCACTCCGGCGGAGAGTTCGAGCTTCATCAGCAGATCAATGGTCTGCTGGGTCGGTTCGAGAATATCAAGCAGCCTCCGATGAGTCCTCATTTCGAACTGCTCTCGCGACTTTTTGTCGACATGAGGTGACCGAAGGACACAGAACTTCTTGACCGATGTCGGCAGCGGTATTGGCCCGGCTACTGATGATCCGGTCCGGCGCGCCGTATCCACGATTTCGTGGGTGGATTGATCCAGCAATTTGTGATCATACGCCTTGAGGCGAATGCGAATTTTTTCTGTCGGTATCATCTATGCACCTTAGCCTGAAATTTCACTGATAACGCCGGCGCCTACCGTACGGCCACCTTCACGAATCGCAAAACGCAAACCAACGTCCATCGCAATCGGCGTGATCAGCTCTGCCTCAACCGACACATTGTCGCCAGGCATTACCATCT
>CAJQNS010000016.1 GCA_905479735.1 uncultured Desulfofustis sp.
GTCACCATTTTCCTCAACGTGATGATGCCGGTCTTCGGCATCGTGGTGATCAGTTATCTCCTCGGTAATCGCCTGCAGCTTCAAGCGCGCACCCTCACCAAAACCGCTTATTACGTCTTGGTCCCGTGTTTTATTTTTGAAGCGCTGAGCAGTGCCGAGATTCCCCTGCACCACGCTCTTAAGATAGTCTGCTTCGTCGTCCTCTCCCAGCTTGTGATTGGGCTGGTTGCCGGGGGATACGCACGATTGCTCGGCCGGTCGCGGGAGATGATCGCGGCATTTGTGATTGTGGCCATAGCGGGCAACGTCGGAAATTATGGAATTGCGGTCATTATCTTCAGGTTGGGTGAGACGGCCACCGCCTCGGCTACTTTTTTCTATGTGATCATGTCGGCAATTATTTTCATCGGCAGCGTCGGCATCGCTGGATGGGCGCATGGGGGTGGTGGAGGAGTTATGCAAGGCTTATTGAAAACACCGGCGCTCTGGGCAATGGCAGTGGGCCTGCTGGCATCAGGCAATGACCTCGTTTTGCCGACCATGATGTCAAGGATGATAGGACTGCTTGCCCAGGCGATGATTCCAATCATGCTTCTGTCTCTGGGGTTGCAGCTGCTCGAACAGAAGCATCTACGCTTTTCGGTTGATCTGTTGACAGTATCCGGTTTTCGATTGCTGCTCGCACCGCTTGTGGCCGGCTTGATTGCCATTCCGTTCGGCTTTGGCGAGATCGACTATGCCTCGGGGGTTCTGCAATTTGGCATGCCGACTGCTGTGGTGGCGACGATAATCGCCAAGGAACATGATATCGACCCGCAATTTATCGTCTCCGCAGTTCTGTTCACCGTTCTGGCCAGCCTGATAACGCTTCCTCTGATTATGATCCTGATATGATGTAAGGGATCATTCAGCTGGAAAACTGGCTCGGCTTCTTCAGCGCTTCACCAAGGCCAACGACACAGGCTCGGCCAAAGATACCGAATCCCCATGAACAGACCTGTTCTCTTCCCCGTCAAAACTGCCATATTGATTATCAGGAAATTTGACTAAAGCCTACCCATCGTCAACCGAACGCTTTTCATTTCACACCCCCGGCCTTGCGTTCCGGCCAGATTTTCACCTCAGGTTCCAGCAGCCATTCATGTTCTTTTCGAAAATATCTGGTGGTTGGAAGCCAACGATCGTCGGGAAGATGGGGAATCATCCAGATATAGTACATAGCATATCCCGGTGCAGCTCCCTGAGAGTGCGTTTTATCCGGTCCAATCAGCGTTGTATAACCATTTTTTACCGTATGTGCTTCATCGTCGAGCATAGAAACACCGAAGCCCTGGGGTGGAAAGAAGCGATAGTGATAGATTTCAGGCTGTGGGTGGTCGTGAGGAGGATAGCTGGACCATTTGCCCGGATGATTGATCACTTCTCCCAAAACCATATTTGACTGCGGGTTTATCTCTCCATCAAAGACCGTTCTGACTGATCGAATCGATGTTTCATTCAAGGTACCGGCTCCGAAAATATCGGTTCTGATATCCTCAGGTGCATACAGCCTTGAGGTAAATATTTTGTCGTTATCCACCTGCTCGACACATATCTCGCATTCTGCATCTGTCGTTATGGTTACCTCTTCATCTTTAGCAACATGGAGCGCGTAGGGAGCCTCGTCAAAACAGGAATTTCTGGTAATCGTTTCCTTTTTTCCATCCCAGATAAATGTGGCTGTACCTTCTATCATCAGCCAGGCCCTTTCCCGTCCGGGAGGAAACACTTTTTTATCACCGCTTTTCAATTTTAAGATTCCGAAATCCAGCAACATGTCACTGTGTCTGCCGTGCTGTTCAGTTATCGTGGTGTAACCATAAGCGAACGGCTTATCGCATTTTACTATCATGGGAGCTCCTGCAATTTGTTGTTCCACGGTCGATTCAGGTTCATTATTGTATCAACGGTTATTGTATCTCAATTTTCCTGAAATTCTAGTCTCACATATGGTTCATCAGCCTCGAGTATCTCTGTCATCAGCGGATCGGCAAGATTGGGCATCGGCAACGAGCAGGTCAGTCGATAACGCTGCCAGTGCGTGCCTCAGTGGCACACTTATTCCTGATTATTTTCGATCTAACTTGGGAAACCCATCCCCTCAACAAAAGCATAGATGTGCAATGAAAATCTCCACCATTTTGATGGTGGAGTTGAGTGAAGGCTATTGCTGTAGACGGTTTGTGTTTCTACGTAATGCAGTCATGGTTCCAGTTGTACTTTTATAGCTTTGGATTTGTCTCGGGCTAAGGCAAAAGCTTGCTCGAAGTCAGGCAACGCAAAAGAAGCAGAAAGCAACGGCAAAGGGTCAAGTTTCCCCTTTGCCAACATTTCCAATGCGGGACCAAATTGTAAATTTTGTCTGAGCACGAATAGTATATCCAATTCTTTTGCAAATGCTTGGCTAAACGGTATCTCCGACTGTCCGCCCGGTAAAATCCCAACCTCCACTACTTTTCCTCCTGGACTAGCGGAAGATAATGCTGCCTCAAACCCTTTATACGTACCTGTAGCCTCAATAACTATTGGGAAAGAATTTGGTTCTTGCTGCCAAGAGGCAATAACCTCAGTGTCATGCTGGGCATTGACGCACTCATCAACTCCCAACTTTTGAGCAACCTGCAGAGGGTAATCTAATATGTCTGTGATGGCTACAAAGGCGGCGCCTGATAAACGAGCCAAAGAAGCTACCAGAAGTCCAATGGCTCCAGAGCCAATAATTAATACTCTTTGATTGAAGAGATTACCTGCGCGATGGACCGCATGGAGTGCAACAGAGAGAGGTTCAGCGAATGCCAATACCTGATAAGCGGTATCGTTTCTAACAATATGACATTGCCGTTCCTGCACTACGACCGTTTCTTGAAAAGTACCTTGAATGTGAGGGAAATAGCTGGCTGACCCCATAAACTTTATATCGCGGCAGAGATTTTCCTGCCCTCTTAGGCAATATTTACAGTTTCCACACACTAGTCCGGGATTTATCACTACTCTGTCTCCCGGCGTTAATGTGGATTTTTTACCTACCTCGACAATTTCGCCGCAGGCTTCATGGCCTAGGACTAAGGGTTCTTTTAAACTAAAGGCAGCAACTTTTCCATGTTGATAATAATGAAGATCACTACCGCAAATACCTGCTACTTTGATCTCTATTCTTACGTCGAGATCTCCAAGTTCAGGCTGGCTTCGATCTTCCAGGCGCATATCCTGTTTATCGTACAAAACACAAGCATTCATAGTTATTCTTTTTAGAAATCCTGTTAAGGAAAAAGTGAACCGATTTAACAAGCAAGGTAATCGTCAAGCTTGGCGATATCCATGGGTCAAAAGCCCCCACGCCCCTCCACAAAGTCCTGCACCTCCAGCATGGTGGGCATGAAATTGGCGCAGCCGTGTTTGGTAACTACAATAGCTCCGCAGGCATTGCCTAGGCGTGCTGATTTATACCAGCCCCAGCCGTTCACATGACCGTACAAAAATCCACTTCCAAAGGCATCGCCGGCACCGAGAATATTGTATATCTCGACAGGGTATCCGGGCGCATCGATCTGTTCAATGGAGCCGTCATCCTGTTTCAGGTGGACGCGCACACCCTCCTCTCCCCTCTTTTGCAGCAGAGCCTTGGGACCAAGAGAAAGCAGCGTCGCTATTGCCTCATCGATATCCCCTTCGACCCGGGCATCGGAAACCTGTGAATGGGTCAGACTGATCTGGCCGGCGTCGACGAGCATGGCAGCGTTGATTTCATCTTCGGTGCCGATGACGATGTCGACATTGGGCAACACCGAACGAATCGTCACCCCGAACGCCCGTGGATCATGCCACTGGTCAGGACGGAAATCGATATCGAGTACTACCTCTGTGCCTACCTTCTGGGAAAGTTCGGCAGCAAAAATGGTTGCGGTTCGACAGGGATCCTTGCTCAGATTCGTGCCAGCAAACTGAAACACCTTACTTTTCCCAACTGGGGCGGCCAGCACATCATCGATGGTCAGTTCGATATCAGCACAATTGTCGCGGTAATAGATCAGCGGAAACTTGTCAGGTGGTTCAATCCCCAGTGCTACCGCACTTGTACGGTGCCCCGGCTTACGAGGACTGTAGCTGGTCTCCACGCCTTCCTGTTCAAGAAAATGCAGGATAAAATCTCCCACCGGATCTTCCCCGAGGCCGGTGAGAAGCGCGGTCTTGAGGCCCAATCGGCGGGCCCCTACGCTGATATTTGTTGGTGACCCGCCGACATAGGCGGCAAAATTCTTGATTTCAGCAAATGGCGCACCGATATCGTTGGCATAGAGATCTATCGAGGAACGACCCATATGCAGCGAATCGTATGTTTTGATTGAAGATGTCATAGTTTTCCGAACTTTAATAAATTTTATCTATGCGCGCCGGTCAGCCTGCAGTCCTCATTGGCCTATTGGCCTAACAATTCAATCATTTTGCCGGCTTCATCGCTTAATTCAGGTATTATCTGTTTCATGATGGTCAGGCGATCAAATAGTTCATGATCAGATGCCAGGGTGTTCCTTAAAGCGCTGCCAAAGCGTTGGCGTAAACAGGTACCGATATTAAATTTACATACATTGCGTCGGGCCAGCACACGAATATCTTCAGGTTTGATACCACTGGTTCCATGGATTACCAATGGTATTTTGATGGCTTTTTCCAGGGCATCGAATCTTTCAAAATTGATGTCTACATAGCTACTTTCGATGCGATGTATGTTACCGACTGAAATTGCTATTGCTTCTGGTTTGCCTTGTTCAACCATCATCAGCGCTTCGTCAACCTTGGTAAGTGCCGACTTAATATGGTCGCGGCCTTTGGCGTAGGGAACCGATCCAACTTCAGCCTCTACCGATACATTCTGCTGTCTTGCGTATGCCACCACCGACTGGATTCCAGTAATGTTATCCATAATCGGCTCTTGAGAGCCATCATACATAACAGAAGAAAATCCGTGGTCAATGGCGCTTTTCACTGTATCAATTTCATAGTTGTGGTCGAGATGCAGACATACGGGCACACTGGCAGATTCCGCCAGCGGTCGAAACATCGATACGATATTTTGCAGCGGCATGAATTCAATCATATCCAGATTGATTGACAGAATGACGCTGGCATTTCTTGCTTCCGCAGCTTCAACGACCGCGAGCGCATCTTCATACCCAAAGACATTAAAACAGGCGACTGCGTAGCCGCCTTTGAAGGCCGGTTGTAAAACCTGGTTGAGGTTGGCAAGCATAATGGATTATTTGAATTTATTGATCATATCCTTGATGCCGGGGATGGTTTCCAGCTGGTATGCGTGATCTGAATGGAAGTTCTGTATCAGCGGACGCTGAGACAGACCAGCGAGAATCGTAAAGTAATACATTTCATACCCTGGTGCCGCCACGCAGGGGTGATAACCCTTTTCAAGTAGAATGGTGGAGCTATTGCGTATATGGTAGACATCGCCGTAATCCTCACCTTCCTTGGTCAGGAACTGGGCGCCGAAACCATGTTCGGGATTGAATCTAAAATTATAGACTTCGTCGTGCCGGGTTTCGCTGGGCAGGTGATCGGTGTCGTGCTTATGCGGTGGAAAACCTGACCAACCGCCGGCGCCTACGGTGAACAATTCGCTGACCAGCAAGCGCCCGACCTGGCCACCAGGGTTCTGCCCCAGTATATGCTTTATCTTGCGGTGGGTTTTTGTATCATCGGATCCATATTGAACCGGATCGATATCGTTCGCCCTGACCACGAAAGGCTCATAAACTTCGTCGTGTTTTGCTCCGGCGACAAAAACCTCTGCCTCATCGCTGATACAACGCATGGTCGCCGCAACGCCGACCGGCACGTAACAACCTTCTGGATCTCCTTCCCAGATATGCAGGCGCTTACCGACTTGTTCATATGTTTCATCCCCGACACTGACATCGATACTGCCAGTAGCCGGTACCAGACAGGTCTCATAGCCTTCGACCTGCGAATTGAATGCTTCGCCTTTCTTTAGTTTGACAATATTGAAGAAACACAGCGGTACCCTGCTGTCCTTGCGATCAACAATGGGTTTATTGTGATTGTCGTGATGAGGAATATGCATGTTTAACTCCACTTTGCAGCAGGTTCCATAGTTCCGGATTCCTGTAGTGATTTTAATTGATTGGGTGTAGGCATCGCGTTAGCACAACCACGCTGTGAAACCACAAGAGAAGCCGCCGCACTGCCAGCCTCGACAGATTGCTGCCAGTCACCAGTTTTCATGTAACGAACCAGAAGGTTGCCTAAAAAGGCATCCCCTGCACCATAGGGCTTTAATGGTGTGGCGGGATATATTCCACAATCAAGACAGGCATCTCCGGCATACAGGCTGGAACCGTCGCTCCCACGTTTGAGCACCATAATTTGCTTGTGCTCACGACATTGTTCTATCTGGCTTGGAATATCGTGGGTCAATATCGAAAATTCTTCTTCATTACCAATGAGAACGTCTGCTAAAGCGGCAGCTTTCCGATACACACCGCGGGTATGTTCCAGGCTCGGCCAGTTCCAGGCCCGATAATCCAGATCCAGCCAGACATGACAGTCGCCACCTTTTGCGAGGCTCATGATTTGCAGCACCTGATCCCTTGAATCAGGATCGATCAGGCTTGTCCCGGTCACCACCAGATTACTGCTATCGGCCAGTGCCAATTCAATCCGGCGATTGCATTCCACATTGAGATCGGCAGGATTATTCCGGTAGATCACCACTTCGCAATCAGAATTGCGGACTTCCGCCAAAGCAAGGCTGGTTCTTTCATCGCCAGATGTTGTCCCTATCAGTGACGTATCTACACCTTCATTAATCAGGCGTTGTTTGACAAAATTCCCGACAGCATCATCTGAAACCGCGGAAATAAGCCCTGCTTTTGCACCGGCCCGAGACATGGCGACAGCAATATTGCCAGCCGATCCGCCAAGATCGCTGGAAAAAGATAGTGCATCCTGAATTTTGCAGCCATTCGGTTCTGGATACAGGTCGAGCCCAGCACGGCCGAGTACCAGCGCCTGAAATTGTCGTTTTTCGCCATAGCTGAGTTGCAGCGCAGTGTTATTAGACATCCTTCCACTCTCCAGTAAGTGCCGAACGATCGATCGCATCCATCACTTTTTCTATCTTGAAGCCATCTTCAAAGCTGGCCCAGACAGGCTTGCCCTCGGCAATAGCGATAAGCAGTTGGTGCAGCTCACAGACCTTGACATCGATAAACCCGAGTGTATGTCCAGCATTGGGCAGAAATGCACTATAGGGTTCGTGGTACTGACCCGACAAAATCGTTGTAAAGCCCTGCTGTCGGGGATCATCAGAACGTTTATACAACTGAATTTCATTAAGACGTTCCTGGTCGTGACATATCATGCCCTGGGAACCATGAACCTCCCAACGTAAGCCGCACTTCCGCCCCCAGGCTACCCGGCTGACACGCAGAGTTCCCTTGATACCACTGGCAAAATGGACCAAAGCCATGCATACATCATCATTGTCTACCGGTAAAGATTGTTCCGGGTATTGCGGATCACACCGTTCCTTATAAACCGTATCATAATCACCGACTAACCGAGCAACCTCACTACCTGTCATGTAGTGCGCCATGCTCACAAGGTGACACATGACATCTGCATTTGCACCGGTGCCTGACGCCTCCCGGCTCATGCGCCAACTATGCGGTCTGTCCGGATCGGCCTCATTATCGACATCGTAAACTCCATGGAACCCGTTGACCCGGCCAATCACACCCTCTTCAATCAGGTTTCTTGCAGACTGTACCAATGGGTTTTGAGTATAGTTATATCCCAACATGGTTTGACAGTCTGAATCACGGGCTGCTGCCAGCATTTCCTCGGCTTCCAATACGCTGGTAGCCATCGGTTTCTCACACCATACATGCTTGCCCGCTTTTAAAGCGGCTACCGAAATTTCCTTGTGCAACGAATTGGGAACACAGACCGATATCAACTCAATCTTGGGGTCGTTGATTACATCCATGTAATTCGTCGTGGCACGGGCAAAGCCCATTTCAACACGTTTTGCTTCGGCCACCCGGGCATCGATATCGCAGATCATTTCCCGCCGCGGCCTCAAACCATCGCCAAAAGCAGTACCTGCCGCTGCGTAGGCCAATGAATGGGCCTTGCCCATAAATGCGGTGCCTACCACACCAACGCCTATTTCTTTCATTAAAGTATCTCTTTTATAACCTGAAAAACTGTATAATTGCTGCTAACTACCTAAATAAAATAGGAAAACCAGCTGAACAGCGGGGTATTCACATGGTCGCGGCGTCAGAGGTTCGATGAGCCGAAGCGGCCCTGTTACTGCTAAACTGTACTCCCGAGAGAACTCTCAAGTTGGGCGAGCTCCTGGCCACCTGCCATCATGTACTGCAATTCTTCTGCGCTAATTTCGCCGCGTTTGGCGGTGCCCAGCGTCTGTCCGCGGTTGAGAACGGTAAAGCGATCGCCTACCGCCATGGCATGTCGTACATTGTGCGTGATCAGCACCACACCTATACCTTGGTTGCGCACCTTGTCGACGGTTGCCAGCACATTGGATGTCTGGCGCACACCGAGTGCCGAGGTCGGTTCATCGAGGATCAGCACCTTGGCTCCAAAATGTACGGCCCTGGCAATTGCCACGGTCTGACGCTCACCTCCCGAAAGCGTACCGACAGCCTGATCAGGAGAACGCAGGTTAATACCCATCTCTCTCATCTTGGCCATGGTGATTTCATTGGCGGTCTTGTGGTCGAAGAAACTGATGCCGGCGATCTTTTTCACCGGTTCGTTGCCCATAAAAAAGTTGCGCGTAACAGACATCAATGGAATCATCGCCAGATCCTGATACACGGTAGCAATACCGATGGAGATAGAATCACGCGGATCCTTAAGATCCAGTGGCTTGCCTTCAAAATAGATCTCTCCGGCGGTCGGTTTGTACACCCCTGACATGGTTTTAATCAGGGTTGATTTGCCCGCACCGTTATCGCCAAGCAGACAATGACATTCACCGGGTACCAGGTCGAGAGAAACGCCTGACAAGGCGATGACCGAGCCAAAATGCTTCTCGATATTCTTCATTTCAATGATCGGCTTGGTCATGCTACCTCTCCCCGGTGATCATTCGACGTATATAGGTGTTCAGGATCACCGCCAACAGCAGGATGACACCGAGAAACACCCTGAACAGCGAGCTTTCCACTCCGGCAAAGAACAAGCCCTGCTGCACCACGCCAAAAATGAGGGCGCCAAGGGCAGCCCCTATCACTGAGCCGTAACCGCCGGTCAGCAGGGCGCCGCCGATAACTACGGAGATGATCGCCTCGAACTCTTTCAACAATCCCCGGTCCGCCCCGGCGGAACCGAATTCCATGACCTGCGCGGTAGCAAATATACAGGCGCAAAAGGCGGTGAACATAAACATCAGTATCTTGACGCGTTTGACCGGCACGCCGACATAGGATGCGGCCCGTGCATCACCGCCGGAAGCAAAAATCCAGTTACCAAATTTGGTTTTGGTCAGCAACAAATGGCCAAAAATGATCAGTACGATGGCCCAGATTATCAGCATTGGTATGCCTTCAATAACCGGTTGTCCCTTTTTGATGCCACGGGAGAAGGTTTCGATCCAGCCGTTTTCTCCCATCCATGTAAATAGCCCAGCTAAGACCTTGCCGCCGAAAAGTGGCGCCAGCCAATCGCCCTCGGCAGCATCCCTCACACCACCGATAATGGTTTTCTTGGTGGTGGCGATGGCCGAAAAAATGGTCAATCCTCGCAAGATAAACAGAAAAGCGAGGGTAACAATGAAACTGGGCAATCCGGTTTTAATCACCAGCCAGCCGTTTAAGGCGCCAACAGCCATGCATAAAATAAAGGTCAGAATAATCGCCAGCCATATGGGCAGGCCCATGCTGATGGATAATAAAGCGATACTCATGCCGGCAAAACCGATCATTGATCCTACCGACAGATCAAATTCCCCGGCGATCATCAGCAAACAGGCGCCAACCGCGATGATGATGAATTGAGCCGAAACAATTGACCAGTTCATCACACCGGTAGGAGAAAACATGCCAGAGTCTCTGGCGGTCAGGAAAAAGAAGAAAAAGACCAAAATGGTACCGAATATACCCCCAAGCTCTGGACGAATCAGTGCCTGATGAAACCTGGAACGCTGCTTTACACGTTCATCATTCACTGATTTTGTTTGCTGGCTTTGTGTCATAAAAATGCTCCACTACCACATGCAGGCAAAATGGGAATAAAGTCGGCGACCGTTGAATGAAGGCCGCCGACTTTATTTTTTAACGGTACTTTCCCGCGTACTTTTCGACGAGTTCCAGGCCCTCTTTGGTAACAAAGCCTGGTCCGGAATTGATGTTGTTGCCAGGTAATACACCGAAACGGTCATAGTTGGCCAGTACGACAACAGGCAGATAGGCTTGCAAGAAGGGTTGCTGATCGATACCCCATTGGATGATACCCGACTTGATGCCGTTGACGATTTCAGTGCCAAGATCAAAGGTGCCGAAATAGATGTCGCCAGCCATGCCGTTTTCTTTCAGCGCAGCAATGGTTGGATCAGCAGAAGTTGGTCCCAGTGTTAGAATGGCTTCGGTTTTCGGGTTGGCCGAAAGGTATGCCAGTACACGGTTTTTAATTTCCGCAGGATCCTGTCCACTATCCAGCATGGAGTTACCCAATTCGACACCCAGTCCATCGGCAAAACCACGGCAACGCTCGGCAACAACGGTGTTGGAGATAACATGATTGACGCACACGAAAGATTTGATGCCATCTCCCTTGGCGCGCAGACCCGCTGCGTAACCCGCATCATATTCAGGCTGGCCGACAAACATCAAGGCGCCAACTTCACGGGTTTGCTCCGGAGTACCTGAGTTCATGATAATGACATTGACACCCTGGGCAACCGCATCCTTGATCGGGCCACTCAGCACATCGTAATCAGCCAGTGTGGTGATGATACCATTGGGTCGAGAAGCAGTTGCCTGCTCTATGATGCGGGCCATATCCGCCAGGTCCCCCGTTGGGGGATTGCGATATTCGACAGTGACCCCCAGCTGTTCGCCAGCCAGCTCGATACCGTTCTTGATGGTATTCCACCAGCTATCCGAATCAGGAGCATGACTAACAAGTACGTATCTTTCACCGTCCGCTAGGGCGCTGGCAGGAACCATTGCCAATGGTGCAGCAATTGCAAGAAACAAAGCCGCGACTGCTAATAACTTGATTGTTTTCATAACTCCTCCTGTTAGAATGTTTGTTAGTAAAAACCTTAATTCGTTTGAATTGTAAGGTTCACCCCTTCCTCCCTGCCTTCAGGCGGGTGGCTTAAAACTAGCAGTTTGAATATAATATTTGGCACTGAATACCGTCAAAGCAGTCATACCAAGTATTAAATTGGGTACCATTCCAAATGGGCCACGAAACACCGTTATCAGACTCTGCATGAGACGCTGGCTAAACGAGTGATAGAGCTTGTATGTCAAGGCGAAATGTTCGAGATTCAAATAATGAGTGAAATTGTCAGCAAGGATCACGCCCAATTACTTGTTACCGCACCGCCGAATATATCTCCACCGAATCATTAACACGTCGGATTCAAAACCGAACATCGCCTAAAATATTAGAACAATCAACTCAAGTTAGAAAGTGATAGTAGAGCCATTTGCAAGACAATCTTTTCGCCCAAACTCTGCGTTATGCTCAAAATTTTATCCTCGGAATATCAATCATATGCCTGTGGTAAAATTTCT
>CAJQNS010000017.1 GCA_905479735.1 uncultured Desulfofustis sp.
TCAATGACAAAAACCTTATTCTGAAGATCATCGAAGAACCATCTACTCTTTGAGTAGCACCCACATAGATGACAGGCTCGAACTGACACATCGGTAATGGAAGGTTGAGCAGCTGTTTTCATGATCCATACATCAGTATTAATTCGTGGGATCGACCTCTTTAGCCTTCGCTGGATAGAATTGATAGATGGATAGACCGATTGGGCTTTCAGCTATTTACACCGCTCCCAGGCAGGTCGGAGGTGTGAAAAAAATTCTAATAACTTTCTTTGCCTTTCTGGCGATAGTACCGTTTTCTTCTCCTGCAGCAGAATTGATGATTCTGACTGAGAATCTTCCCAACTTGAACTATCTTAAAAAAGCTAAATTGGTTGGACATTCGGTCGATATAGTAAAAAAGATCCAGAAAAGATTTGGCTCAAGTGATGAGATCAAAGTCTTCCCTTAGGCGAGAGCCTATAAAACGGCCCTAAAAGAAATTAGGGCTGCCAACTGTGGCGACTTCAAATGTTTCTTGTCAAGAAATGCAAAAAATTTGACACCTATTGCCAAGCGAAGATAAGCTTCAAATGGTAATTTATGTTAATGTATGACTGTATCACTGGCTATTAAATAAAAAGGAGGTTAGGTGAAGTACAAATACCAGTGGCTCTCCAAGCCAATTTACGAAATGTTGCCATATGTTTTCTTACTGGCCGCTATAGCCTTTTTGCAGATAACCGACAACGTGTTCGTAACACTATTTGCAATTTTTTTATTTGGTTATTCCTTATACATCTTTTCGTGGCGACTGATGGCTAGGGACTCGATTTTGATTAACTGAATTAACAGGCTCAAGTTCATTTCGTTTGTTCTGGATATCTGCCGTTTTTAACATTAGGTAGTGTATTGAGCGCCTCAAAATGGTTGGCTTCTACTTGTAAATCGCAAAATAAAAAATCTGAAATAGCCCTTTCCTATACTGGTTCATTTACCCTTACCACTATGTATAAGAGATTCCTTGAGAGGTGAGTAATCAGGCCGCATCACCGGCTAATTCTGATGGGAACCCTGCTATTCTGGCTCCGGAGGAAATTTCCTCGTTCGTCCAGGTACTCCACCGATGGTGTCTGAAGATCTTTCAGAGAATATTCTTCACCTAGATACCCGTAGGTTGACACACCTAATTTATGATAGGGGAGTATCTCGACACTTCTCACTTTTTTCAGCTCTGAAACCATTGCCAGAATCGTCTGCAGATTGGTATCGGAGTCATTTACCCCAGGTATCAAAGGAACTCTGATATATACCGGCAGCTTCAGATCCGATTCATCAATACGTTTGAGATTCTGCCATATCAGTTCGCTGCCGACTCCGGTGAGTTCTTTATGTACTGCTGAATCGGCGTGTTTTATGTCGACGTAGAGTGAGTTAAGGTAGGGCAGCACTTTGGCAACAGAGTCCCAGGTGGCATAAAGACTCGTCTCCATGGTTGTATCGATTCCTCTTGTACGGCATTCCTCCAGAATACTCTTGACGAAATCTGGTTGGGTCAGACATTCCCCTCCACTGATCGTTACCCCTCCGCCCGAGAAGAAGTAAAAAATTTCATCCCTGCTGATCTGCTCGAGAACCTGCCGGTCGGTCATTTTCTGTCCGTAGCATTTAACGGCATCTTGTAGACAGGACTCCAGGCATTCCTGGCAGTGGGTGCACTTTTTCAGATCAACAGCAAAAGACCCATCATTCCCGATAGAGAAGCATCCTTCAGGGCAGGTGTAGACACAGATCCCGCATTCGTCGCACTTCTGCTTGATGAATCCGATTTCAATCGAGCCGCGCTGACCCTCCGGAGTCGAACACCAGGCACAATTGAGCGGACATCCTTTGAGGAACACAACCGTTCTCAAGCCGGCGCCATCATGAATGGATGTCTTTTCAATTCGAAGAACTATACCTGTGATTTCGGATGTCATTATCTCAGCCAGTGGAAATGTCGCGCAGTACTGTTCTGCCGATGATCTCGTTCTGCACATCTTTGCCAAGCTCGGTGAAATATGCGGTGTAGCCGGCGACTCTGACCAGTAACCCTCTGTATTCATCAGGGTTATTCTGGGCGTCGATGAGTTTCTCCTGATCGACGACATTGAATTGCACGTGGTAGACCCCAAGGCTGCACATGCTTTTTAAAAGAGCCATCAACTGCTGAATACCATTTTCATCACTCAGCATCTCTGGTTCGACTTTCAGATTCAGCAGCGTACCCTGCACGAATCGGTCGTGGGCTATGTGTGAAACTGATTTAAGGACCGCACCTGAACCGTGTATGTCCGTCCCTCCAGTCGGGCTGACTCCATCGGTTAGAGGAACCCAGGCTCTTCTGCCGGAAGGCAGCGCGCCAACTTCGAGTCCAAAAGGGGTATTGCCGGACACTGGAAGGATACCTGGTGTCATCGTTCCAAATTTACTCTTGTATTTTTCAATTTCATCGGCAAAAAACGTAAAAAGATCTCCAACCAACCGATCTACCTGCGGGTCGTCATTACCGTATTTAGGTGCCTGTCTGCAGCGCTTTAACAGTTCGTCATGACCAACGAAGTCGTCCTCTAGGGCCTGGATGAGTTGGGCCATGGTAGCCTGTTTCTTGTCGTAGACCACATGCTTGACGGCAGCGACACTGTTTATCAGATCTGCAACACCGATAAGAATGATACCGTTGCCCGTATTATATTTAGCGCCGCCCCAGGCATAGTCCTTGGCGTTTTCAATGCATTCCTTGAACGTCAAGGAAAGTGTCGGGCTTGGACGATTCATGCATACTTCGTCAATCACATGACTGCCTTTGACTACTGCCCTGGTGATATATGAAAATTGACTTTTAACAGCCTTTAAAAAATCATCAAAATTTTCAAAATCTTCTGGATTTCCAGTTTTCACAGAGACCTGTTGGCCGCTTTTCCTGTTAATCCCGTTGAGTAATGAAAATTCAATTACCGAACCAAGGTTAATGTCGGCCAGGGCGGTGTAGTGCCTCAGCCTGCCTTCTAAGTTAGTTTCTACACAGCCGCAGGGGTTCCAATCAAATGCTTCTTTTAAGGGAATGCCTTTGTTCATGAGCATTCGTATGCCAATATCGTCGTTGTGGAAAGCAGGAAAACCAGTGCCCAGTGCAATGAGGTCAACTATTTTTCTCAGAAATTTGTTGGGATTTTTGGCGAGGCTGTAGCGCACGGAAAGTGAAGGCTGATAGAGCTGCACATCCATTGTCGCCTGGACGATCATATAGGAGAGATCGTTAACCGCATCTCTTCCTGTCTCGTCCACGCCACCGACACAGACGTTCTGAAACATGGGATAGCCCGCAGCAAATTCTGCCGTTACTTCATCCTGGAATAGACACGGTTCACTGAATTTGACCCAGAGACAGTCTAAAAGTTCCTGGGCCTGGTCTTTGGTGAGGTGGCCGGTGGCCAGATCATTTTGAAGATAAGGCCAGAGGTACTGGTCCATCCTGCCTGGATTATAACTTGCTGCGTTTTGCTCCATAAAGATACAAATTTGATAGAAATAGAGCGATTGAAGCGCTTCTCTGAATGTGTTGGCCGGTTTGGCCGGAACTTTTGAGCAAATTTCACTTATCTCCAGGAGTTCCGTTTTCCGCTGGGCGTCGGTTTCACGGGCCGCCATCCGCTTTGCTTTTTTCGCGTAGCGGGAAGCGAGGATCTTGATTCCATCCGCCACCAGCAAAAGTGATTTCAGGTAATAATCTTTCTCGTAGTCGCCGGGTAGAGTGAGATCCAACCTGTCTCTTCTGGCGTTGACTATGGTCTGTATCCCCTCGATGCCTTCTTTTATCAACCATTGGTATCCGGCTGTCGTTTCCCCAAAGCCGCGAACGGCCTTCCTGTTGATATAGACGACGCCGTTATCTCTTAATTCCTTTGTATCCTCTGGAATCTGAGCCAGCCACTCTTCGTAGTTGGACTTTCCTTTCCAGAACGGTTTGATTTCCTGTTCGAAGATGTTCCTGTCAGCAGGATTCAGATAGAATGGATCGTAGGCTCTGTGAGAGATGGTATCGAGTTCTTCATTCAACACTGACCAGCAGGTATCGGCACAGAGTATTCCGCCTCGGATCTTACTTCCTGAGCAACCTACAATCAGTTCATCATCCCAGATCTTGATGCTCTTCTCCAGGCATTGCAGCCTAAAAGCCTTTGCTTTCTGCAGCACGAGAGGTTCGCTCAAGGCCTGCTTGAATCCACGTGTTAAAATCCTGGCATTCTCAAGGTCCATTTCTGGTCTGGTTGCGATAACACGCTCTTTCAATCGATTGATGCGGTCCATATAGAGAGGCTGAGCGTTAAGCCGATGACGTTCATC
The DNA here is from genome assembly GCA_905479735.1 of uncultured Desulfofustis sp. Taxonomy (GTDB): domain Bacteria; phylum Desulfobacterota; class Desulfobulbia; order Desulfobulbales; family Desulfocapsaceae; genus JABDQA01. The sequence goes on from CAJQNS010000017.1 coordinate 4,363, forward strand.
TACTACCAGTTTCATCGTTTCCTCCGTTGCCATGTAAAGATTGCCTCTGGACCCAGACGGGTGAACGACCTTGCGTTCAAGAGGATTTATTCCGATGATTCAAAAGTACAGATAGCCAAAATAGTGTGTCAAGATAAATTTCGGTGGCAAGTACTAAAGATTTTGTCCTTAGAGTAATGTTTTATCAGTGATGGGGCTAATTCTCTTGGTTCTTGAAAGCAGACCGCATCTCACTTTGAAATACGTAAGTTTATAAATTGGTACTTATAATCTGAGGACGTCCTGCAGTCAGTTTGACCAACAATCGAGGATAAAAACGGGTTCAGAGAACAGGGGTAAAGATATAGAGGGCAAAATTAAGGGGCTGAAGACGGATTTTAAAGTTCTCTTGGCTTGCAGATTGAGATGCCAATAAAAAAGGGGAAGGGCCCGGTTCTGCCCTTCCCCTACTAGGAGGAATGAGTGTTTTTGCTGCTGATTAGTTTATGGTTATCTCTTTCGGTTTCTGCTCTTCAGGTTTGTCTACTTTAAGAACGAGCACGCCATTGGTGTAGCTGGCGTCGATCTGTTTCTCGGTTACTTCAAAAGGCAGCTTGAAAGTACGCTCAAACTTACCGAATCGACGTTCCCGGCGATACCTGCCGTTCTCCTTAGCTTCTTCATCTTGTTCATGCTCTCCGGAGAGGGTCAGCAAGCGTCCTTTCACATCCACCTTGATCTTGTCCTTTTCGATGCCCGGCAACTCGGCTTCAAAAATGAGCTTCTCGTCTTTTTCATAAATGTCAACCGCGGGCTGCATGCCAGTGGAGACATCTTCGAAGACAGAGTTGAAGGGGGTGAAAAAATCATCAAGCAATTTGGGGCTGCGATGAGGCTTGAGTCCATATCTCGGGTTACAGGTTGTCAGATACATTGTGTTCTCCTTCTTGTTGTGCTTTTTTGCTTTTTGTGGTTTACCATTGTGACATAAATGATAATAATTGAATTAGGCATGTCAAGAAAAAGAATGTTACTATTTATAAAATAAATTCTAAGTAATTTATGATTGGGGTATATAAGGAGATAACCATGCGAAATAAAGATAAATCAGTAGAATTTGTAATGTTGTCTGATTCCTATTCGGCTGATTTAAGAGGACGCCAGTCGGTGCGAACCACCTTCAAATTAACCCCTCGCAGCATCGATGCGTTAAGTTTGCTTGCCGGACAGTTGGGTATAAAGCAGAAATCGATTTTCGATCATCTGGTCGATGATACCCGGGCGCTGCGGGCGCTGGCCCGTGAAATCGAAAAAAGAGAAGCGCTTAACGAAGAGAGGGTGCCCAAGACCTATGTAATTTCAAGAAAGACGCTGGAAAACCTTGAACAGGTTTGCAAGCGCTACCAGACGCCGCGTGATGCATTGGTGGAGTTTTCCATTGAACGAATTATGCCGCTTATCAAGGAGGAGAAGAAAAAGCACCGGAGTCGTCAGAAACTGCAAGCAAAACTTGCCCAGTTCCTGGCTGACGGCAGAGCCCTGCTTGAAGATGCCGATAAGGTGCTCGATCGTGATGATCCAGTATTCCATCAGGTTTATCAGATGGCTCGGGCGGCGCAGTCTGGCTGCGAAGAGATTGATCAGATCATCGAAAAGGGTAGACGGTTGGAAGAATTCTAAAGGTTATAGATTCACTCAGCCATAACTTCTCCGACCCATCAGCAGTTCTCTCTATGGTTTTTATCGAGCCGATTTCAATAACGATCGATCCCCAATTTTGTCTGGAAAATTTGCTGGTAATCTGGTAATACCAAGCTGCTGTGTTCAGACCTGCGCATTAATCTGATTATCTGCTCTACCAATTTGGTATCAACCCTTTTTCTCAGTGAAAAAGACACATTCAAGAAAGAAGAGTTATCAAGGAGGAACAAGATGAAAGCACCAGTACGTGTAGCGGTGACCGGGGCTGCCGGTCAGATAGCTTATTCCCTGATATTCAGGGTGGCAAATGGCGATATGCTCGGTCCCGATCAGCCGGTAATTCTGCAGCTGCTAGAAATACCACCTGCCATGGAAGCATTGAACGGCGTGGTAATGGAACTTAACGATTGCGCCTTCCCTCTGGTGGCGGACATCATTACCAGCGATGATCCCAACGTCGCCTTCAAAGACATAGAATATGGGTTTCTGGTCGGAGCGCGGCCACGCGGACCGGGAATGGAACGGGCTGATCTGCTCGAGGCCAATGCCCAGATCTTCTCTGCCCAGGGCAAGGCTTTGAACGATCACGCCAATAAAGACGTAAAGATTCTCGTGGTGGGCAACCCGGCCAATACCAATGCGCT
>CAJQNS010000018.1 GCA_905479735.1 uncultured Desulfofustis sp.
AGCCTTTTGCAAAACTAAGATTTTCGTTCAAAATCAAGGCATGCGAGAAATTTTACCACAGGCATATGATTGATATTCCGAGGATAAAATTTTGAGCATAACGCAGAGTTTGGGCGAAAAGATTGTTTTGCAAATGGCTCAAGTCCACTGATGAGAGGTTTCCACCGGCAGCCTCATAGATCTACAGGTCTGGTGCTGGAAATCAGCTGATCAGTTTGTATACGTAACAGCCCTGTTTTTCTTATTATTTATAGTTCTGCAAAATCCATAAAAATCCTGGCAGTTGCCAAATTTCCCATCAGTAATAATGTGATTAGAGATGCTTTGTTTTTGTGCATTGATGATAATCATATTTTTATACAAATCTTTGAATTTACCGATAAATCGATTTCCATAGGGGCCATGCGCAAGACTACGGTCCTGAGGTAAAAGGACAGGCTGAGTACCATGGTAAGAAAATGCTGCCCCCACTCTGCGGCCTTGGCGCAGACCATCGAAGGAAAGCGTCTGCAGCAGCAGGAGTCGGGGGAAAAAGACTGGTATCGATGGGGACCATATCTCAGTGAGCGGCAATGGGGCACCGTTCGTGAAGACTATTCCGTCAACGGCGAGTCGTGGGATTATCTGACCCATGATCAGGCGCGCAAAAGTTCCTATCGCTGGGGTGAGGATGGCCTGGCCGGCTTCAGCGACGAGCAGCAGCAAATCTGTATCGGCCTGGCCTTGTGGAACGGCCGGGACCCGATCCTCAAAGAACGCTTGTTTGGCCTGACGAACGCGCAGGGCAATCACGGCGAGGACGTAAAAGAGGTATACTATTTCCTCGACGCCCTGCCCTCGCATGCCTACTGCAAGATGCTCTACAAATACCCGCAGAAAGCTTTTCCCTATACCGAGCTTGAGCAGGAAAACGGCAGGCGCGGAACCGACCAGCCCGAATATGAACTGACCGATACCGGCATCTTTGCCGAGGGCCGCTACTTCGATGTTCTCGTAGAGTACGCCAAGGCCGAGGTTGATGATATCCTCATTAAGGTTGCGGTTACCAACCATGCAGAGGAAAAGCACCCCTTCACTCTGTTGATCCAGCTCTGGTTTCGCAACACCTGGAGTTTCGTACCCGAGTCGCAGCCCCCCACACTTTCTGCAGAAGGGGAAACAATCCGCCTTGATCATCCCGAATTCGAGGGCTTCAAGCTGACTGGCGACCCCGCTGAACTGATATTTTGTGACAACGAAACGGCTCGTGAGGGAATCAGCTACCCGAAAGACTCCTTTCACCGCTTCATTATCGACGGTCAAACCGAGGCGGTAAATCCGGAGAAGCGCGGCACCAAGGCAGGCCTTAAATTCCAGACAGATATCCCGGCTCAGGCCACTGTCTGTTTCCGAGCTCGGCTTGGCGTCAATGCTTCCCTGCAAGGGTTCGAAGACGTTTTGATCCAGCGCCGGAACGAGGCGGACGAGTTCTACTGTCAACTGCAGCAAAACATTGCCAGTGAAGATGGCCGGCTGATCCAGCGCCAGGCCCTGGCCGGTATGATTTGGAGCAAGCAGTGGTATTATTATGATGTTGATCGCTGGCTCGATGGCGCTTCAGCGGAATCCGTCCCGGCACGACAGCAGGAGAGAAACAGCGACTGGCGGCATTTACACAGCGCCGATGTCATGTCGATGCCTGACACCTGGGAATACCCCTGGTTTGCTACCTGGGACCTGGCCTTTCATTGCCTTCCCTTGGCCCTGATCGACCCCTATTTCGCCAAGCAGCAGCTGCTGCTGTTTACCCGGGAACGCTACCTTCATCCCAACGGGCAGCTGCCGGCGTATGAGTGGAATTTCTGTGATGTCAATCCGCCGGTCCACGCCTGGGCCAGCTGGCGTGTCTTCGAGATGGAACGTGCCCAGCGCGGAGGCGACGGCGATCTCGCCTTCCTTGAGCAGGTCTTCCACAAGATGATGCTCAACTTTACCTGGTGGGTTAACCGTAAAGACGTTGAGGAACTCAATGTTTTTCAAGGCGGGTTCCTCGGGCTCGACAATATCGGCGTCTTCGATCGCAGCAAACCATTGCCGACCGGGGGGCACATCAACCAGGCCGACGGTACGGCCTGGATGGCGATGTATTCTTTGAATATGATGCGCATCGCCCTGGAACTGAGCCTGCACAACCCGGTATATGAAGAAATGGCCATAAAGTTTTTTCGCCATTTTCTGAACATCGCTAAGGCGATGACCAACATGGCTGGCTGCGGCATCGGTCTCTGGGACGAGCAGGATAAATTCTACTACGATGAGCTGTCCCTGCCCGACGCCTACGGGCAAATGCAGCGGATTGCCCTGCGGGTCCGTTCGCTGGTGGGTATTATCCCCCTCTTTGCGGTGGAGACCATCGAACCGGAAACCCTGGTTAGACTGCCCCGCTTTGCCGAGGCCCTCAACCAGACAATGAATCACGAGCCTGAACTCGCCGGGCTGGTTTCCCGCTGGCATGAGCCTGGCCGGGGAGACCGGCGGCTCCTGTCTCTGCTGCGCGGCCAGCGCATGAAGCGGCTGTTAAAACGAATGCTTGACCCGGATGAATTCCTGTCCGATTTCGGCGTTCGCAGTCTCTCCAAGGTCCACGAACATGCCCCCTACAGATTCGAGCACTCCGGTCATTTCCACGAGGTGGGGTATACCCCGGCTGAGTCGGACAACCGGATGTTCGGTGGCAACTCCAACTGGCGTGGGCCGATCTGGTTTCCGATCAATTTTCTAATCATTGAGTCCCTGCAGAAGTTCCATCATTACTATGGTGATGATTTCAAGATCGAATTCCCCACCGGCTCGGAAAAGTACTGCACCATCCTCGAGATATCTGAGCATCTGGCAAAAAGGCTGATCGCGCTCTTCCTCCTGGACGAACAGGGGCAACGGCCGATCTACCGCCATGCCCCCCAGATGCAGAGTGACCCGCAATTTCGCGATTATCTGCAGTACTACGAGTACTTTCACGGCGACACCGGCCGCGGCATCGGGGCTTGCCACCAGACCGGCTGGACAGGGCTGGTAGCCAAGTTGCTCTTTCCGCGCCGACCGCTGATCAAATAGGCTTTAACAACGCAACCAGAGGAGGATCATCATGGAGCAGCGATTGCCAGAAGTTGTCATGCCGGACTGCCCGGTCAACAAACTTCTCATGGGCCAGAAAGCGATAGTAACCGGAGCCAATTCAGGCATCGGTCGAGCCGTGGCCATTGCCCTGGGCCATGCCGGTGCGGATGTAGTCGTAAATTATGTGGTCAACGCCGAAGAGGCGGATGCAGTCTGCCTGGAGATCGAACGATGCGGCAGCAGGAGCCTGGCGATCCAGGCTGACGTCTCCAGTGAAGAACAGGTGCTGTCCATGTTCTCCCGCGCGGTTGAAACCTTCGGCACCATCGACATCCTGGTCAATAACGCGGGCATCCAGCGGGATGCGCCCTTTGAAGAGATGACCCTGGAGCAGTGGCGGCAGGTCATCGAGGTGAATCTGACCGGGCAGTTTCTCTGCGCTCGGGAGGCGATTCGTGAATTTAAGAGGCGTGGAGTGAACAGCAAGGTATCCTGCGCTGCAGGCAAGATTATCTGCATGAGTTCTGTTCATGAAATCGTGCCGTGGGCTGGCCATGTGAATTATGCAGCGAGCAAGGGGGGCGTGATGCTGATGATGAAAAGCATTGCCCAGGAGGTCGCCCCCTATCGGATTCGCGTGAACAGCATCGGTCCGGGAGCCATACGGACACCGATCAACCGACCCGCTTGGGAAACTGAGGCAGCCTACGACAAGCTGATGAAACTGGTACCATACAAGCGCATAGGCGAGCCGGAAGATATCGCCCGGGCTGCAGTCTGGCTAGCCTCGGACGAGGCCGACTATATTAACGGAACGACACTTTTTATCGACGGCGGCATGACCCTTTATCCCGGATTTACTGAAAACGGGTGACAATCATGGAAAACAAACGGATGGTCCAGAACGACCCAGAGGACTTTATTGACATTTCCGTACCCCTGGAGTCCGGTATGCTCAGCTGGCCCGGCGATCCTCCGGTGACCATTACCCGGATGCGGGACCAGAACGCAGGAGACGAAGCCAACGTTTCTCGACTGGACATGGGCGCCCACACCGGCACCCACATGGATGCTCCCGTGCATTTTATCAGCGGTGCTCCCGGCATGGACACCATGCCGATTACGGCGGGTATCGGCCCGTGCCGGGTAATCGAGTTGGCCGACGAACAATCGATCAGCCGCGCTTCTCTGGAAAAACATGAGCCTGTCGCTGGCGAACGACTGCTGCTCAAAACACGAAACTCGACTCAGCGCTGGTGGGAACACCCCTTTGATGAGCATTTTGTCTACATCTCGGCCGCTGCGGCCCGCTATCTCGCCGCCCAGAGGGTGATGACGGTCGGCGTCGATTACCTGTCGGTGGGCGGCTTTCATCACGACGGGGTCGCTACCCATCAGGCCCTGCTCAAAGAACACATATGGGTCATTGAAGGTCTGGATCTGACCCGGGTCCCAGCGGGACGCTATATGCTGCACTGTCTGCCACTGAAGATCCGGCACGGTGACGGGGCCCCCGCCCGAGCCGTGCTGGCACCCTATCGATCGGCCGAGTAAACCGTGATCGAAACTGTCTCCTCACAGTTATAAAATGGAGCCGCCCCCGGGAACAATATTCTCTTCTGACCTGTCGATTCTATTTATCACGGTAAATGGTGGGTTTCTGGTGCTGATCTGGATTGTGCAGACCATAATCTATCCGGGCATGCACGGTTGGGACAGCGACAGTTTTGCACTGCTGCACCGGGAGTATGTAAGGCGCATTTCCTTCATCATCGTACCGCTGATAGTCGCCCAGGCAGCCCTTGCGCTGCACCAGGTAATACTTGCCCCAAACCTTATAACGGCAGTGCAGGTCATACTGATTGGCGCCGTCTGGACCATGACCTTTTTCATCTCGGTGCCTCTGCACAAGCGTTTAAGCGCAGGATACGATGTCCAGGCCGTAACCCGGCTGACTGCCACCAACTGGCTGCGGACGATCGGCTGGAGCCTGGTCAGCCTGCTCGACTGGCTCTAAGAACTGGGCAACCAGCTACAACTCCAATGCCATTTTGAGCAATTTGACTTGATTAGTCGGCGGCCCAACCAACATCGTACATGTTAAAAAATTATCTTTATATACAAATATTTATTTAAAAATTTCCGGGCACTTAAATATACAATTAAGTCTATTCTATGGTTACTATAAAATCTAATTTGTCCGGTGGAACAACTTTGAATTTATTTTCACCGATCTTAAATAAGGTGTTGCATTCTTTTCCTCCCCCTCTGAACCTATCCCAACTAATACATAACCTGTCATTTTCAGCTGCCCATGTACCATAATCAATGCCACCAGCGTGAGTTATTTTTGCATTTTTGTCGGGGTCCAGTTCCACATTGCCTTGTTCCATATTCCTCAGGGTCCAACGCATGTTTACAGGTTTTGAGAATAGTTCATTCAACTCTTGGGTGGTAACAGGTTTATATCCATCGTCAATCATCTGTTGCTCTACAGTCACACAACCCGAGAGGAGCATAAAAACAAATGGAATATATACGAACCTAAAGACCCGTATGTGCATTTCAGAAAATTTATTCATTTGACCCTCCTATGTTCCTAAAAAGATTACATTAATGACCAGAGGTTGCATCACTATTATTGGTCTTGGCTGAACCGATCCGGTACTACTGTATAAATAAAAGACTTGGTATGGTTGAAGTCAATACTATGAATTGTGATTATCCCTGCACATCTTCAAGCACGGACTGAGTAGTTATTACCCAGACACTGTCGAGTTGCGGGTACTTGCTACTCAACCCTTCCCCGTCGAATCGCTCAGATAATATTTGTCCTGATGATAATAATCACGGTATTTCAGTGTCCTGTGGAAAATTCATAGAATTACTACTTTGTGGTGTATCTTTTGCAAGCGATAAGGTATTGGATTTTGTCTTATTACAATCGCCAAGGGAGAATTATTCATGCAAGGTTTTAACTTTCAAGATTGGGGTGGTGCTCTCTGTGGTTTTGGGCCATCATTCGGGCATGGCTCATGGTTTATGGGAGGGATTTTTCCTATACTGTTCTGGTTACTGATGGCTTATCTGGTGGTGAGCATTATCAAATCACTCTTCTCGTGGAAAAGAGAAAAACAAGGCGATGACGCACTGGAAACTTTAAGAGGGAAATTTGCCTCAGGTGAAATTGACGAACAAGAATATTCAGCCAGAAAAGCTGTTCTCAGAGCAAAATGAAGGATGAAGGTTTAAGTGCTGATATCCCTTACCCCGGGAAGCTTTGCTGTCGGTGTCGATTCAGCTGTGGTGTTCCCTTCTTTTCTTAGACTTTTGGGGCGACAGCCTGAGTGCCGTATCATAAGCTTTTTGAGCCCAGTACTTCATCTCTTCAATGTCTTCCAAGGCGTCTTCTGGTGCCTCACAATAGGACATTTTAAATGACTTCCCCTTCTTGCTATAGGTGAATGGTTCAAGCCCTTTGGCTTTGAACTCCTCTTCGGTTTTCTTATCTACCTTAAAGTAGAGAACACTATCCGCAATGAGTGCAAACATCAGTCCATCAAGAAAAATACCATATCCCCCAAACATTGCCCTCGCACTAACCGGGCCAATGGATTGCATCAGATCTACGACGTAATTTTTAAATTCTCTCTCTTCTTGAGATAACGGCATGGTAACGATATTTTTTTATGTTTTTACCTATCGGGGTCTTTAGCCAATCGAAATCCTAAACCAACTAATCGATAATTCGGTCTTCGAAAATTTCGGAACGTGCAGCGCAATACCCACTCATTATCACCCCAGTGCCCCCCTCTTCTCACCCGAAGTCGCTTGGTCCTATCTTCAAGAAGTTTCGGGTCATTAACAGGGCCTTTTGAGTAAAACTTTCTATCATACCAATCCAGGACCCACTCAGAAACGTTGCCGGACATATCATACAACCCCAGTTCATTGGGAGGGAAACTGCCAACAGGCTTTATCCCTTGACCTTCTGAGGCGTTGTCTGAGTAAATCACCAGATGCTCCGAGCTGGTTCCGTCTGCAGTGCCATACTTAACCTTTGCTCCGCCAGCACGGCAGGCATATTCCCATTCTGCCTCCGTTGGTAATCGAAATTTCCCATCTGTTTTTAAGTTTAATGTTTCAACAAATTGTTCAACATCGTTCCAACTGACCACATCTACTGGGTACCGGGGATTTCCCTTATTTTGGGACGGGTTGTTTCCCATTACATATTGCCACTGCTCTTGGGTAACCTCATACTTTGAGATATAGAAATCAGACAAACAGACATGGTGAACTGGCAACTCATCGGCCAAACCATCCCCAAACTGATCACCCATTTGAAAACAATCACCCTCAATCTTCACAAAATCATCATCGAATAGTGGCTCACTAAGGCCTTCGCTCGTGAAAAGGCAGAGGATTAGTAAAAATGTGCTGAGCAGATCAAGAACTTTAACTTTCACGATGCTCCTCCATTTCTTTCAAAAAGATAAGTTAATCTGCGCATACTGAACCTTGCCAGGAGCAGTATTCTGTTAGTATCTTACTCGGTGTTGGAACTGGCAATTGACTGGCGGGGGCTTATGGTTCTTTCAGTCACCAGTTATAACACCAAACCATACAGGCTCGAACCGGAACGACCGCCGGCATGGAGGAGGTACTGTCATGACCCAGTTGATTATAGGACTCGTCATCTTTCTCGGGGTTCACTCGATATCGATAGTCAACGAGCAGTGGCGGGATCGCACTGCTGAGCGACTCGGGGTCTGGACCTGGAAAGGAATCTATTCCCTCGTGGCCCTGATCGGCCTGATCATGATCATCCGGGGGTACGGCGACGCCCGGGCTGACGTGATCGAGCTCTACCTCACTCCGGCCTGGCTCCAGCATATTTCGCTGGTGCTGTTGATTCCGGTATTCCCGCTGCTGGTGGCCGCCTACCTGCCCGGCCGTATCAAAAAAATCGTCCACCACCCGATGCTTCTGGCGACCAAGCTCTGGGCCGCAGCTCACCTGCTGGCCAACGGCACATTGGCCGATGTGGTCCTGTTCGGTTCAATTCTGCTCTGGGTCTTCGCCGACCTTTTGTCGCTAAGCAAACGCCAACCCCGTCAAATCCCTGGTGCACCTCCGGCCAGATACAACGACCTTATCGCACTGGTCGTCGGCCTCGGCCTCTATATCGCCTTCCTCTTCTGGCTCCACGAGCCCCTATTTGGGATAAACCCATTATAGGTTTGGCGATTTGCACGGCGCCCAATGGTCTGTAGCTGTACCCTCAGGCTTCACGTTTTTGTCCTTTTAAAACAAATTCTTCAGCAGATTGCCAGCTGCTTCCTGCAACTTTTTCTGGCCGGCCTGATTGATCAGATCGGTCACCGCTCGCTGCACGGTATTTGCCGAGATATCAGGCTTTTCCAGGGTGCCGCCCACGGGCACGTGAATCACTGTTCCTTCCAAATATTTATAAAGATCGCCTCCAACCAGTTGTCGAGTAACCTCGACCTGGGCCAGATAGTCAATGGTGGTATCCAGCCCCAGGCTGCCGCTGATGACGAGCTCGGAGTCACCGAGGTTGGTGCGCAGCGGATTGGTCTCGATCCTGCCATCCTTGCAGACGAACTGGATCTGCCTGCCGCTCAGATCGAGTCCCCTATCCTGAACCCGCAGTGCACTGAGCAGTGAGCCCAACAGCGCGGATGAGTCGAGACGCACATCCTCGAAGTCCATCTTTCCCGAGAACTGAAGATCATTCAGGTTCTCCTTGCCAAGCGGCCACCTGAATCGATCCAGAGTAAGATCGACGAACCCGCTCAACTGGCTGGCGCCCATGAAGAGTGGGTGAATGCGGGCCAGAAGCTGATTGGCCATTTCCTGGGTGATCTGCATCTTTTCCAGAACAAGCGAATCATCAGGAATGGTGAGAACCGGCGGGTAGCTGACCAGATCGAGGTGCGGCTGCAGCAGCAGCGTCCCCTGGTTGACGCTGCCCTTCACCTCGGCTTTTCCATATCCGTCTGAAACGAGAACGGGAATCTCAAGACCACGAAGCTCGACACCCAGCATTCTGATCAAATCGGCCTGAAAAGCCCCGCTGAAATCGGTGTGCTGCCACCATTTCTGCCGCTGCTCCTGGTTTACCCTGATGCCCAGTTCAAAAGGCCGCTGCGAGTTGCCGGCCATCTCCAGGTCCAGTTCGGTAAAGGTCCTGATCAGCTTTGCTATACGGGCGAGATCCATACCAAGATCACCCTTGAAAGCAATTTCGGTGTCGTTGTCAGTACTTGTGTTCCAGGAGCCGGCGGCATCAAAGTTGAGAGGGGTTGAGGTGATACTGAGTTGATCCAAGGCAACCTTTCCGCTGGTCGGGTTTCTCGTACCATCTAACTTTACCGATACCTGCTCGTCAACAAGGGCCTGAAGGTCGCCTCTTCCCAGGCTGAATTTATCCAAATCCGCGGAGAAACTATATTGATGCTCTGCTCCTGATTGAGCTGCGGCAGTCCAGTTCAGGTCGACTGTTGCGGCTGTGGAGATATCGGGAGGAAGAGTGACCCAGTCGGAGGCGGCACCAAGAATTGTGTTCAGGTCGAACCGGGCCTGTCCCGAACTGTCCAGGGTGTCGACCAGATTGTTCCAGTCACCGACGACAAGTTGCTCAAAGGAGACGCGGCCGTTGGCTGAATCTATATGAACCGGCATGAGAGCAGCTTTTCTGTTAACCATATCGACACTTCCTGAAGTCTCGATCACCAGCTTTTTATCCCGATATGTTTTACCTTCCTGCGTCAAAACGAAGTCTTCTATTTCCGTGTGCAAAGAGGCAAGATCGATCTGTTCGGGGGAATAATCCATCTTCAGCGATGAAGTTTCCCAGCCGCTGAAGGATAGATCAGGAGGTAGCAGTTCAAGGTCGCTGAGCAGTGCCGTCAGCTTGTTCAAGTTGGTTCTCCCTGCAAAAACAAGTTCATCCACTTTACTGGTAGTGACATCAAATGCTGCAGCCTCAAGGTTGCCATTGCCGAGCCAGCTCTCATAAGAAAGCGTAGGGTTGTTTACGGTGGAAAGGCTCCCATCGTCTCCTATTATGATTTCACTGCTACTCCGAATTTTCAGCCCACTTTCGGGAACCAGCCTGCTGCCGCCCTTCTGCATCGAGAATTTCGGGGAATCCAAGAACAGCTCTTCGATCTGGAACCGCCCACCGGTGCCTGATATCTTGATTTGAAATTTCGAGTCTCCTCTCGGTGCATATGTTTCGGGAAGTAGCCCCAGACTTTTGAGCATGCCCGCCAGTTCGTTTAGTTTGAGCTGGCCGTCACCTGCTAGTTGACCGATTTTGTTAAGCTTCTGGTCAAGGCCGATGACTATATCCTGTCCTGTCAGTGCACCACTACCGAGCCAGGACTGATAGCCCAGCTTCGCCACAGAAGCTCCTCCAAATACAAATTCAGAAGACAGCAAGAGATCTGCGTTAACCTCTATTTTCAGTGGTTTTTCAGGAATGATGACGGTGTCAGCCTGCTTGACTATCAATTTATCGGCATCGACCCGTGCCGCCAGAACGACGGTCTTTTCATCCTTGCGTTGAGACTTTACAAAAAGAGCAAGTTGTCCCTCGGCCTGGTAGTCCTGCAAGGCAATAAATTGTGAAATTTCAGCCAGGGCAGCACCGAGGTCTGCGTTCAGCGACAGTTGCATGTCGTTGAGGTTGCCCTGCCCCTCGCCCTGCAAAAACGATGATGTAACCGAGAAGTTCTCGAGGTTCAGACCACCTTTTCCCTGTTGCCCTTTGAGACTGAGAGAGAACGGCTCGGCCAGGGAGATTTTTTTGCTGTCGCGAACGCCTGAAAGGCCGTCAACCAGGGCATTGGCCTGAAAACGATTTTCACCCTGATCAAGATGTGCCTGGCCTTCGAGTTCGAGTATCCCGTCGGTGATCTGCAGCCCTTCTTGAAGGTTCAGCGTATGGGGCAGTTGTTCCGCTACCTTCTGCAGGTTTACACGAAGATCTGTAGTGAATTGCTGGGCACCGTCGGCTGCAACCAGGGCTGAAAGACTGCCATCGGCCAGCGGTGAGGAGAGCTCTAATGAGGATAATTCCAGCGAATCGAGGTCGGTGGACAAGGACAGTACAATTGAGGTCTTTTCTATGAAAGGTTTATCGTCGCCCAGCGGCCCGCCAAACAGCTCCAGGTTCACCAGATCAATAGTACCATTGACTGTGACACGCTCGTTCAGGGAGCCTTCAAAAGAAATTTCGCTGTCCAGGATACCCTTGCCGGCAGGGGCCGATCCGAAGGCAGCGGCCAGATCAAGGAGCTGGGAAATATCCCAGTTTTTGATCAACAGATCACCACTCGTTTTAATCGATCCGGGAAAATCATCAGCTCCTTGGAGCATAACTTTTCCATCCCCGGAAACGCTACCTTCCCCGCTCGGGGAGGCCAGGACCAGAGAATAAGTGACAGGGTCTTCAAGTGAAACAATGTTGATCTCACCATTGATATCTTTGGCCACAGACTCGGCGCCTTTGTCAGGCCTCACCACTGCAATAACCCCGTCTACGATAACCATTCGGCCACTGATGGGCGGAAGTCTTAGCGGCTCTGCAGCCGGCCCCTTCTCTACGCTCGATTGAGATGGCTCAACTTTATCCGTACCGTTGTTGTCCTGGTTGGGTAATGGCTTTGATTTGGTGTCCTCCGTTGCCGATTCAGGCAGCCTGATCTGAATATCGGGTCGAGTCACCGTCACCGTTCCTACGTTGCCTCGATCCAGCAGGAATGAGAACAGTCCTTTGCCGACGCTGACCTCGGTGGTTTTCACCTGCACCCCTGTGTCCGGGTCACTATAGTTGATCCCGGTGATTTTCTGGTCGCCGAACCAGCTCAGAGACCAGGTATCAACGCTTAGCTCACCTGGAATGTGAGGAGTTGCCGCCCCCAGAACCCGTCCCTTCCCCCACTGGCTGGAAACGATCATTGGCAGCAGCGAGAAAAGAAGCAGCACTGCTGCAAGGACAACAACAATTATTATCAGCCACCTGCGGCCTTTGTTTGATGTGGTACTCACCATGGGCTTATCCTCTTTCCTCAGCCAGGGAATGGCAGTTAACATTACCAGTTGTCAAAACATCTTGCTTTGCACCTGAACGGATTGTGTTCAGAATATAAGCTAAGATAAACAGGGTCTTTGCGGATACAAGCGGTAAATATACACCATCTATGCTCAGATGTTGTCAGCACTATTTTTCTTTAACTCTAATACTGCAAGTGCCGCTTCAGCAGACCCCATTTTGCAAGGACAAAATAGGTCTTTAATCGCGACTGGAAGGACCGAAGCGACCTTAGGGCAATTAAAACCTGCCAAAGGAAACTTCTCATCAGGACTACTGGTGGCTCCGAAAAATAATCAGAAAGAATCTCAACCTCGCCTAGCCTTCCAAAGGTTAAAGTCGCCAGTACTCATCTACTTCCCTACATACTTTTGAGGTGTCAAAAATCGGGGTATAGCTCTTTGGTCTCTTTGCATAACGCAAACTTGAACCGATTTAACGGGGGAAGATCAGTTTCCATTATTGTTAGTTCGCACTTTTATCAAAATGACCAACTGGCGGTAGGCTTCTCTTTCGGGTTGAAAACTGAATCGATTCAGTAGGACAGACATCTCTGCAGACATAACATGAAAAGCAGTCAGGAATAGCCTTCTTGTCTCGGTGAAGGATCGCACTCATTACCGTTGATGGACATGCCGATTCACATTTACGGCATGCAATGCAGGTTTCATAAGCAACACTCACTTTAGTGAGACTGATTTTCTCAACAATCCAGCCCACCAACCCAAACGGACAGAAGAGATGGCACCAGGGCCTGTACACAAACAGACTTAAAATCAGCAAACCAGCGACAAAACCACCACCAGTTATTCCCAGATGCAGCGGTTTGTAGATTTTGAAGGGGTCAAATGGTTCTATGATGTCGGTGCCCCACAGAAATGCCACAAGCGTAAAAAGTACAAGAAAACCAATCCTTACACTGTTCGTAATAACAAAAGGTAGTTTGATCTGATTACCAAGGATTGCCTTATATTTATCGTTCTGATTTAGACGAAAGATTACATCCTGTAGCACACCAACCTGGCAACCCCATGAACAGATATATTTGTTTGCCAGAAAAACAATCAACAGAAAGACCGTTAAGGCGATCATTCTGGGGGGAAATATTGCCCCGGACGTGCCAAAGAGGTGTATTGCGTCTTTGACTGTCCCCATTGGACTTGGATCTGCTCCCAAGACGATGCCGAAAATCAAAGTTGAAAACAGAAGAGTTATTTTTCGCCGTGAAGGGCTTACTTTTTGTTTCCTGAATAAAAGGAATATTCCACCGAGTACTGAAAACCAGGCTGCAAACTTGATTACTATCTTCTTCCAATTCTTGGTTTCGTGCTCTGCAACCAATGCCAGCTTTTTGATCACCAGGAACTTTATCTGATCATCGGTGCCGTATTCAGACACACTCTTCTGGAGATCAGATTTTTGTTGAAGACTAAAAATCTCTTTGAGTGCAGGATTTGTTAGTCCATTAGCCTGACCGAAGTCTTTCAGCGTCATCTCCTCGCTGATGGAGAGCTGTGTGGGTTCGGGCAGTGTCTCGGGTTTACCGCCCCAAATTTTTTCTGAAATGGTCGAGAGAATCACAACCGCAGCAATCAGAGCGATAAACATGGAGATGGTGGTTAGCGGAGAAGATTTGGTCATAAAAGTTCCCTTTAATCTTTAATCATAGATGAATAGATAACCTAGCTGCGTGTCTGTTAGATCTCAGATCGTCTAACTATCAAATATCATGCCATATGAGAAATTAAATAATTAAATAATTAAACTCCTAAGCATTCCAATTCATTGGTCTACGCTGAGAAAACCTTCTTGGAGTTCGATTCAGAAAATGTGGCGCAATGAGATTAACAGCCTGGATAATTACTACCCAGGCAATATAGCCTGTGGGTAAGGATCACCCATCTGATTCTGCCTATTCAGTGTGTTGCCGTGGAGAAATCCCAATTATAACATCAGCAATTCAATCATCTATGATCCAGCGAACGCATTACTACTTTGTGGTGTATTTATTGCAATGGCGGCCTATCCATCCTACAACCAACATCTTGTACTCTATGGATTTGTTATTATAATCTTAGTAAATGTATCTTTAACCCTAACGTTACCCTAACAGCCAATAGGGAGGTAAGGTTATGAAAAAGATTTGGCTCCCCTACCCAGCGTATTTCCTGAAGCCCTTTGCCGTTGGTCTAGTAGGATTAGTTATCCTGTATTTCTCCGAAGATTTGTTTACTTCCGGATTCGCCATCGTGTGTCTTGGGTATGCAGCCTGGATTATTTTCATGCGTATAATGTACTCAGTAAAATACGCAGTTAAGTCTAATTTTTGTGGATCCAAGGATAAGAAGGCCAATACTTATTTTGCGGAGTTTCCCGACGAGTAGGACCACCATTTTTGATGGATCTAGTGCTTGCCGAAATAGCAAGCATCCTAGTAGCTTTCTCATTTGCATTCTCTAAAGCGGGGCGGTTTAATCCTCTGACAATTGGCAGGCTGGCACATTTCTTCCATATAAAAAGCTGAAGGTATATAAATTTAGAATAATGATTGGATCTAGGATTACACGTATGGGAGTAAGTCATGTGGTCGTTCACAAGAGATGGGTTTTTCTCAGCAGTGCAAGACAACTCTTGCAGTGCCAGCGAAGTAAAAGTTAGAACCAGGGTTAAACGAGATCTCATAAGGCTAATCGCAAAGATCAAACCTGATTGCGATATCATAGATTTGCCTCACTCAAGCTATCGGTATCAAATAAAATTAACCAAGCAAGAGTGGGCAAATTACCTGAGTACCGAAGCGATGAATCTTGATTACTCAAATGTCAGGGATACCATCACTGATGGGCTTTATGAGCGAAGTGCAGCGTACTATGCCTGTTGGAACGCTTTGTACCAATTCCAGGAGGAGACTCCCGGAGTATAATTCTAGCTGTTAAGACCAGATTTTGTCAGTAACTGGCAATTAATTGTCACTGAGCAACAGACTCTAACTAATGAATTTCGAAACCTACTGATTTTATCGCTACTTAAATTTGTCAGGATAGCTGGTCTTATCCTCGAATGCTCGGATGATAATAGCAGGAGTTAGAGAATATTGAGATTGCCTCTGGTTATGTATCACCTTAAACAGGTTCCGTAGGTTTAAGATTCCTGATAATTTGAGAATCTGGGCAGATGCGCCTAACGAGAGGGTTCCACAGGCAAGGTTAGATTATTAGGAGGATTTGAGCGCGAGGGTAATCAGGAAGAAGCTTCATTTTCTGATACTGAACCAATTTGAGATGTGTGAGCTGGCAATACCAACTTGATATTGTGAACGAAATTTCAAAAACTAACGTTTATCCGCAATCTCTGTAGCCCAGGACTTACAGAATGTTTCCGGGATCAACCGGGCAGCAGAACGAAATAGCTTCAACCTGTTTATTACCTTCTCACGAGATTTCAGCAGGTGTGCTTGCATCCGTAACCTGCTTTCATCAATATTGTTACGATCAAGTGCTTCAAGGATGGAAAGATGTTCCTCTATGAAAGGATCGTCATCCCCAAGCGGAATTTCTTTAGAAGCAACAACATGCTTGCTTGAAA
>CAJQNS010000019.1 GCA_905479735.1 uncultured Desulfofustis sp.
CGCGCAGAATAGCTGCGACCAGTGTAGCCGACAGAGTTGCGGAAGAACTGGGTGCTGACCGGCCACTGGTGGGCAGCAAGATCAGGTTCCGTGACCACACAACGCCGTCAACAAGAATTAAGTTCATGACCGACGGAGTGCTCCTGGCAGAGATCAGAAACGATCCTCTGCTTAAAAGATATCGGGTCATTATTGTCGATGAGGCCCATGAGCGTAACCTGAATATTGACTTTCTGCTTGGCTATCTGCATACCCTTACCGAAAAACGTAAAGATCTCAAAATCATCATTACCTCGGCAACCATCGACACCCAGGCATTCTCTGAACATTTTCGCCAGGCTCCAGTGGCCAACATCGAGGGAAGGACCCACCCGGTCGAAATAATCTATTCACCCCTGCCCGACGATGAGAACGAGATATCATACCTGGAACATTGTATCGATGTTACCGCTGATATCTCTGCCCACAGGCCTCCAGGTGATGTGCTGCTGTTTCTGCCCACAGAAAAAGATATCAGGTCATGCACTGAGATTCTCACAGGAAGAGTGCCTACTCACCGGATATTGCCGCTTTTCGGCAGGCTGCAGTCCAGGGATCAGAAACTTATTTTCAAGGCCCACAGGCAACCCAAAATCGTCGTTGCCACCAATGTTGCAGAGACCTCAATAACAGTTCCTGGTATCCGATATGTGGTCGATTCAGGGCTGGCCAGAATCGGCAACTACCATCCCCGATCGCGGACGATGAGGCTGCCCATAGACAAAATTTCACAGGCCAGCTGCAACCAGCGCGCTGGAAGAAGTGGACGAATAGGACCTGGTATCTGCGTACGACTCTACAGCGAAGATGACTACGAAAACAGAGAACCTTTTTCAATACCGGAAATCCAACGCTCCAATCTCGCCGAAGTAATTCTGCAGATGGTCGCCCTGAATTTGGGCGATCCCCACCATTTTCCGTTTCTTGATCCGCCCCGGCGGGCGGCGATAACAGAAGGGTTCCGTACGCTTGGAGAACTGGGTGCATTGAGCAAAGAAAAGCGTCTCACCCCGTATGGAAAAATCATGTCCTCGATGCCCATCGATCCGGTCATCTCACGCATCATCATTGAAGCAAACGTCTATGATTGCCTGACCGAAATAGTAATTATTGCCGCAGCGCTCGCCATTCAGGACCCAAGGATACGGCCGGCGGAGAGAGAGCATCAGGCAGATGAAGCACACCGTCGGTTTGCCGATCCAAACTCAGATTTTATTGCGCTTCTCAACATCTGGAACGGTTACCATGAAATCCATCGAGGGTTTTCATGGTCGGGATTGAAAAAATTCTGCCAGTACAACTATCTCTCCTTTCAGAGAATGAGAGAGTGGCTCGACCTCCATGATCAGTTATGCAGGCTTATAGGCAGACACAAAAAGTTCCAGTTCAAAAGCGGTCCAGCCTCCTATGAGGCAATTCATCGTTCTCTGCTGGCTGGTCTTTTCAGGCAGTGCGGAAGAAAAAAGAAAGGCAGCCTCTATCAGGGGCTCGGTAACCGCGAGTTGAAGGTATTTCCCGGCAGCTATCTGCATGCAAAAAGCGGAGAATGGATCATTGGTGGTTCATTCATCGAGACCTCACAACTTTTTGTGCTCTTGGCTGCCAATATAGAAGCGGAATGGCTCGAGAAAAGTTGTTCTAAATTTTGTAGCTACTCCTGGTCCAATGTCCGATACCATAAAAAATCAGGCCGGGTGATGGCTGATGAAACCGTTGCCCTCCACGGTCTGATTATCGCTTCGGCCAGACTGGTCAATTTTCCACGCCGCGATAAAAAAAATATCCCATCTGCTCGTCAGGTGTTCATCAGGGAGGCACTGGTCGAATACCAGTTGTCCGGCCGGTTCAGTTTTTTTTCGAAAAATCTGTCGCTGATCAGAAAATGGCAGGAAAATGAACATAAGCTGCGAAAAAAGGATATCGTCATCGACGATGATGCCTTATTTGAATTCTATGACAGACGGCTGCCGGCCGATGTCTTCGACCGCTCTGCCCTGATCAGCTACATCAAGCGCCATGGGGATAATGATTTGTGCATGACCGAGCCGGATATCCTGCTTCGTCTTCCAGGCGAAAAAGATCTGCTCGATTTCCCTCCCCACCTGCCGTCTCCTTATCAAGAGATTGGTCTGAAATATAATTTTGAGCCTGGTTCTCCAGATGACGGTGTCACCGCATCAGTGCCAGATCATCTTGTCGAGACCACACCTGCTGAACTTTTCGACTGGCTGGTACCCGGTCTGATTTTAGAAAAAACGACTTTTCTTCTGAAAGGGTTGCCCAAACGTACCAGGAAACAGCTCATTCCGATCAATGACACCGTGGCCCTGCTGCTTGATTCTCTCGACCTGTATCAGGGCAATTATCTGCAGAAATTATCAACGGCGATTCTCAATCGCTATAGAATAACCATCCGGCGACAAGAATGGTCCCAAGCCCTGCCTCCTCATCTTATCATGCACTTTGAGATTGTTGATTCATCAGGAAAAGTGGTGATGAAGGGCAACGATTATTCATCGCTACTCAAACAGATCAGGTCCACTCCCGAAGATGATCCGCTTACTATCAGTCCTCATGATCAGTCACTGATTGATAAGCTGCGGGATAAGGTTTTCACCACCTGGGATTTTGCTGCCTATCCCAAGCGGATATCCATCCACGCTCCTGGAGGACTGGTCAGTGGCTATCTCTTCTGTGGAATCCAGGCGGTTCCTGAAAAACAGGGCGTTATGCTCAACTATTTCTCGAGTAGAGACGAAGCGGAGCACAAGAGTCTTGAGGGAGTAGGCTATCTGATCCAAATGCAGTTCAGAACCCAGTTCAAAGGGCTGAAAAAATATTGTCGGATAGCCTTTTCTGGACCTTCTGCTGTCTGGCTCACCATTTTCAGTGGCGGTACTGCTCAGACCTGCGAGTCGATCCTTACTTTTATTGTAAAATCGTTTCTTGCGGACACACCGCAGTCAATGCTGGCGCAGGAGGTCTATGAATCACAAGTTAAACAGCTCGGTCTGATCAATATCCTTAGCGCCGGCAAGCAGGTGATCGACAAGATACTCTCGCTGCTGAGACAGCGTAAAGAGACCAGCGACCTGATTGTTAAATATGAAAAACTGGCAAAACAAAGTCGCAGTTTCGACCACAAACTGTTCGATGATCTCAACTATCAGCTCGACACAATTATTCCTGATGATTTTCTCCACCACTTCACCGTCACTGATCTGGACAGCAGCGGACGTTACCTGAAAAGTCTGGCAATACGGTGCGAAAGAGCTTACAACAACCCAAAGAAAGATCTCGAAAAACGGCGCAAACTGATGGGGCATCAGCAGAATATCGAGCGTTTTTCAGATATAATCGATGAACTCAGCCCGGAATGCCAGGCTAAACTTGAAACCTACAGGAAAATGTTGGCCGAGCTGCGTATATCTCTTTTTTCACCGGAGCTCAAAACCATCATCTCCGTTTCAGAGAAAAAATTAACTCAAGCCTGGAAGGAGCTTTCCTCGGGCTGCTGACAAAAATGGCTGATATATTGCGAGTTGGCGGAGGAATTCTGCTCAGCATGATCGGCATCATGCTGATTGATCAGAATCGATGGCTGTCCGGCCTAGCCTGTTTTATAGGTGGTTTTTTGCTGTTGATGATACCACGCTTTCGCCGTTAAAGTTTCAGTGCTACCGCTTCCTTGCCAAATACCGACTCCCTGAAGAAGTCTATGAGCTGTTCCCTTCTGCTGCGCATCTTTTTCTGCTCGGGGATCAGATGCGTTGGGCGTATCTGCAAGATGGACATCTTGTATTCGATGTGACTGGCAAAACGGTTATCGAGATACCAGGCGTACAGCAGCCCCAACAGCAGACCCGGCGGAGTGAATCCCTCCCGGCCGTTTACTATCCTGGTGAAATGAGTGCTGGACTGCTCAATCATTCGGGAAAGATGGAGAAAGCTTCGCAACTCGGTATCATTGAAGTAGCAGGTGCGCTCCTCTTCGCTTCTCAGTGACAGATGATATACGGCTCCGATCTCCTTTCCTTCGTAAAGAAGCGGGGTTATCAATTTACTGGCGGCATAATTTCCCAGCAGCGCCTGCCCGAGTGCAATGAGAAAGGAAATCTCCAGGCTGTTTCTCGACCGGATACGGTCCTCTCTGATTTTAATCAGACCGTCTTCCGGGTCATAGAATGAAAAGACATTGTCCCAGCGCTGATCCCGCCGCCACCTGCTCTCACTGACAAAGGTGATTCCTTTGATGAAATCGAGATGGGAAACCGGTATGTCCTGGTGGGACCAGATGATATCGGCGAGTATCGAGACGATCTCTTCGCCATTCAACCCCGGCGATTCACACTGGTCAAGATCGATTGAAAGCCCGGCCAGTCGATCGGCTACCTGCCCATACTTGATGGATGGTATCGGGACAAGCCGCGGTCCGGCCGGCAGCCCTGAAGTTTGCTTTAACGCTGGTGAAGGTGCGGACACCTCTTGCTTGCCATTAAACAGTTCTCTGGCCAGGAAAAGCGTCTTCACGGTCTGGGCCACTACTTCAGGATCGTGTTGAATAACGCCCCTTTCGATCATCGCTGACCGGGAGAAAAAGCCGCATTCTATCGGGGTGAACCCTCTGTTCTTGATAAGTTCTCGATCCAAATATATGGGATTTTTACCCTCAACCGCATAATTTTGAATCACCGATGCCGGCACATCCTGCATTGACAGGCAAAGTATCTGATCGATCAATCCTTCGACACCGCCCGGCAGATTATGTTCGTAAGCTCTAATCATGTCCGACACATGAAATTTTCGATCCGGGTTGGCGATTGCCTTGTCAGTTTCTCCCTCCTGCACCCAGAGGTTGGCGATAAGCAGCTTCAAACCACTTTTATTTTCTCTGACAGTTGCGGCTATTCCTGGAACTTGCATGACAGGTATTATTGAACTGTAGAGGCTGCCCGGTGCCATTATGAGTACATCCGCATCCCTGATGGAATCGAGAATTTTTCCAGACACGTAAGGCTGACCACAGAAATCAACGGTTACCCTGGCAACCGCCGCCCCCCTGTCCGCTGTACTCGATTTACTTTCTCCGCTTACCTCGACGCCATTGCTGTATCTGAAACGGAGCTGTGCCGGCACCGGTGTGCAAGGTAAAACGGCATCAACCCCAGCGCCAATGATTTCTCCTATATTGGAAATAGCTCTGTTAATGGCCTCGCCCACAGATTCATCCATTACGACCCTGTTTTCCACGAGATTCTCATTGCCCGACACCATTCGGATGACAGAGAGAATCAGCAGGTTGCCGAGACAATGGGGCCGCCCGAGGGTGCGCAGACACTGCTTGTCGTTTAGACAGAAATCAAGATAGGTAACCAGCGCCGTGGCCATCTTTTCTGGCAGCCGTTCCAGATTGCCAATGCACTTTCTAAGCAGCGACTCGGCAGAATCCGGCCTGGTGGAAAAGCGGAAATTAAATATCTTAGAAATATCCCTTACCAGAGACGCAGATTGTCCGGCTGATAGGTTATAGCTATGCTCCAGCAGACGGCGCTGAATGGAAGAGACCAGAACGTGTCTGATATCTCCCAAACCAAAAATCGGCAGATCCTTCAGAATCTCACCTGTGGATCCCCCGTCATCCGTCACGCAGACGACGGCTTTGGTCTGTGGAAATATTTCTTTTAAACCTTCAAACGGTTTGTCCGCCCAGTTCTGCTGGCGGCTGTCCCCGCCGATAATGTTTGACAAGCCAGTACCACCGCCGAAGACGACCACTTTCGTGTCATCCACAGTGGTCGAGACAAGCCTCTCCCTGAGTTCGCCGAACAGGGCCGCTACATCCTTATTTATCCCGGCAGGAGGGCCGTGCAGAACGAGATCTACCAGTTTCTCCCGCATGTCCCGATGGGGTAGCAGATCAAAGGAAGAAATATTGCGTTTCTCTAGAGCATCAAGAAGACTGCGGTCTCTTTCGGAATGGTGCAGAATCGACTGTTGATCGGTCATCTTGATTCTAGCCGCCGCCATTTATTAATTTTTCCACTTGTCTCAATTGCTCCTCCGTATCGACTTCAACCGAATCATGTATAGTGAGGACTACCTTGATTCTGTAGCCAAATTCGAGGGCGCGGAGCTGCTCGAGCTTTTCAAAATGCTCCCATTCGCCTTCCGGCAGCCCCACAAAAGTGAGCAGAAAGTTTTTTCGATACCCGTAGACACCGAGATGTTTGTAATAGGTCGGAGTACCCTCCCCGGGATTTCTCTGAAACGGAATTGCAGAGCGTGAGAAATAGAGTGCATAGTTATCTTTGTCGAATACTGTTTTCACGTGGTTGGGGTCTTCGATCTCTTCTTCTCTGACAATTTTGTAGATCAGGGTGGACATTGGTACATTCGGGTCTTCGAGCAACGGCCGAGTCACCTGGTCAATGATCTCAGGCGGAAACAGCGGCTGGTCACCCTGAATATTAACCACGATATCATGCTCGCATACACCAAGGGTCTCCGCTGCCTCAGCCAGGCGGTCGGTTCCCGAAACATGGTCGTCTCTGGTCATGACATATTCGCCGTCAAATGCTTCCACACAGCGGGCGATTCGCTCATCGTCAGTGGCAACAACCACCCGGGAAAGCAGCTTTACCTTCCGAGCCCGTTCGACCACATGCTGAATCATCGGTTTACCGTTAATTGGGGCCAGCGGTTTACCCGGAAATCTATTTGATTTGTAGCGGGCCGGGATGATTGCTATCACCTGAACATCATTATTTTTCATTGCCTTAATAGATCCTGTCGTTATGCTTCGGGGGATAGGTATTTGAACTCACCTTTCTTCTTATATCATTTTTGTATGGATATCAAACCTCAGATCGGTATCAGAACAGATCCCTCCAACCCCGAAAACGCCTCCTATCTGATCCGGCTGGCAGAATGTCTCAACCTGCCGGTAGCCGATCCCTCAGGGCCCGAATTCAGTTATGTGCTTGCCCTACAAGGTTCACGCCTTGAATTAAGAAAACAAGCAGACCCTAAAACAGCCCCCCTCTCAGCCGATTTTCTCTCAGGTGCTGTATATTACCGGTTCCTTCATGACCGTCGGATAAATCAGCCGCTGGCCAAAGCAGCAGGGATTAAAAGTGGGTACCGGCCAACGGTGCTGGATGGGACTGCCGGCTTCGGCGAAGATGCTTTTGTGCTGGCCTCTCTGGGATGCCGGGTAACGATGATTGAGCGATCCAAAGTTATCTGGGCATTGCTGACCAATGCCATCTACCGCTGCAGTGAAAATGACAGGGTCAAACGTATCTTCGACCAGCGTGTCACCTTGAAGCTGGCAGACACAATCGACTATCTGCGCTCCACTGAGATCTCTTATGATACCGTGTTTCTCGATCCCATGTACCCATCATCAGCAAAATCACCACTCAATAAACAGAAAATGAGAATATTGCGTGACCTGGTGGGAGACGATCCAGATGGTTCGGAACTGCTGGCTGCGGCCTTAAAGAGGGCAACTAAGCGGGTGGCAGTCAAAAGGCCGGCCAGAGCTGGTTCCCTTGATGACAGGGAACCCTCCTTTGTGATCAAGGCAAAGAGTAGTCGCTACGATATCTACCTGGTTTCTTAGCCTGAATATTTCCCCAGTTGAGACGACCCGTTAACCAAGGAGACTGGCGCCAGGCTATATCATTAATATGGTTGCCGCAAAGGCGACGCAGGGCAGTGGACCGGATCGACTCGAACAGGGAATAAAAGTGGTGCAATTAAAACGACTTCAGTTTCCGTAATAATTTTACCTTCAAAATTTCTGAATATGGATTGGCAATTCTTTTGAGTTACCTGATCATCAACCTTAGAGACTGATAAGCCATTAAATATTCAGGCTATTTGTGATAGCGGGTACCAGCCTTTATGGTAAAAGCCCGATAGATCTGTTCGAGCAGGATCAGTCGCGTCATGTCATGGGTGTAGGTCATCGACGACAGCGACAGAATATAATCGGCCTTGCGCAATTGTTCATCAGCCAGGCCCAAAGGACCACCGATAATAAAACTTGCAGTCTGCACTGATTTTTGCTCAAGATCGGAGAAAAAGGAGGCAAATTTTTTTGAGCTGAGCTGTTGTCCGCGACTGTCCAGAACGATACGGTAGCTCCCTTCCGACGCTCGCTTGTCAATTAATGTGCTCTCGAAGTTCTTTATTTCAGAGTCACTCCTGGTCGAAAGCTTTTTAACTTTTATCTCGACGAGTTCAATCGGATTGAATCGCTTCAGGCGGGTCTGATAGTCTCTGATCCCCGCCTGCAGATATGGTTCTTTGGTTTTATTAAGCAGCAGAACTTCAAGTCTCATGGTCGAAAAGCAGGATTACGAATCGTCGCCGATAAGCCGAGCCAGGATTTCTCTGAACTCCTGATAACTCAGCTCCTTGTTGATTCCCGGACAGGATTCGCGAATTATGAGGAAATTATTCTCATCTTCCAGCAGGGCAGGAACTAATGGCCATTGAGCGCAGCGCCAGGGCCGGCCGTGATAGACGGTGCAACCGTCGTCATAGAAAACACAGTGCCCCTGTTCGGTTTTCATCTGCACTGTTGAGCCATTGATTCGCCAGTATCTGTCAGCAACTGCTTCTTCGGTGGAATTGAGGGCCACAATCATTCTCTTCTGATCGTCTTCGTCAAGCGAGACGGTGGTCTCACCATGGCAGCAGAAGCCACACTGGGTACAGTGAAATATTTTCTTTAAATCAGACATTGGTGAACTGTTCTGAACGCTACTCCTGGTCTGTGGGAGCATCTATCGGTGGGCTTAAAGCAACGCTGAAAAGAACCTCGGCAACCTGCTCCTGAAATATTGACGGAAAGAATATTTACGACTCTCCTAGGCGAAACCAGCCATATCACCGAGGGTTGAGATGTCTATACCATAAAGCATCGCAGCTGTCCGCCACTTTTCCTGATTGTCGATGTCGAATATGATCGAGTCATTGGCCGGCAGGCTGAGCCAGCCGTCTGCAATCAGTTCGGATTCGAGCTGCCCTGGACCCCAGCCGGCATATCCGAGCAGAAAAAGGTAACTCTCGGGACCGCACCCCCTGCTGATGTCTTCGAGAATTTTCGATTCACGTGATAGGGCAATACTGTCGCTGATTTCAAGCTGATGGTCAACCTGGTAGCCCGTGCGATAGAGTACAAAGGCAGACTCGAGTTCTACAGGCCCGCCGACATAGACAGGCGGGAGAGTACTATCAGGTACTTCGAGCTGAGCACTTCTGAGAATTTCCTCGAGACTGAAGTAAGGGTTTGGTTTGTTGACGGCGACTCCCATCGCCCCCTCCTCGCTGTGAGCACAAATAAGGATAACCTGCTCCGCGAACCGGGGATCGGGCATCTGCGGGGTCGAGATCAGAAAAGATCCGGTCAGTGCTTCGATGACGGGAGCCTGGATTTCAGTCATGATAAAAATCCTTCAATAGCAAGAAATAGTATGTTTCCCTAATTATAGATTATCAGGCAGACAAAGGAACCGTCAAGACAATCCATTGCCCCTCAACCCTAAGCAGCATCAATCACTGTCACAACCACCTTATATGGCAGTGAACCTTTTTTTCCCGATGACTTTTTGCCCATCATACCCTATATCTAATGGGTACCTTGCAAAATTAGGATTTTGGTTCAGAATCAAGGCGCGTGTGAAAATTTTACCGCAGGCATATGGATAATATTCCGAGGATAAAATTTTCGCATGCAACGCAGAATTGGGGCAAAAAGACAATTTTTCAAGGTAGCCTTAAATGTGTTACTTCAAACATAGCCATCCTCCGGTTTAATGGAAAGCAAGCAGGTATTTGAGCGCTTACGCAGTCCGGTAAACCAGACAATGCAGCATGGTTGTATTTTATCTGCAACCCAACTCCGGTTATTTCAGAAAATATGAATACAATTGCCGACGAAATCCTTCACAGCAATTACTACGATCCTTTCCAGTACCTTGGAATACACCGCCAGGCAGGTTCTCCCGACATTCTTCTGGCCAGAACGCTCCAACCCCATGCTTCGGCAGTTACTCTGCTTAGTTCAGGAAAACAATGGGAGATGGTCCGTATCCACCCGGAAGGAATCTATGAATGTGAGCTGATTCGTGATGAACTCGATTTTCCAGATCTTGAACCATACGATTACCAGTATAAAATCACATACCGGTCCGGTGATGTTCATCTGATAAACGATCCTTATCGTTTTCCTGTCCTGCTTGACGAAACCGACCGCTACCTCTTCAATTCCGGCACCAATTATTCCGCCTACAACCTGCTCGGCGCTCAGTTGGGTCTGCACCATAAAATCAGCGGTACCCTGTTTCGGGTCTGGGCTCCGAATGCCAGATCGGTCGCAGTGGTCGGACATTTCAATGGCTGGGACAGCCGCGTCCATCAAATGCGGGTTTTAGGCAGTTCCGGAATCTGGGAGCTTTTTATTCCAGGCCTGGTAGAAGATGAGTTGTACCGATTCCGGATCAAGACTTCAAGCGGAGAGGTGCTGGAAAAGTCAGACCCGTTTCAATTTTTTGCAGAGAACAGGCCGCAGACGGCCTCTGTGATCAGAAATTTGAGTCGCTACCAGTGGCAGGATCAGGCTTGGCAGGAACAAAAGCAGCTCACCCCTCCCTACGATCAACCGCTTTCCATCTATGAAGTACATCCCGGTTCATGGCGGCGCGACCCCGATAATCCCGAGCGCTTTCTCACCTTTCGAGAACTGGCAGAACAACTCGTACCCTATGTGAAGGATCTGGGGTTTACCCATATTGAACTCATGCCGGTGACGGAACATCCGCTGGATGAATCATGGGGCTATCAGGTTACCGGCTCTTTTAGTGTGACGAGCAGATACGGTGTTCCAGACGATTTCATGCATTTTGTCGATGTCTGTCATCAGAATCAAATCGGCGTCCTGCTTGATTGGGTGCCGGCCCATTTCCCCAAGGACATTCACGGACTTGCTCACTTTGATGGAACCGCGCTTTACGAGCATGAAGACCCCCGCAAAGGAGCCCACCCCGAATGGGGTACGCTGATCTACAATTACGGCCGCCAGGAGGTAAGCAATTTTCTTATAGCCAGTGCCCTGTTCTGGCTCGACAAGTATCATATTGACGGCCTGCGGGTTGATGCTGTTGCTTCCATGCTCTATCTCGATTATTCGCGTCGTCAAGGAGAATGGGTACCGAACTGCTACGGCGGCAGAGAGAACCTCGAAGCCATCGAGTTCATCAAGCATATGAACTCGGTAATCTATGAGCATTATCCCGGCACGCTGATGATTGCCGAGGAGTCAACCAGTTTCTATGGAGTTTCAAAACCTGCCGACCAGGGAGGACTGGGATTTGGGTTCAAATGGAACATGGGCTGGATGAACGATATTCTGGGTTATTTTGCTAAAGACCCGTTATACCGCAAATATCACCACAACGCCCTAACCTTTTCGATGATGTACGCCCATTCGGAAAATTTCATTCTGCCCCT
>CAJQNS010000020.1 GCA_905479735.1 uncultured Desulfofustis sp.
CCTATCGGTTTTGCAAGAATGTTGCACCTGACAATCAAACTGATTCGGCATGGGCCTAAAAGTGCCGTCAAAGCCTTTGGGTATCTCGCTGAGACCATATTTTTTCTGGACTGGATTGAGGAAAAGGACATTGACCACATCCATGAGCATTTCGCCAATCCGACTGCGTTTATTGCCATGCTTGCAAATCGCTACAAAAATTGGGGCTACAGTATTTCAGTACATGGTCCAGATGTCTTTTATCAGGTTAACGAAGGCATGCTGACAGAGAAGATAAAGCGGGCTCGATTTGTGCGCTGCATAAGCCATTACTGCCGCAGCCAGCTCTGGCGCCTCGTACCAGTGAACATGTGGAAGAAATTTCATATAGTTCACTGCGGCGTCGATCCTGAAGTCTTCAGACCATTAGAGCGAGTGGAGAATGTGGTTCCCGAGATTCTCTGCGTGGGCAGGCTCACCTCGGCTAAGGGGCAGCACATCCTCCTAGATGCATTCCACATAGTCAAGGAGCAGGGCCACAAATTCCGACTCACCTTCGTCGGTGACGGGGAAGATCGCCAGTCACTCGAAAACAAGGTGAACGAACTGAATCTGTCTGAGGAGGTACGCTTAACCGGTGCGTTAGGGCAGGAGAGAGTTATGGACCACTACCGCAGAGCCGACCTGTTCGTTCTACCCAGTTTCGCAGAGGGTGTTCCGGTCGTGTTAATGGAGGCCATGGCACAGGAAATCCCTGTTATATCAACAAGGATCAACGGAATCCCAGAACTGATTGAACACGAGAAAACAGGATTATTGGTAACCCCTGGCAATACCGGTGAACTGGCGGAGGCGATCATCCGTGTTCTGGACGACAACCATTTTGGGGAAAAACTGGGAACTGAAGGAAGAAAAGCAGTGCTAAGTGAATTTAATCAAAGTGAAAATTATCAATATTTACATTGTTTGTTTACGAAATACGGAGATATAAAATGATATTGGCAAAAATAGCGATCTTAGCCGTTACAGGATATCTGCTGCTCGCTTCATGTTGGCTGCTGCTTCTCTCTCTGGCTTCCTGGTTTTATCGTCCCAAACTGGAACGTAATGCATTTCCCCTGCGGCTTCTAGTGATAATCCCGTCTCATAATGAAGAGCAGCAGATAGCAGCAACAATCCACAACACCAGAAAATGCGACTATCCGCAGGAGTTGGTTGACATTGCGGTTATTGCCGACAATTGCACGGATGATACCGCCAAAGCAGCCGACAATTGCGAAGCCCGGGTACATGTTAGAAACGATACGCGCTTACGGGGAAAAGGAGCGGCACTTGATTGGTTCTTAAGGAAAAACAGGGAGAAACTGGAGGAATATGGAGGGATCGTGTTCATCGATGCCGACAGTTGTCCCCACCGGAACATGCTGCGTGCCCTCAGTCAGTCGCTTTCCCACCCTGGAGTTGATGTGGTCCAGGGGTTCTACGTTGTGGAGAATCCCTATGATAACTGGCGCACCGCGCTCAACAGTGCAGCTTTCAATGTATTCAATCATCTCCGTATGGCAGGCAACGACAGGCTGTTCGGAAGAACTGTCCTTAAAGGCTTGGGCATGGCATTTTCTCCAGAGATACTCATGAAATTAGGCTGGCCAGCCAATTCGGAGGTAGAGGACGTCGAGTTTACCATCATGCTTGTCGAGAATAGTATAAATGTGCGATACAACTCAGAAGCCATCATTACCAGTGAAATGGCTGTCAGCATGAAACAGGCAGACAGTCAGCGCAGGCGTTGGGAGGGAGGACGGTTTAACCTTGCCGCGGAGATGATACCAAGGCTTGGCAAAGAGATATTCCACGGCAAAATCAGATATCTCTATCTGCTGGCCGATCTGCTTATCGCCCCTTTATCCCTGTTGGTCCTGCTTACCCTGATCAGCTTTCTGACAGCATGGATACTGATGCCTGCTGCGATACCTGTCCTGCTGATAATAATGGGCACCATCGCTTTCTATGTGATATCCGGACAATTGCAGAGAAAGGCGCCGGCCAGATTGTGGCTCTACCTTTTCACTTTCCCACTTTTTCTCATCTGGAAATCAGCCCTTTATCTTTCCATGCTCGTGTTACCCCGAAAGAGGGCGTGGAAGCGAACATTAAGAAAATCTGAATTGAACTAAGAAGAGGTAATAATGATGAATAATATCAATGTCGAAGAACGGATCACAGATCGGATGACCGAGAGAGGAGTCAGGCCGGATGCGATTGAATTTTTCCTGTCTGCTCATCGCCAACTGGATCTGGGAGAGCAAAAATTGAATTGGGACGGCATTACCCCCGTCACCGCCAATCATGTGTCCGAACTGCCGAACAAATTGGTTAAGGAATATGAACATTACAAGGCTCTTGGAACCCGCAATCTGGGTAGCTGCGCTGTGGTCAAGTTAAACGGCGGACGCTCTACCACCATGGGAGGGCAGGTACCCAAGTGCACCATAAGTGCTAAGGACGGCATGAGTTTTCTAGACATAGTTATGCACCAGGTAGTCGCAAACAACGACATCAGTGGTGTGGAGGTGCCGCTGGTACTGATGAACAGCTTTTTTACCGACCAGATGACTGAAAAAATTGTCGGCAAGACCCCGATCATCATTATGAATTTTGTCCAGAACGAATATCCCCGAATCCTCGAGGATAATTTTATGCCACTCGAGACGGGAGAGGATGAAGACTGGTGTCCCGCAGGTCATGGTGATTTCTATAACAGTTTTTATGGTTCCGGGCTTGTTGATGCGCTGCTGGACCTGGGGCTCCATTATGTGTTCGTATCGAACATAGATAACCTCTCTGCGGTGCTGTCTCCAGTAATACTGGGAATGATGATTGACCAAAACAAGGATTTCATAATGGAGGTAACTGCCAAGACGCCCGCCGATGTCAAGGGCGGGGCTCCAGTGTTCTACCGGGATCGGCTTTCCCTTCTCGAGATAGCCCAGGTTCCTGAAGAGTATCAAGATGATTTCGAGAACATTGAACGGTTCGGATATTTCAACACCAATAACTTATGGATCGACCTGCGCAGCCTGAAAAAGATCATGATGGAAAAGAGCATGCAGCTGCCGGTTATCCAGAATAGAAAAGAGATACACGGCCATAAGATAATTCAAATTGAAACCGCCATGGGAGCTGCCCTGAGCTCTTTTAAAAAACCTGGGCTGTTTAATGTTCCCCGGTACCGTTTCGCTCCTGTGAAGAAGGTGTCAGATCTGGAGCAGCTGCAGTCAGACGAGTTCGAACTTGACAGTCAATATCGAGTACGCAGAAGAGGCGATAAACGTGTGTACTGAAGCTGAAGGCTTTGCGTAATGCTTCCTTAATGATCCCTGCCCAGGTATTCCAGCGCCACCAGGGTGATATCATCATCGGCTTTACCTCCATTGCCGAATTCCTGCATTGCGGCGATGATATGCTGACAGGCCGAATCAAGGGAAAGATGTCTTGTCCGAGAGATCTCAGATTCAAGCCTGTGGCGACCGAAGAATTCCTCATCATGGCAATATTCTGTAATACCGTCGGTATGCAGGAAAAGTCGATCCCCTTTCATGAGTTGGGCTTGACCGTCCTCAAAAGGAAGCATATCGCCTAAGCCGACCATCGGCCCTCCCACATCTAAACGTTCTATGATACCGGAAGCGCGCATCAACAGTGGCGGGGGGTGCCCGGCGCTGCTGTAAGCTATTTCACCTGAGAAGCGGTCGATAATTAGATATACAATGGTGAAATACTTGTCGAACCGCTCCATCGGATACTCGTTGTTCAGGATATCTAGCACTTTGGAGGGTTTCCTGACCAAGGACAGAGAGCGTTTATCACCATTGGGTTCCAAAATTGCGCGGCCATGCGGCTGGAGACTCTGGACGACGGA
>CAJQNS010000021.1 GCA_905479735.1 uncultured Desulfofustis sp.
TGGTTATGCTACCGATAAAAGAGGTTTCCACGTCAAGAGACCGCAGCTCGGAACCGTGAGGATTGGCGACGATGTCGAAATCGGTGCCAACTGCTGCGTCGACCGTGCCACGTTTGGGGTAACCTGGATCAAATCTGGCACAAAAATAGATAATCTGGTACAGGTTGCTCACAATGTGGTAGTTGGGGAAAATTCGCTGCTTGTCGCCCAGGTAGGACTGTCCGGGTCTACCACCCTGGGAAGAAACGTTTTTTTGGGCGGACAGGCTGGAACCGTTGGTCACCTCACAATCGGAGATGGGACAATGGTGGCCGGAAAGGCCGCTGTTCACGGTGATCAACCGGCCGGCGCCCGGCTGGCCGGGGTGCCCGCCATCGATGGCAAACAATGGTTCAAATCTGTCACTGCATTTTCCCGGCTGCCGGAACTTA
This sequence comes from uncultured Desulfofustis sp., assembly GCA_905479735.1. GTDB lineage: Bacteria > Desulfobacterota > Desulfobulbia > Desulfobulbales > Desulfocapsaceae > JABDQA01. The sequence continues at coordinate 432 of CAJQNS010000021.1, forward strand.
TGAAGGATGTCAGAAAGTTAAAAAAAGAACTCGCCCGTCTTGTCGAACAAGACGAATCCATCGCCAAGGAGGGCTGACTGATGGAAGATATCGTCAAAAAGAAAGAGATCGACATTCAGGAGATCATGCGACTTCTGCCGCATCGCTATCCATTCCTGTTGGTTGACCGCATCACTTCGCTGGTTCCCCGTCATACTGTCAAAGGTATAAAAAACGTGACAGTAAATGAGCCGTTTTTTCAGGGTCATTTCCCTGATCGACCAGTATTCCCGGGCGTTTTGATCTTGGAAGGAATGGCCCAGGTCGGAGGGTGCCTGGCCTATTGTTCGGTTCCTGAAATGATAGGTGAGAGGCTGGTCTATTTTGCCGGCATCGACAAGGCACGTTTTCGCAAGCCTGTTATTCCAGGCGATCAGATTGAATATCGAATGGAACTGCTCAAACACAAGCGGATGATAATGGTGATGAAGGGGCAGGCTTTCGTCGATGACCAACTGGTCACCGAGGCCGAATTGATGGCCAGCTTCGTCTGATTGACGCTGGCTGGTAAATTTTAGGAGAGATAAAATGGCCATACATGAAACCGCAGTGGTTGATAAAAGCGCTGAACTGGATTCAAGTGTTGAGATCGGCCCCTATGCGGTGATTGGCGCCGATGTACAGATCGGTGCGCAAACCAAGGTAGAGGCGCATGCCGTGGTCAGCGGGCCGGCTACCATCGGCGAGAGGAATCTGATCGGCAGTTTTGCCGCCGTAGGCGGCGCCCCCCAGGACATGAACTACAAGGGTGAACCGACCGAACTGATCATTGGTGACGACAACCAGATACGCGAATATGCCTCGATCCACCGGGGCACGCCTGGAGGCAAGCAGAAGACGGTAATCGGCAGCCACTGTCTGTTGATGGCCTATATTCACGTCGCCCATGACTGCCAGATTGGGGACCATGTGGTGATGGCCAATGTTGCCACCCTCGCCGGGCATGTTCAGGTCGGAGACCGGGCTGCCATCGGCGGTCTGGTGGCTGTACATCAATTCTGCAGAATCGGGGCCTTTTCCTATATCGGTGGTGTCTCCGGTGTCGGACTTGATGTCCCGCCTTATGTGATCGTAGCGGGTATACGTGATCAAACCAGGGTGTCGGGTATCAACAAAGTCGGGCTGCGTCGAAGCGGCTTTTCCCGAGAGGTGATCAGCAATCTGGACTCGGTATTCAGGACTATCTATCGATCACCCAATCTGCTGCTCAAAGATGCCCTTGAACTGGCCAGAAAAGAATATGGCGAGTGCGCTGAAGTAGCGCATATGATCGAATTTTTCGAAACCTCCAAACGCGGTGTCATACGGCGCACAGAAGTGTAATCAGCCGCCTACTCTCCAAAAATGGTAAAAGATCGAATAGGAATAATAGCCGGCGGCGGACAATTTCCGCTGCTGTTCATCGAGGCAGCCCGGAAAGCCGGGCGTAAAGTGTATGTTGCCGCCCATCGCAGTGAAACGGATGAGTTGGTCGCCCAGGCTGCTGATGAAGCCTGCTGGGTGAAACTCGGTCAGCTCGGCAAGATCATAAAATTTTTCAAGCAGAACAAGGTTGCCGAGGCGGTATTTCTGGGCACCATTACCAAAACCCAGATTTTTAGAGATGTAATGCCCGACCTCAAAGGGCTGACCTTGTGGAACAAGATTGACAACAGACAGGACGATGCGATTCTGAGAACCGTTGCCGATGCGCTCGAACAGGAGGGGATCAAGGTCCTCGAATCGACCCTCTACCTGGAACACCTTCTCTTTCCCAAAGGGGTGCTGAGCCGTAGAAAGCCCAATAAGAGCCAGCGCCAGGATATCGAGTTCGGCTGGCGCAACGCCAGGGCCATAGGTAAACTGGATATCGGTCAGTGCGTGGTGGTCAGGGACTGCTCGGTGATGGCAGTCGAGGCTATCGAGGGGACAGATGCAGCCATTCTGAGGGGCGGCAAGCTTGCCAAAGAGCAGGCAGTGGTCGTCAAGCTGCGTAAACCCAACCAGGATTTCAGGTTCGACCTGCCGGCCACCGGTACCAAGACCATAGAATCGATCCATCAGGTGAAGGGGGCGGTACTCGCCGTTGAAGCTGGTCAGTCCCTGCTCTTTGACCCCGCCGAGATGATTGAGACCGCTAACCGCTATGGTATAGTGGTGGTCGGAGTCGAGGAACTTGGTGATGGTAGCCTCGATTACTAAATCTGACTCTTGTCAAATTCTCTGAGCGGGCGGCGAATTCCATGCAGGCCATGATTCTCGCCGCCGGGTTCGGCACCAGGCTCCTGCCCTACACGAAGTATTTGCCGAAACCACTCTTCCCCGTGCTCAACACACCGTTGTTGCTGGCTGCCGTCAATCGTCTCAAGAACAGCGGTTTTTCGAAAATCATCGTCAACTGTCATCACCTCGGGGATCAGATCGTCAGCTGTCTCCGAGACATTCCCGGTGTAAGCGTTCAGCAGGAGGAAGTGATACTCGGAACCGGAGGAGGGTTGCGCCGGGCGCTCGATAAATTGGACGACGAACCGTTGCTGGTGGTTAACGGCGATATCTACCATACCATTGATGTCGGTGAACTCTACCGCTACCATGTCGAGGCAGAAAACGCTGTTACCATGGCAGTGCACGATTGCCCGCGTTTTAACAAGATCACAGTGGAAGGCCAGCAGATAACCGGTTTCGACGGCTCGCGTCAGGAAGGCGAGCAACTGGCCTATACCGGAGTCCAGGTAATCAACCCCGAGCTTCTCCGGGGGATAAAAAAAGAAACGGCATCATGCATCATTGAGTATTATCGTAGATTATTGGCACAGAACAGAGCTATTCATGCCAGACGTTTCGACCGCTGCAACTGGACCGACATGGGAACCCCTGAAGATTATTTGCAGCTTCACGGAGCCCTGCTGTCTGGGCAGGTTCCATGCTGGCCCGAACTGGGATGCGAGGCAGAAAAACTCTGCATAGATGCAGGGGCCGAGTGGGCAGATGATCTAGAAGTCGTGGACTGGACCTGCATAGGCAAGGCCCGGATTGGCTCTCAGGTGAAACTGTGCCGTTGTGTTGTCTGGGATGGAGCGGTGATAGGCCCCGGCAGGGTTCTAACTGATGAAATCGTCCTCCCTCACCATTGAAAAAAGAGATACGCACAGTTTCTTGTAATTGTATGGATAGAAATGCTTGAGTTCGAAATTCAGCAGGCCATCGTCGCCCTGCTTGCAGATGGTCGCCTTGTCGAAGGGTTGAGCAGGGAAAATTTCCAGGCTAGAGTTGATTTTCAACCGCTCGTAGCGGACGGCTCCTCGCGCCGGTTCATCAGGGTCTTCTGCGATCAGATGCCATGTTGTCTGGGGGTGGTTCCAGGTTCATCGACTGAACAGGACTTCGATGAGTTCCGCTCAGCGCTGGCCATTGCCCGACATCTGAATAGAAAAGGAGTTCCGGTGCCGGAAGTGCTGGCGGCGGACAGCCAGCTCAGCCTGATTCTGTTCGAGGACCTTGGCGACCTGAGGCTTCACGGACAGCTCAAGGGTGAAACCGAAAGCAGCCTCAGAAAGCTCTACCAAAAGGTTATCGAAGAGCTTATAACCATGCAGATCGACGGCGCCGAGGATTTTGATCAGAACTGGTGTTATGATACCGAAACCTATGACCTGTCGGTGATGATCGAGCGCGAATCCGGCTATTTCTACCAGGCCTTCTGGAAAGATAGTTTGTTCGCCGAAGAGGTGGACGGGCTGCAGGCTGAGTTTGAGCAACTGGCGCGTCGGACCATGGATCATTACCAACCGCTTTTTCTGCACCGGGATTTTCAGTCCCGTAATATTATGCTCAAGGACGATCGGGTGCGGATCATAGATTTTCAGGCCGGACGCATTGGTCCCCCGGGCTATGATATCGCCTCTCTGCTGATCGATCCGTACGCCGGTCTCCCAGGTCGGCTGCAGGAAGAGTTACTGGGTTATTACCTCGACAAACTCGGGCAGCGCAACGGACTTGATGTCAGTCTGGTCGAGACCTCATACCCCTACCTTGCAGTGCAGAGAAATCTGCAGATTATCGGAGCCTTCGCCTTTCTCTCGGGAAAGAAGCGGAAAAAGTTCTTCAGTCAGTTTCTGATGCCGTCCTTGATCATGCTGCAGAATCGGCTGGCCGACCAGTTGTTTGACGATTTCCCCGTGCTGCGGAAGACTGCGGCCGAGTCTATCAGGCTGTTTCGGAGCCGTTTTGCCGTCTGAAAAGCAAGCGCACAGAAAAATAATGAAGCCGCTTACGGCCCATCTGAACAGGAGCAACCTCAATGCGTAACCGGACAACCGCAATAGTGGCGCTGGTTGGCCGGCCCAATGTCGGCAAATCGACCCTGTTCAACAGGATCACCAAATCGCGCAAGGCCATTGTCGACCCGACTCCGGGGGTGACCAGGGACAGGCAGTACGATCGGGTCACCTGGAAGGAACACTTTTTCATGCTGGTCGATACTGGCGGCATCGATGACAATCCCGAGGATGCTATGGTTGGCAACATTCGCAACCAGGCCATGGCTGCCATCGAGGAAGCGGACATCATTTTATTCATAATGGACGGTAAAGAGGGATTGATGCCCGCCGATTATGAAGTGATCAACCTTCTGCGCAAGGTGGATAAAACGATCTTTTTTGTGGTCAACAAGATCGATGGCCCTGAGCAGGAGGAGGAACTGCTGATTCCCTTCTACGAGCTGGGGGTTGAGGAACTCTGGAGTGTCTCGGCTGAGCACCGCTACGGCTTTATCACCCTGATGGATGGTCTCTGCGAGGCGCTTCCCGATGACAGCGCCGGTGACGAGATCCCAGACAATACCATCAGGTTGGCTTTTCTTGGCCGGCCCAATGTCGGTAAATCGTCGATGATAAACCGAATTGTCGGTGAACAAAGAATGGTTGTCTCAGACATCTCTGGAACCACCAGGGATTCGGTGGACACCCTTCTCAACCATAAGGATAGAAACTACCTGCTGATCGACACCGCCGGTATCCGCCGCAAGGGTAAAACCAAGGAGAAGCTGGAAAAGTTCAGTATTCTCAAAGCACTGGCCGCACTGGGACGCTGCGATATAGCGGTGGTCCTGCTCGATGCAGAGGAAGGTATCACCGAGCAGGATGCCAAAGTGATCGGCTATACCCAGGACCATGGCAGGGGGCTGATCCTGTTGGTCAACAAATGGGATCTGCTGGCAGACGATAAGAAACGTCAGCAGCAGCTCATGGAGGAAATTGCCCGGGCCGTGCCTTTTGTGGGATTTGCACCGTTGATTACGGTGTCGGCCCTGACCGGTTTCGGCTTCAAACGGCTTTTCCCGGCAGTGGGTTCGGTCTACCGCCAGTTCACTGCCACTTTTCCGACTTCGGCGCTGAACCGTCTGCTGGCTGATGCCACTGACAACCATTCACCGCCGATCTACAAGAATAAACGGCTGAAACTCTACTACACCTCGCAGATCAGTAGCGCTCCTCCCACCTTCGTGATCATGACCAACAGCTACAAGGGTGTGCACTTCTCGTATCAGCGCTACCTGGTCAACCGCTATAGAGACGGCCTAGACCTGGACCGGGTACCGATCCGGCTCATTTTCAAGGACAAGAAGGAACAGCGCAGCCGAAGATCATCCTGAGACCATGATCAACTCGTGGCCTCAGCAAATGCCGCTCTGAATCCAGCAGCCGATCGTTCGATGTAATCCTCATCGGTGCAGAATGCCAGTCTGATATAACCGGGAGCGCCGAATCCGCGGCCGGGGACGGCGAGAATTTTTTGCTTTTGCAGAAGGGCGCAGAATGCAACATCGTCATCAATCGGCGTCTTTGGAAACAGGTAGAAGGCACCTTTGGGTTTGATGAACTCATACCCCGCATCTTCTAAAATTCTGCAGAACAGTTCCCGCCTTCTTGCATAGACCGAATTGTCGACAACGGCATCCTGCAGTTGGGCTACTACCCTCTGGATAAGAGCCGGAGCATTGACAAAACCAAGGATGCGGGTGGCCAGCGTCATGGCATCGAGCAGGGCAGTCTTGTCGTCGGCTTCAGGATGCACTGCGAGATAACCGATCCGTTCCCCCGGCAGGCTGAGATCTTTGGAAAATGATGAGAGGACGATGCTGTTGCGAACATGCTCGAAAATCGACGGCACTTCCCAGTCATCGAAGATGATTTTCCGGTATGGCTCGTCGGAGATCAGGTAGATGGTCGATTCGAATTTCTGCGAAGCGCTTTCAAGGAGTCTGCCAAGTGCAGCGATAGATTCTGCCGAATAGAGCTGTCCGGTGGGATTATTCGGTGAATTAATGATGACCGCCCTGGTCTTCTCGCTGAGTGCCTGTTCGATGGTCCCAAGATCGATGTTGAATTCGGCGTCGGTATTGACGACTTTTCCGACCCCGCCGTGGTTGTCCACGTAGAAGCTGTATTCGACGAAATAGGGAGCCAGAAGAATGACCTCATCTCCGGGGTTGAGCAGGGCCTTCATTACCACATTGATGGCCCCGGCGGCGCCACAGCTCATAAGCATATCGGCCGGGTTGACCTCGACCTTCTGTTCGTCTGACATCCGGGCAGCAATAGCCTCCCGGACCCAGGGCAGGCCGCCGTTGGGCATGTATGCATGCTGGCCGGGTAGGGCCTCGGCAGCAGTCTCCATAAGAATTTTGCGAAATTCGGGAGGCGGCGGTACATCGGGATTGCCGAGACTGAAATCGAATACCTGATCGTTGCCGAACTCGGCTTTCAACCTTGCCCCTTCCTCAAACATTTTTCTGATCCAGGAAGACTTCTCACTGAAGTTTTTCATCTTTTCTGAAACGGCCATGTCTGCGTCCTCTAGTGTCTGGCTTATAATTTGAATACGCCTGGTGCCGGGCCGGCACCGGTGAGGTTATTTCGGCGGCGGCTAGGCTCCGAGCTTTCTTTTGAAGAAGTCGTAAGCTGCGTTGATTTCTTTCATTTTTTCCTCTGCGACCGTTTTGAACTCATCGCCGAGGTGACTGACCTTGTCAGGATGGTATTTCATGCTCAGTTGCCGATATGATTTTTTGATCGTCTCCATATCTGCTCCAGGTTCGAGACCAAGCACCGCATAGAAGTGTACATCGTTCTCGCGCGTTTCGGTGGCCTGACGCTGACGATGATAGGTGTATTTGGCCTCTATGGTGCGCAGATCGTACTGGGAAATATCGAGAAAAACACCAATTTGCCTGGCCTTCTCCAGTTCATTCTGGGGGACCGGGTCCTTGGTATAGACAATCTGATAAATGAGCTCCAGCAGAATCAGACGCGGTTCATAGGCAAACGTCCGTTTAAACTCATCGAGCATGGCCTCCATTGTCTCGGTCGATTCGGTGGCTTCTTTGATCAGATTCTTGACCCAGGCCATCTTGGTCTGGTTGTAATGCAGGTTGTACTGGAAAAAGCGCTGAATGGTCTGAACTTCGTCTTTTGATACGTGGTCGTCGAGCTGGGCTATTTTTACCAGGATGTGAACCAGCAGCCAGACAAAACGGTTATGGCTTTCCGACTGGGTGGAGGCATAACTGGCAACCTGGCGCTGGAGCCAGAACTGAAAGCCGAAAAAGATCGCCAGGGCGACCAGGATGAACATTGCTCCCGCGTAGAACACGAACCCAAGAAAATTGCCGAGCCCGGAGAAGCCCCCGGTGAGCAGGGCGATAAGAGCGCCGATGACCAGACAGCCGCCGCAGCCGGGGCCCTGTTGCTGATATTGATATCTCATAGTGGTTTGATGTAGAGTTGTTTATCCCTGACCTTTCCTCAGTCAGTAACGAATAATGCTTCGATGAATTCCTCGGCGTCGAAATCTCTCAAATCGTCAACCTGTTCTCCGACGCCGATAAAGCGGATTGGCAGGTTCAGTTCTCTGGTGATGGTGGCAACAATACCACCCTTGGCGGTTCCGTCGAGTTTGGTCAGTGCCACGCCGGTTACCCCGACGGCCTCATTGAATAACTTGGCCTGGGAGATACCGTTCTGACCGGTGGTCGCATCGATGACCAGCAGTATTTCGTGGGGCGCCCCCTC
>CAJQNS010000022.1 GCA_905479735.1 uncultured Desulfofustis sp.
TAGTAGAGGGTCCACTGCACCGCATCACGCGGATTGACCACGGCGCTGTACTGGGGCGCAGTTCCTTTGGCTGCGGTTACGGATTGACCGCTGCCAATATCGAGGCTGCCCTGACCGTTGGCGGCCCGGACCAGTCCCTCAAAAACGGTGATGGCCGCCTGCTGATCGTCCACCGCAACCAGGAACTCGGTGCCTTCCACGGTGCCGTTTACATAGGGAGTGGAGACCTTGAGGGCACGCGGCCTATGACTGAAGATATGGAGCATGCCCTTGAGCAGCTTGAGCACCGAGATACGCTCTTCGGGAAGGCTGAAAGTGAGGATCGAGTTCTGGTTGATCCTTAGAATCGTCTCGTTGGTCAGGGTGACCGCCGCCCGGCCGCCTGCCCCTACCCGGAGCACATCGCCGGCGCAGAACTTGTCGTTCAACTTAACGGGCTGCCAGCCCTGCTGTCCTTGGGGTTGAAGTTCGCCGCTGCCCTCGATGGAGACCAGGGTGCCGACCGGTTCGCTGCAATGCTCGGCGCCGATCGCTGCACCGCAGACAAGGTTAGAGATGACAAACAGTATAATTCCCCCAATCAGAACGATACTCAAGCGATACCTCATAGACCCTCTCCCTGTCTCTATCGATGAGCGTTGCGGTCTTTTTCTACGGCGCTGTTCCTCTTCTAATTCTGAAGATTACTGAAGTGCAGGAGCCTCGAAGGGGCTCGGAAGGCAGTTCGACACGGCTGAACTACCTGTCAAACTAAACGGATGAAAACTACCATATAAAGCTATTTAATTTCATTAAAAATTTTCTCACCCCATTGTAATACTGCACAAATTTTTCAGCAGAGATTGACCTTATGAACCGCTCATCATCCCCCCGGAACCAGTGCCTATGGTACAGCCTCGCGGCGGCGGATCTGTGACTGGTTGGATGAGCAAAAATGAAGTGAAATACCAATTCTTACCTTGCCAATTCCATGATCAGAAGTACGCTCACTATCAAAGCGGGCATGAAGAGATAGAGTACCACCGGTATTGACCAGAAGGACAGGAACATGGTTATGATTCCCCACATGACGTTTCCCCCTTTTCCTTTGCGGAGGAACAAACACCATCGAGCCGGGACCCTCAATTGAGATCGGCCCGATTTTTTCAGGATCGAAGCTCCCGAAACATTCCCCCTTGTGACTGTACTGTCGCGAAAATCATGCCAGAATGATCAGACCTAGGATTTGATCACCCTGAATAGCCGGAGCTGCTGATATCTCTTAAGAAAAATGGTTGGGTTGAAGTGTGGCACTGCGAGATGGGTAAATCAATAAGGGGAGTAGCTGTAAAGCGGGTGTACAGAGCCCGGGGGAGGTACCCGACCCGGGCTCCGTACATGGAGCATGCCTAGATCAAGGCAGGAACAAGGACATGGCTCCATAGGTGGGTTTAGTCTTCAGAGGTTCAGGCGGTCTGCTCACCGCCTTCATCTTTCCTCAGAGGTTTGATCTCGATCTTGTGGTCCCTGGACATACGGGTTGAAACCAGGGCAATGTATCCCTCGACAATCTCCTCTGAGCCTATTTTTCTACAATGGGCTTCGATTCTGCCCATTCTATTTTTCGAAATATACGGTGTAATTGTCTTTATAATCGCCATGCCTTCCCCTCTCGCAGCTTGTCTGGTTCTAAAAGATGCCGGAGCTCCTACATCTTCAACTGTTTTTCATTGTCTGACAGGCAAGGCAGGTGGTAACTCAGATCACCGGTTGGAAGCCTCACCCCTTATCCCCAATCGGGTAGAAGCGATAATCGTGCCGGAATCTAGCTGGCTTAGGTTTTCCCTTAAATTTTTCTTTAACACCATGAATTGATAGGATTTTCACCTTGTTCAATGGACGATTAAGGGAAACTTTGCAAGGACTGGTTGGGCCGGATGACAACTTTGTAGGCAGGATAATTGTTCACTTGTACACAGTTTTTACAGCTTTTTCTGCCATCCATATTTCCATCCAACTCTAGCAAAGAAGTCATTTGCATTTGGACCGGTTGTGCCATATTCTGGCTTCCGGCTCTGATAATTTTATGAGGACTTCTTTCTTTATCTGGCAAGGGTATCAGCAATGGAATATGAATTTAGCCACCGCATTGTGGCCGAAGCGCTGTATGAAGCGCTGACCGAGGATGCCTTCTATATCACCATGGAAAAATCGGTCACCAATGGCTCGGCCCGGGAAGCGATGCTCCGCTACCTGGACTACTCAATGGTCGAGGCGCACCGCTATGGAGTGCTGTTGATATCAGCAGACCAAAAATCCGGGGCAGCTATCTGGTCCCGACCGCTGGAGCGGGAGCTGGAAAGAGAGAAACAGAGAAGCAAGAGGGATTTCATCATACACCACATGGGCCAGTCCAGCCTCGAGAGCTACGAGGCGATGGTGGCTTTCATGGCAGAAAAGTCAGCCCCACAGATCGATGCAGACGCCTGGTACCTCTCGATTGTGGGTATTCATCCACGCTCTCAGGGAAGGGGCCACGGTGTTGATCTGGTCGAGGAAGTACTCCAGAAAACGGACAGGATGAACCGACCCACCTACCTGGAGACCTTTTCACCGCGAAACATCTCCTTTTACGAACGGTTGGGCTACCGGTCGATCGACCGGATTCATGAACCGACCAGCAGGGTAGACTATTGGATTATGTCACGAGAGAGCAAGGACCGTCCAAACGAATGAGCTGAGCTCTGGAAGCGGAGCGAAGAAAGCACCCCCCTGGCAGGTGCTCTGCCGTCAAAGAGATCCTTTCAACGCTCTTCCTGCCTCAATCCTGAGTTTTTTAGAATAGTTTCGAAAACACTGACAACAGTCCGCCCTGGGGCTTTGTTTCGGCCAGGCTGCGGATTGAATCGACCGCCCCGGTGACGGCCTGATAGATGCGCTTAATTACCCAGCCCAGCAGTTCAAGCGGGGCGATAAATATCAGGTAAAGCGAGAGAAGCAAGTAATCACCAATACTGAGCTCGAGCTCAAATTTAAAAACAGGATCATAGTCGCCGGGATCGAATTCTTCGTGAGATGCTCTATACTCCATGACTTACCCCCGAAAAAGGTATGTCAGTCAACCTGAGAGTAGTTGGCTGAAGATTTTGCTAGTAGGGCTTGCGGATTATTGACAGTAGCTCAACCCTTACCGTTACGGACTAGACGAAGTGTCTGGCTATGCGGTCTTTGGAACAGTAACGCCTCTGTAGTGTCTGTAAGAGATTTGGAGTTGGGCGTATCTGACGCTTAATGACTATTATCTTATACCACATTGTGGTTGTCAAGAAATAAATAACATCCGCCGTTACCCCTATAGATCCAAGCCATTGCCGTGTTTCGAGATTGTCCCTATTGTTTATTCAGGATGAACATCACCAGCTTGACACACAACCACAATGTGATAGAGTGGCCTCGACTGGAAAACTTGGCCCTGCCATTTCCCCGTCTCCAGCAAGAGACCAGATCCTAACTGAAAATCGGACACATTAACTGAAAATCGGACACAATCAGCCAATGAAAAAGCAAGATACGAGTCCGTTCGCCATGCATGAGGGCGAGAGGTTTAACAGCATAAGCCACCTCATCGGGGCAATCTTTGCCCTGACGGGGCTGGTGTTGCTGGTTGTCATGTCGTCCCTGCAGGGAGATCCCTGGAAGATAGTCAGTTTCAGCATTTATGGGACCACTCTGCTGCTGGTCTACTTGAACTCAGCCTTATATCACTCACTTCAGGGGCGCCCCAAAACACTATTTCAAAGACTCGACCACCTCTCAATTTATCTACTGATTGCGGGAACTTACACCCCACTTACCCTGATTACCCTGCGCGGCGGGTGGGGCTGGTCGCTGTTTGGCGTGATATGGGGGCTCGCACTATTGGGGCTGATTCTTGAGTTTCTGCTTACCACTCATAAAAAACCCATAACCCTGGGCATCTATGCCACCATGGGCTGGCTGGTAGTGTTTGCCATCCAACCGCTGTGGAAATCACTGCCTGGACCAGGCTTGGTAACGCTTGTAATTGGAGGTGTCTTTTACACTGTCGGTATATATTTTTACGTCTCCAAGGGCAAAATACCCCACTCGCATGGTATCTGGCACCTGTTTGTCATTGCCGGCAGTTTTTTCCATTTCCTGACCATGCTGAGCATCCTCTAGACGGCCACCACTGCCATCTTACTTGCGAAGCAACAGCAGGATAGATTTGGACGGGGCTCCGTCAGGGTTCACTCCCGCCTTCCTTTGAAATTCTGCAATTGCAGCCCTGCTGCCCTTCCCCAAGCTGCCGTCAATTTCACCGTCGTAATAGCCTTGTTTCTTCAGTAGTTTCTGAAGCTCGATCTTCTCTTCTCCGTTCAGAGATTCCGGCGGACGGGGCCAGGTCTGCACCATTCCCGGGTAACCGGCCAGCCGGTCGGCCAACAACCCCACCCCAAGAGCATAGGCATCGGCGTTATTGTAGCGCTTCAGGACAAAGAAATTTCGCATCATAAGAAAGCCCGGACCCGCATCCCCAGCCAACAGCTTGAGCACCGCTTTCTCGCCAGGCCTCGGAAAGGCTCTGCCTGCCGGACGCTGAAAACCCAGTTTCTGCCACTCGGAAATGAGTTTTGTCTGTCCTTCCAGCTTGCCGCTGCCCGAGGGTACAATTACCTCATATCCCCATGATTTGCCGGTCCGCCAGCCATTCTTGTGCAGCAGGTTGGCGGCGGTTGCCAAGGCGTCGGGAATTGAGTTCCAGATATCACGTTTGCCATTGCCGTCCATATCGATTCCATAGGCCAGGTAGCTGGTGGGAATAAACTGGGTGTGCCCCATGGCGCCGGCCCAGGACCCGCTGAACTGTTCCACGTGTACATCGCCCGCTTGAAGAATCTTCAGGGCTGCAACCAACTGGCTGCGGCCAAACTTTCTTCTTTTAGGGTCTGCGTAGGCCAGGGTTGCCAGAGCCTGGGGGACATAGTGCAAGCGCTCCGGCCGTTTCAACACCTCTCCGTAGTTCGATTCCATGGACCAGATTGCCAGCAGAACGCTGCGCCTGACCTCGAATTTGTCGGATACGGCGCTCAGGGTTTCATCATGAACCCGATCCATCTGCAGGCCTCTGGAAATTGAGATGGGGTTGACCCGACTGTCGAGATAGTCCCAGATCTCGGTGGTGAATTCCGGCTGGTAGTTGGCCTTTTCCAGGACCTTGGCGTCAAACTCAGATATCCCGGCAAAGGCCTTGTCCCAGGTAGCCTGGCGAACTCCCTGCTGACCGGCTACCGGCTTGAACTCATCGAGCCATTGTTCGAAGCTGCTCTGGGCCGAAACGGTTGTCGTTAGAAAAAGTGCCAGCAATAGGCTCAGCTGACAGACAACCCTGCATATTTTTTTCACACATCCTCCTGGCAGATATGGCGAGCTAAGGTGACACAATACCTATTGTGTCCCTCTTGCGCTGATCTATTGATTCTACACGCGTAAATGTGGGTGGTGACACAATAGGTATTGTGTCACCTTAACTGTTAAACTCTGGTAAAATAACACATTCTTCTCACAGAAAAAAACCCCTGTCGGAACCTGGTTCCGCAGGGGTTTAAAAACAGCTTGAAGAGTGATCGATTATCTCTTTACTTCCACCTGGGCTGCTTTTTCGTAATACTGGATAAGGCCACCGTGATCGTCTCCCTGCTTACCATCGACTTTCAGGGCCTGCATGATTTCCATGACTCCGGCGGTGAGCGGCAGTGGAACACCGATCTCATGGGCTGTTTCCAGAACATTGGCCAGGTCCTTGATGTGGAGTTCGATGCGGAATCCCGGATCGAACTTGCGGTCCATGACCAGTGGCGCCTTGGCCTCAAGCACCGTGCTGCCGGCCAGCCCGCCCCTGATTGCCTCATAGACCAGCTCGGGCTCAACGCCAGCCTTGGTAGCCAGGACCAGGGCCTCCGACATGGCGGCAATATTGAGCGCCACTATGATCTGGTTGGCCAGCTTGGTAGTATTGCCGGCTCCGATACTGCCGGTATAAACCACCGATCCGGCCATGGTCATCATCAGCTCGTAGTACTTGTCGAATATTTCTTTTTTACCGCCAACCATCACCGAAATAGTGCCGTCGATGGCCTTGGGCTCCCCGCCGCTGACGGGAGCATCGAGCAGATCAACCCCGATTTTTTCTAGTTCGCCGTAGACTTCCTTGCTGGCCAGCGGGGCAATCGAACTCATATCGATCACGACCGTACCGGGCTTGGCGCCCTCGATGATACCGTTTTCCCCCAGCACCACTTGTTTTACGTGTGGTGAATTGGGCAGCATGGTAATGATAATTTCAGTCTGCTCGGCAACCGCTTTGGGGCTGTCAGCAGAGGCGGCACCGGCGGCAACCAGTTCATCAACCGGAGCTTGTTGGTGGTCCATTACCACCAGATCATAACCGGCCTTGAGCATATTCTTGCTCATCGGCTTCCCCATGATTCCTAATCCAATAAATCCTACTTTCATGTCTATCTCCTTTGTCTGGTATGAATTATTCCGTTAGTTCTGTTAACGATAGTCTGAGAGCCAGCCAAGACCGGCCTCGGTGCCGGCTGCCGGAATATACTCACAGCCGATCCAGCCATCATAGCCCGAACCATCGATAGCCTTGAACAGGTTGGCGAAGTTGATCTCGCCGCTGCCGGGTTCATGGCGCCCCGGATTGTCGGCCAGTTGAATATGCCCGATACTCTCTTTTAACCCATTGATCGTCCCTATCAATTCACCTTCCATGCGCTGCATGTGATAGATATCGTACTGAAACTTGATATTGGGTCGATCCACTTCAGTGATAAGATCGACCGATTCTTTCGAACCGACCAGATGAAATCCGGGTATATCACGGCTGTTCAGCGCCTCCACCAGCAGGGTGATGCCCTGTTTGGCGAATTCGTCGGCGGCAAAGCGCAGATTCTCCACCAGGGTCATTCGGACCTTATCCGGGTCGGCATCTTGCGGTGTCAGTCCCACCAGACAATTGACCTTAGGGCACTTGAGCGCGCCAGCATAAGCAAGTCCCCGGCCGACATTCTCCTGGAATTCCTGCCCTCTTCCGGGAATGCAGGCAAGACCCCGGACCCCCTCGGCCCATTTGTCCACGGGCAGATTGAACAATACCTGCTGCTGGTTGTTCTGCTGCAGTAACTCCTGCAGCTGCTCGGCCGGCCAGTCGTAAGGGAACATATACTCGACAGCCGTAAAATCATTGCCGGCCGCCTTGGCGAAGCGGTCGAGAAAGTCGACCTCGGTAAAAAGCATGGAAAGATTTGCGCTGAATTTTGGCATGGTGACATCCTTTTTGGTTGGTGCAACCACTCTCAAAAAGTGGTTGCCTTGTTATTAAAATGGACACGAGCGATGATGCCGATGAAAATCAGAACATCTGATGTTCTGATTTTTTTATTGCGCTTCTTCACATTAGTCAATAAAAAAGATAGAGAAGGTTGCTCGATTCTACAGAGCGAGGCGACCACAAAAACTGAAATTATTTAGATAATCAATTAATTTCAAAAACATACCACTAACCAGCCAATCATTTACCCATGTCCGAACATAGTTTCGTACCAGAGAGAAAGCGCTTGGCCGATCAGGTTGCCGACCACCTTATGGCGCTGATAGGGACCGGCCGATTGAAACCGGGTGACAAACTTCCATCGGAGCCTGAACTGATGAAACAGTTCCAGGTTGGAAGGAGTTCGATCAGAGAGGCGATCGGTGCCCTTTCGCTGGTGGGACTGGTAACGGTGAAACCCGGACAGGGAACCCACGTTGCCGGCTTTTCATCCGAAAATCAGTCCAAACCGATCGGACTTCTGGGTATCGGCAGGGAAAGGATCGACGAACTTGTCGAGGCCCGGGTCGAGCTCGAATGCGTTATCGTCCGCTTTGCCGCCGAACGGGCAACCTCTGAGGATCTTGAAGAAATCAAAAAAGTTCACCAGCGCATGAAAGAAGCACGCAACAGCGAGGAAAAACTGATCAAACTCGATCTGGCCTTTCATATGGCCGTGGCCCGTGCCTGCCGCAACAGCGTACTGGTCAGGTTCCTCACCGAGATGCGCCAGCCCATCAGACTCTGGATGGAGCAGAAGGCCCGATTTGACTGGGGATACGAAAAGGTCTACGAGCAGCATGACCTGATTTTACGGGCCATAGAATCCGGTAACGGTTCCGAGGCGGAAGCGGCCCTCATCTCCCACCTCCGCTCAACCGGGGAGCGGCTGGTTGCTGCACTAATGGATGAAAAGGAAGAATCATGAATACATCGTTATTATTCGGCAGACAGGAACTGCGCCTCGATCTGCCTGAAAACCTGCAGATCCACGAAATAAACAAGTACCCGATGCCGTTACTGGAAGACGTCGACGGCTCGATCAGGGGGGCCCTGCTCGAACCGATCGGCAGCCCCCCCCTGCCCCAACTGGCCAAAGGCAAAAAATCGGCCTGTATCCTGATCTGTGACATTACCCGACCGGTTCCCAACGGTCTGCTGCTGCCGCCCCTGCTCGACACGCTGCTGGACCAGGGGATTGACAAAGAGGATATCCTCATACTGGTGGCCACCGGCCTGCACCGGCCCAACGAGGGTGAAGAACTCAGAGAGCTGATCGGCAATGACGAGGTCTTCCGCTCGTTCAGGATCGAGAATCATTTTGCCAGGGACCGTGAGGCCCATATCGATCTGGGTATGACCTCCCAGGGCATACCCATCGGCATCGACCGCCGTTTCTACGACGCCGACTTGAGAATCGTCACCGGGCTGGTGGAACCCCACTTCATGGCCGGCTACTCGGGCGGCCGCAAGGTGGTTGCACCGGGAGTGGCCTTCCAGGACACCATCCTGAAGTTTCACACCTCCCATATTCTCGAGCATCCCAGGGCCGTAAGTTGTGTGATGGACGGCAACCCCCTGCACGAGGCCCAGATCGAGATCATCAGAAAGATCGGCGACATTTTTGCTCTGAATGTGGCCATTGACGACAAACGTCGGCTGGGCAAAGTGACCTTTGGCGCCATTGAAGAGAGTCATCTGGCGGCCGTCGCATTCATGAAAAAATATGCTGAGGTCGATATAGCCCGCAAATTCAAAACCATTGTCACCTCGGCGGGCGGCTACCCGCTGGACAAAACCTACTATCAGACGGTCAAGGGCATGGTCGGGCCGATGGACATTCTCGAACCGGGCGGCACCATCATCATTACCAGCGAGTGCTCCGAGGGTATGGGCAGTCCCGAATTCGCCGCTGCCCAGCAGATGCTCTGCAAACACGGTCAAAAAGAGTTTATGAATATCCTGGATGGCCGCAGTCAAGCACTGATCGATGAGTGGCAGACGGAAATGTTGCTCAAACCGCTGCGCCAGGGCAGTATCAAGCTTTTCACCGAAAAGCTCGGCGAACCCGAGTTGGCCCAAATCTTTGTCGATCACGTCACCGACCTCCAGCAGGCCATACTAGACAGTGTGGCGGAACATGACGATCCCGAGATAGCCGTTATTCCCGAGGGCCCTTACGTGGTCCCACGCTATACCGGCTGTTGAGCAATTTGGCACAGGCCTGACCCAGAGCTGCGGTTATGGTTACAATTTCTCTTTTGTGGGCAGGTACGTAAAAGTGGACTCATGGTTCTGTACTTATTTGAAATCGTATCTATTATAGAGTTTTCCACCCGGAATAAATAAACATTTCAAAAGAGAGGAGCCAGTTATGAGCAATTTAGTTGTTATCGGTTTTGATGATGATACAAGTGCATTCGAAATGCGGGCAGAACTTGCCAAAATGCAGAAAGAGTACCTGATCGAGATGGAAGATGTGGTTGTGGTAACCAAGGATGAAAATGACAAGGTCAAACTGCATCAGGCCGTCAACCTGACCGCCAGCGGTGCTGTTGGCGGCAGCTTTTGGGGTATGCTCATCGGCTTTCTGTTTCTCAACCCGCTGGCCGGGGCTGCGGTCGGAGCCGGTGCCGGCGCCTTGAGCGGCAAGTTGGCCGACATCGGTATCAATGATAAATTTATGAAAGACCTGGGTGAGTCCTTTAAACCCGGCACCTCTGCCCTCTGCGTGCTGGTTCGTAAAGCCACTCCGGACAAAGTGCTCGAGGGCTTGAAGCAATTCAAGGGGAAGGTGATCCAGACGTCTTTGACCAAAGACAAGGAAGACGAACTCCGCCAGGTACTGGAAGGATAACAACTCGATTTGTCATTGACGGCTCAGACCCCAAGGGGCTGAGCCGTCTGAATTCCTAATCGAGATTTTCAAGCACCCGGTCGGTGAACGAAGCTGTGGTTTCGGAACCACCCAGATCCGGTGTGAACATTTCCTTTTCGGTTACCCTCTCCACCGCCTCCAGCAGCGCCCTTCCCGCGTCCTTCTCTCCTAAAAAATCGAGCATCATCTGTACCGACCACAAGGTCGCTATCGGATTGGCCAGGCCCTGACCGGCGATGTCGGGAGCCGAGCCGTGCACCGGTTCAAACATTGAAGGAAAACTGCGATCGACGTTGAGGTTCGCCGACGGCGCAATACCAATTCCGCCGGCTATAGCCGGCCCCAAATCGCTGAGGATATCGCCGAACAGATTGGAGCCGACCACCACGTCGAACCAGTCCGGGTGCTGCACGAAATGGGCGCAGAGGATATCGATATGATACTGGTCGCGCCGCAGCTCAGGATAATCAGCGCCGACTGCAGCAAAACGCTCGTCCCAAAATGGCATGGTATAGCTTATGCCGTTGGACTTGGTGGCCGAGGTCAGATGTTTGGCCGGTCGCTGCAGGGCCAGTTCACAGGCGTATCTGATGATCCGGTCAACCCCGGTACGGGTAAAGATCGATTCCTGCACGACACATTCCCGTTCACTGTTTTCAAACAAACGCCCGCCGGTGTTCGAATATTCCCCCTCGGTATTTTCACGGACCACGAGGAAGTCGATATCTTCAGGGCCACGGTTTGCCAACGGAGAGGAAATTCCCTTAAGGAGTCGTACCGGCCGGAGATTGACATATTGATCAAAGCGCCGCCTGATCGGCAGCAGCAGCCCCCAGAGTGAGACGTGATCGGCCACGGCCGGATCGCCCACCGCTCCAAGCAGGATGGCGTCGAAGGGGCTGAGCTGCTCAATGCCGTCCTTGGGCATCATCTCGCCATGCTCAAGATAGTAGCTGCAGGAAAAGGGAAATTCGGTGAAGGCAAGATCAAAGTCATAGCGCTTTGCTAAGGCTTCAAGCGCCTTTACTCCTTCGGGTATCACTTCCCTGCCGATCCCGTCTCCCGGGATCAAAGCTATATTATAAGCCATCGCTCAACTCCTTTTAAATTTATCTGGGATTCCTTACAACCATTGGAATCTAATTCAAAATCAAACTTCTTCAAGGAAGCCTCGCGATTAAAGGACTACAAGATTTACCAGAAATCCGGCTGTTACCGCCATCACCATTACCGAGGCAATAAAAGCGATCAACAATGGCGTTCTGAACATACCTTTGAGCATCGCCAATTCGGGTAGACTGGCACCGGCACCGCCAATGATAAGGGCAACGACAGCCCCGAGGCTCATTCCCTTGGCCACCAGACTGGCGGCTATCGGGACCATGGTGCTGACCCTCAGGTAGAGCGGAATGCCGACAACTGCCGAGACCGGAACCGCCAGCGGATTATCGGCTCCTGCCAGCCGCACTACCAACTCGGCAGGGAGAAAACCATGGATGACAGAGCCTATAGCCACCCCGAGCACAACGAATGGCAGCAGGGATCTAAACTGGCGCACCGCCTCGTTGAAGATGCGCCGCCATCTTCCGGGCTGCTCCTGGTAGACGGGAATAGAAAAGGCAGGAGCCTGATCAGAACCCGTCCCCGGCGCCTCAGCGCATGGTGCCGCCGGCTGCAGCTGGACCATGAACTGGGTGTTTGGGGATCCGGCACCAGCCGCAGCGACGGGCTGGGTCAACGGCGTACCGACTGCAGGTTGGCCGCTGCCCCCCTGCAGCACATCCTTAATAATAAACCTGGAGAAACCGGCTTTCTCCAGAAGGAAACTTATGAAGATGGTCAGGCCGATGGCGACACCCGCATAGACCAATGTCACTTTCACGCCCAGCAGGGTAACGAAAAGAGGGATAATGATCGGGTTAACCAGCGGCGAAGTGAACAAAAAGGCCATGGTCGGCCCAAAGCCTGCCCCGGCCCGCAACAGGCCAATGGTTACCGGAATGGTCGAACAACTGCAGAACGGTGTCAGACCGCCGAGGATCGAGCCGATCAGATAGCCCCTGCCGTGCCGACCTGAGAGCCAGCGTTTTACTTTCTCCTGGGGAAGAAATTCGTTGATGACCCCGACCAGAAAGCTGATCCCGATAAAGAGAATGGCAAGTTCCGCCATGGTCGTAATAAAAAAAACAAGAGTGTCCTTGAAATGCGGCAGCATTAGTTCCATGTCAGCAATAATCCTTTATTTCCAAGGGTTGGTCTGAACCGTCTGCAGGTGGATCGTGCTGCAGTGAGCAGCATTCAGACAGCAGGTATTCACCAAGTTCTCGAATCGCCGTCATCTGCGGCTCACAATGCAGTATCCTGCTCTGTCTCCGCTGTTTGACCAGTCCCACCCGGACCAGGCGCTGGAGGTGGTGAGTCAGGGTCGATCCGGGAATTCCCAGACTGCTTTGAATTTTCCCCACCGGCAAGCCCTGTTTGCCTGCTTTTACCAATAGTCTGAAAATCGACAATCGGGTAGTGTTTCCCAGCTCGGCGCAGCGTCCGGCGGCATCTTCAAGATCCATCGAAGACCTCCGTGATCATTGGTTTCTTTGTGAATGGTACTCTAACGTTTAGGAAAACGGCTGTCAACCATATTTCTAGTATTATAGAAATATAATTTTGCCCGCTCACCGGCGGTGGTTTTCTGTGGATTATTGAGTTTCTGGGGTTGAGACCAGACCCGGGCTAGATCCCCCCCCAAAGACTCCCGGCCAAAAACAAATTTTCAGATGCAAGTTTTAATGCTCCAATCACTTATACATGCTACTATATCGGCGCTTACCGTGAGGTAATAGTCCCGGCAGAGCTGCTCTCATAACAATTTATGCGATCGAAGATATTTCACTGTCGAACCAAGAAGGTCGAGAATATTTTAAACCCAAATATGGTGGAGGGAATATGACGATAGTAAACGCCAAGGAAATGCTTTTGAAGGCCACCGCTGAAAAATACGCAGTCGGTGCCTTCAACGTCTCCAACTTCATTCAGATGAAAGCGATAGTGCAGGCAGCGATAGAGAAGAATTCTCCCGTTATCATTCAGACTTCTGTAACTCCTTCTAAATTTCGTCAACCAGATGTAGTTGCGGCCGTGTTTAAAACGCTGGCAGCCGAGGCACCGGTGCCGGTATGTCTCCATGTCGATCACTGCAACGAGGTGGATTATTGTAAGACCTGCGCCGACGTGGGCTACACCAATGTGATGATTGACGCCTCCCACCACGAATTTGCTGAAAACATCCGCCAGACCAGAATAGTCAGCGATTATTGTCATACCCGCGGCATCTCGGTTGAAGGTGAACTCGGCACCGTGTCCGGAGTTGAAGACCAGGTGGTGGTGGCCGAGGACGAAGCCCAGCTGTGTGACCCCGATCTGGCCGTGGAATTTGTTGAAAAAACGCAGATAGACCTGCTTGCCCCTGCAATAGGTACCGCCCATGGCGTTTACAAGACAAAAGCACCCAAACTTGATTTCGATCGGCTGGCGACGATTGCCCAGAAAATTAACGGCAGCGGCCCGACAACACCGTTGGTGATCCATGGCGGAACAGGGCTGGCGGACGATACAGTGAAGAAACTGGTGTCGCTGGGCGGATCGAAGTTCAACGTCTCAACCGAGTTGAAGCATTGCCTTCTCGACACGACTTATGAGTATCTTTCCGTTAACCGGAACGTCTATGATCCAGGTAAACTCGACCTGGCTGTGCTCGAGGCCATTGCCGGTGTCATAAAGAAATGGATGGACCTGCTGGGCTGTACCGGCAAGGCCTAAGAACAGCAGAGCAGATTCAGCGGCCCACAAAAACGATTACAGACAAGGAGACCCACTCTTTAATGCTGGCCTTTATCGAATATGGATCAGGCCCCCCGGTAATCCTGGTGCACGGTCTTCTCGGTTCGAAAATTAATATGGCCGGTGCAGCCAGATCAGTCGGCGAGCGCCACCAGGCCATTGCCGTTGACCTGAGAAATCACGGTGACAGCTTTCACCACAACTCAATGAACTACCGGATCATGGCCGCCGATATTGGCGGCTTCATGGACGACAACGGGTTTGAAACTGCCTCGCTGGTCGGCCACTCGATGGGCGGCAAATGCGTCATGCAGTTTGCGCTCAGCTTTCCGGACCGGGTTGACAAGCTGGTAGTGGTCGATATTGCCCCGGGAGAGTATAAGGATCCAAGCTGGAACCGTTATCTCACTGCCATGCTCTCAGTTGATCCGACCGAACTGAGCTCAAGGAAGGAAGGGGATGAATTGTTGAAAGAGAATATTCCTTCAGTGATCTATCGGCAGTTTCTGTTAAGCAACCTGGTCAACGATGAAGATGGGACGTATCGCTGGCGTCCCAATCTTTCTGCCATCTTGAGTGCCCAGGACGATATCGCTGCCCCCGTCAACGGGCCTGCATCCGATATTAACACCCTGTTTGTCAGGGGATCTGAATCCAACTATGTGAGGAACGAAGACCAGCAGGTGATCCGGGAGTTATTCCCCAATTCGAGTCTGACCACGGTTGCCGACTGCGGACACCTGGTGCACATAGAGGCCAGGGACAGGTTCAATCAACTCCTGCTCGACTTCCTTTGATCTTGTCAGGCCCCAATCGGGATTAGACACTGAAAATCTGACGGATCACCAATCGATGGACACCAGGGTGCCATGATCGACGCTGGTGATGCCGCCTTATCCGCAACACCAGTATTTGGCAAAAATCTCCTGCAGAACACGGGTGAGAACCCCTTATTTCAGTCCAGTTACAACTAGGACTTGTCTTTTGCCAATCCGTTATCATAGTCAAAGTGGGGTTAGGAAACAGCAGGCAGATCTAATCCAGCTCACTCGCCTGTAGAAGCGCTTGAGAGAGGACATTTCAGCGAATCCATCATTGCCGGACCACTATTATGAAGCATATTCCGCCTTATAACGGCTTCGAGCAGGGCCCCATCCGCCCGCCCAGCGAGTCCGAGAGCCTGCTGATCAGGATCACTCGCAATTGTCCGTGGAACCGCTGCACCTTCTGTCCGGTCTACAAAGAAGAAGAGTTCAGTCTGCGCCCGCTCGAGCATGTTCTAAATGACATCGACACGGTGAAAGCCTATGTGGACGGGATCGTCGAATCGAAACAATCCGGCGCCCGCTATTATGGAGATTTCATCAAGGACGGGGTGGATGATGAGATGGCACTGCATGCCGCCTATCATTTCGTCGCCGGTGGAATGAAATCCATCTTTTTGCAGGACGGCAACAGCCTGATCATCAAGCCCGAGGAGATCATCACCATCCTCCGTCATTTGCAGCAATCGTTCCCGATGGTCAAACGAATCACGTCCTACGCCCGTTCCCATACCATCGCCAGGATCAGCGATGACAATCTCGAGAAGATGGCCAAAGCCGGACTCAACCGTATTCATATCGGTATGGAATCCGGTTCCGACCGGGTGCTGAAAATGGTCAAGAAAGGTGTCGACAAAGCAACCCAGATCCGAGCGGGCCAGAAAGTGAAGCGCGCCGGTATCCAACTCTCAGAGTACTTCATGCCCGGCTTGGGGGGAGAATCATTGTCCCGCGAACACGCCCTGGAGTCGGCCGCTGCGCTGAATCAGATCAACCCCGACTTTATCCGCCTGCGTTCACTGGCACTGCCCATGGCAGCGCCGCTTACCGCCCAGTTCGAGGCAGGCGAGTTTGACAAGATGGGCGAAGTCGCCACCACCAGTGAGCTGCTGCTCTTTCTTGAGTCGCTGCAGGGAATCACCAGCAAGGTGCGCAGCGACCATGTGCTCAATCTCTTCTCCGAGGTCAACGGTACTCTGCCGGCAGACCAGCAGAAGATGACCGATCCTCTGCGCCGCTTCCTGAAACTGGACGCCGAAGAGAAGATGATATTCTGCCTCGGCAGAAGAACCCACCGGCTTAGCAGGCTTGAAGACCTGAAAAATCCAGAGCTTCGCGATCCGGTGGCAAAGATGTGCGCTGAGCATGGTGCCACGGAAGACAATATGGACCAGATCATTCAATCGATCATGCAGCGCTTTATCTAACCCAGGCCATGAAAAAAATTCTGATACTATTCGCCCACCCGGCCATCGCACGCTCGACAATGAACCGTGCCATGAAAGAAGCGGTTGCCGGTCTTGACGGGGTGACGATACACGATCTCTACAGCTCTTATCCTGACTTTTACATCGATGTCGGCTACGAGCAGCGCCTCTGTGAGGAGCACGACGTCATCATCTTCCAGCACCCGTTCTACTGGTATTCAACCCCTTCCATCATAAAAGAATGGCTGGATCTCGTCCTCCAGCACGGCTGGGCCTATGGTTCTGAAGGCAGGGCCCTGGAGGGAAAACACTACTGCCATGCCCTGACCGCCGGCGGAGACGACACCACCTACCGCGGCCAGGGCGCAAACCTGTTTACCATTGGTGAATTGCTGGCCCCCTACCGGGCAACCGCCAACCTCTGCCGTCTGCGGTGGCTGCCGCCGTTTGCCGTACTCGGCATTCACCGGGGCCTGCCCGACCAGCTTATCCGCAGTCATGCCAGCAATTATCGCAGGGTTGTCACCGCCTTGAGGGATGAACAACTTGATCTCCAGACCGTCAGCGACGCCGCTTACCTCAACAGCAACCTCTCCAGTGTCATCAGGCAGCCCTAACCATGGAACATTTTCTTCTGCAACTCTTTATCTTTCTGACTGCCGCTACAATCGCGGTCCCCGCGGCCAAAAAATTGGGCCTGGGGTCGGTTCTCGGCTATCTTATCGCCGGTATCATCATCGGTCCATATGTGCTGTCGCTTATCGGTGATATTGAAGAGGTCATGCATTTTACCGAGTTCGGGGTGGTAATGATGCTTTTTCTGGTCGGTCTGGAACTCAAGCCCTCGCTGCTCTGGCAGATGCGGGTACCCATTCTCGGCATGGGCGGGCTGCAGGTCGTTCTCACCACTATCGCCATCGCCGCACCGGCCCTGTTCTTTCTCAACTGGCAGCAGAGCCTGGCCATCGGCATGATCCTGGCGCTTTCGTCAACCGCCATTGTCCTGCAGACCTTACGAGAAAAGGGGCTAATGGACACGCCTCCGGGGCGCTCGGTGTTCTCGGTGCTGCTTTTTCAGGACCTGGCCGTCATCCCGATGCTCGCCCTGCTGCCGCTTCTGGCGACAGGTGCAGCCCATGGTGATGGACATCATGGCGGTGGTCTGTTCGATATTCAGGCGCTGCCTACCTATCTCCGCATCCTGGTCACCTTGCTGGCCATCGGCTTCATCTTCGTACTCGGCAAATATGGCAGCAGACCAATTTTCCGGGCCATTGCCGCCACCAGGGTAAGGGAAATTTTCGTCGCCGCCGCCCTGGCACTGGTTGTCGGCATCTCCCTGCTGATGACCGTGGTCGGGCTATCTCCCGCGCTGGGCACCTTTCTTGCCGGCGTGGTCCTGGCCAACAGCGAGTATCGCCATGAATTGGAAAGCGACATAGAACCTTTCAAAGGGCTGCTGCTCGGCATCTTTTTCATTTCCATTGGGGCCAGCCTCAACTTCAGTCTCATTGGTAACGAAATTGCCTTGATCAGTGGCCTCGTCATCGGCCTGATCGCCATCAAATCGCTGATCCTCTACCTGGTCGGGCTGATCTTCAAAATGGCTCAAAAAGAGAGACGACTGCTGACGGTCGCACTGGCACAGGGGGGAGAGTTCGCCTTCGTCCTATTCCAGTTATCCAAGACTAACGGGGTACTCACGGATGAACTCATCGACCCGCTGATCTCCGCAGTAGCCATCTCGATGTTTCTCGCTCCCTTGCTTTTCATTCTGCATGAGAAAATCCTGGATCGCGATTCAGCACCGGAGGAGCAGGGAGACAGCGATGTCATCGACCGTTCAGGCCACAAGGTTATCCTGGCTGGATTCGGCAGGCTGGGAACCGACCTGGGCCGACTGTTGATCTCGGCCGGAATCAGGCCCGTAATTCTCGACCACGATGCCTCTAACGTGGACGTGCTCCGCAGATTCGGTTTCGAAGTCTACTATGGTGATGTGACCCGTCTGGACCTGCTCGAAGCGGCCGGTGCCGGGGACGCCGAACTGCTGATCATCACCATCGGCAATGTCGACAAAGCACGGGCCCTGGTAACACTTTGTCAGAAGCACTATCCCCATCTGCAGATCGCCCTAAGTTCTGCCGATCGAGCAGCAGCCTATGAATTCATAGATATGGGTATTACCGTCATCAAACGCGAGACCTTTGACAGTGCCCTGGCCCTGGGCTGTGATGTCCTGCAGCTTCTCGGTATGCCGACCTACGAGGCGCATCGGCTCACACGGCTGTTCAGAAGAAAGGATGAGGAAATGCTCCCCGAACTCCATAAAATATTCAAGAGTGATCGTGACCACTATGTTTCCATGTATCAGAAACACAACGCCGAGCTGGAAGAACTTATGCTGTTGGACACAAATGTGGATATGGAGGAAATAGAGAGGGCCTGGACCGCTGGAAATCCCGAGGAGTGAAACATAGGCAACCGCAGACAAGCGTTACCTCAGCCTCTGGATCCCGCCCTATGAAACAGGCTCGTCGCAGGCACAAGGACGAGGGTAAGGGTTGTCAGCCACCACCGGGATAGTCGCTGTTCAGCTCATTCCAGTCCTGAAATCTTTCGACCCGTGGATCTGGAGATAAAGTTCTGTTCCAGGGCCGATCATAAAGCATCACGGGTAAATCCATAGAAGAAGTTAAGAACTTCGTCATTTCCATATTATCTTCGATGGCTAGAAAATAGTCCCGACTCCTGATCGCCGCCAGCGGGACGGCCAGGTCGTGGTCGGTATCCTCCCAGCCATATTTGTCCACCATGGTGAAGGAGTCGTAATCAATGTCATTCTGCTCGAGCCAGTCAATGGTTGCCTGGTAGGAAGAGGTGTGCCTGCCGGTGACGATATGCAACCGGTGGCCCAGCGCTTTCCATCTCTCCAGGGTTTCACTCACCCCAGAAAAAACATTGATATTGATGATAAAGTCCGGTTGATGGGCGCAGCGGAACATATGCTGATTGGCCTCATCGGAGAGGCCGAAAGATTTCTGCAGATCGAACGAAAAGATCTGTTCAAACTCGATCTGGAGCCCGAACTCGCGATCGATAAGATCAAGATAGGCGACCGCGGTGTCGCAGAGTACATCATCGAGATCCAGGTAGATCGATCCATCCGTGCTGTTTGTTATATCTTTGATCTTCAAAGCTATCTCGCGGAACTACCGTTGACTTGCTGATGGACAGTTAAAATAGTCTCACTGAGACGAGAGTACCACCCTGTCATAATGTTAGTTTAAGATAATAGACATGAACACCAGCTCTGCGCCAACAACATTAACTGATTTCAAATTGGCGATTTACAGGGTCGTCCTGAGCGCAGGATTTCTGCTGTTTCTCTCCGGCGTCCTGGCCATTCCATCCTACTATGAGACCACCACGCTCTGGTACAAGACCGGGGTGGACAAGATCATGTTGATCGGAGGGCATTATCTCGGACTGCTCGGGTTCATCCTTCTTTACCTGCAGATCATCATATCCGCAAGAGGCCATTTTCTCGACCAGGTTTTCGGGCCGGCTCAACTGCTGCGCTTGCATCGGCTGAATGGACTGCTCCTCTTTCTGATAGCAGCCGCCCACATCCTGCTGGTTCTCATTCCGGAGGGTCTGGCCAACCTGCCGCTGGGAAGAAAATTCTGGCCGGAACTGGTCGGTGCGGCGTTGTTTGTCTGTATCGTCCTGCTGGCTGGTTCTTCCCACTTTCGGGAGAAAATTAATCTGCCCTACAATGTCTGGAAGAGTTTTCACCGACCGGCAGGCTATCTGGCCCTGCTGCTGGTCACCGTACACGTGTTGTTCGTCAGCGAGTCCTTCGAACAAACCATACCCCGTATCTTCGTTCTCGGCCTTTTCACCCTTACAGTAGCGTGGACAGTGAGCGTCAAAGCCAATGCCGGGCGTAAGATGCGTAATTCATCTAAATAAGGAGACTATCATGAAAATCATAACAACAACGATTCTTGCCCTGCTGCTCGTGGTCAGCAGTTCCATCGCTTTTGCTGCCGCCAGGTCGTGGGATATGGACAAAGCCCACTCAGGCATCTATTTCAGCATTGACCACATTTTTTCCAAGGTGATGGGTCATTTCAACGAATTTACCCTCGACGTAAATTTTGATCCGGACCAGCTCGATCAATCCAGTTTCGCCTTCACCATAGAGGTGGGCTCCATCGATACCAATATCACCAAAAGGGACAAACACCTGCTGTCGGCCGATTTCTTTGACAGCGGTAAATTCCCCGAGATGAGTTTTGTATCGAGCATGATTACCGATGCAGGAAACGGTCTCTACAATGTGACCGGCACCCTAACGGTCAAAGACAAACCCTACGAACTGACGCTACCGCTTAAACTGGAAGGGGTTACTGAACATCCGGCCAAAAAAGGCACCGATGTGGCAGGCTTCAACGGCACCGTGGTGATTGACCGGCTGGCCCACGGTGTCGGTGGCGGAAAATTTTACGATATGGGAGTGGTCGGCAAAGAGGTCGAAATTTTTGTCAGCCTTGAAGTGCTGAGCAAGAAATAATCCACTCCCGGAGTCCGCTGCTTATCCAACCGCTGCGTTCCAAAGCAGCCTCATCTCGAACTCCTCCGGGATCCAGGATAATTAGCGTAACGAACCCGCACTCCTTGTGCCGGTGATTGGCGAGGTGTGTGGGTTCGTCGGTCTTTAGTGAGCAGTCCGCCTGCGCAATCGGGCAGGCGGCCCACATTTTACTTGCGCAATCGACAGGAAGCTGTCAGATATTGCCGACACAATAATTATTCCGGCAACAATCTCGCTTCTGTGTTGTAGAGCAAACCTTATGGAATATGATCTGTTACAGATAATCGGCAACGAAGCGGTCCTGCACAGCTACATGGACAACTCGAGCATCTGGATGCTGCTGGCAGTGGTCCTGGTCAGCATCGCGGTACTGGCCAAAGGAGCCGACTGGCTGGTCGAGGGAGCCGTCGACCTGGCCACCAGAACCGGCATGTCGAAGATCGTCATCGGTGCCACCATCATCTCCTTAGGCACCACCCTTCCCGAGGCCTTCGTCTCTGTAATGGCTGCTTTTATGGGGAATCCGGGTCTGGCACTCGGCAATGGTGTGGGTTCGATTATTGCCGATACAGGTCTGATTTTCGGTCTCTCCTGCCTGCTCGCCCCCATGCCGGTGAATCGCTATATTCTCAATCGAACCGGCTGGGTTCAGATCGGCGCCGCGATGTTACTGGTCTTGCTCAGTGTTGTCGCGCTGGCAACTCGCCCGCCCGGCTCGCTGCCGGTACTGGAACGCTGGGTCGGATTTTTCTTTCTGGTACTGCTGGTCGGTTATCTCTACCTTGCCTATCATTGGTCGACCAAGCAGCGGGATGGTACCGATCAGGCGGAAAACAGCGGGGAAGCCATTGTCAGAGGGCTGGGCTTATCGTGGATCATGCTGATCGGCGGATTGGTCCTGGTTATCGTCGGCGCCCGTCTGCTGGTGCCGGGGGCCTCAGAAGTTGCCGAACGAATCGGTGTGCCTGACGATGTTATTGCCGCCTCCATGGTGGCCTTCGGGACCTCACTGCCGGAACTGATTACGGCCATCACAGCCATTCGTAAGGGCCACCCGGAAATCACCGTGGGCAATATCGTTGGCGCCGATGTGCTCAACTGCCTATTCGTCATTGGCGCCGCTGCAGCTGCAGTGCCGCTCGAAATTCCCATGAATTTCTACTTCCTCCACTATCCCGCCATGCTGCTGATTCTCCTGTCGTTCAGGACCTTCATCTCGACCAACAAGACGGGATATTTCAGTAAAGGGCAGGGACTCTGGCTGCTGGGTATCTATGTGGCTTACCTGGTCGCCCAGTATGCGAAATAAGCGGCTAGTCGGGAGTCGCCATCAATCTATCCTGCCCCGCTCGAGGATCTGGACGAAAAGCTCCTCCTTGACCGGTTTGCTGAAATAGAATCCCTGGTAGACCAGACAGCCTTTGCTGTTGAGATAGCGCAACTCCTGCTCGGTCTCCACCCCTTCGGCGATGACATCAAGCCCGAGATTGCGGGCCATCATGATGATGGTGTCGACCAGAACGACATTATCCTTGCTGCTGTTGATGTCGTTGACGAAAGAGCGGTCAATCTTGAGGGTGTGTAAGGGCAGGCTCCTGAGATAGTTGAGTGACGAATAGCCGGTGCCGAAATCGTCGACAGAGAATTTCACCCCCAATTCCTGCACCTTCATCATTTTCCCAACGATGTCCTTACCGGTGGAGATAAGACTGCCTTCGGTGAGTTCGATTCCCAGGTTATGGGGAGAAGCACCCGTTTTTTCCAATGTCCTGAGGACCTGACTGACAAAATCAGGCGAGGCTATCTCGATGCCGCTGATGTTCACTGAAATTGTCTGATCGTTCTTGAGCAGCCTCTTGTCCTTCCAGTCTCTGATTCTAAGACAAGCCGCCCTCAGCACCCACTGGCCGATATCCTGCATCAGCCCTGTTTCTTCAGCGATGGCAATGAAGACGTCAGGGGGGATCATACCCTTTTCGGGGTGATACCAGCGCAGCAGTGCTTCGGCCCCGATGAGGTTACCGGAGATATCGGTTTGTGGTTGGAAACAGAGATAGAGTTCATCCTGCTTGAGGGCCTGCCTGAGTTCGGTGCTGATATGCAATTTTTCGTCCGCGGCCTCCTGCATGCTCGGCAGGAAGAAACAGATCTCGTTGCGACCGGCGGCCTTGGCCCGATACATTGCCGTGTCCGCCTGTTTGAGAATATCATCCACTCCCCTGTTGTCCTTGGGAAACAATGATATGCCGATACTGACCGTGCTCTGCAGGTCCCTTGACCCAATTTTGCATGGAGAGGACAGGCAGAGGTTAAGTTCCTCGGCTATGTTTCGCACCTTGCTGGCCGCTATTTGCGAACTGCTGCCAAGTTCGGTGAAGACCACGGTGAATTCATCTCCGCCCATTCGAGCTGCCACGTCTTCCTTGCGGATGAACTCGCTCAACCTGCTGGCGACCATGATCAGATATTCATCTCCCACCGAGTGCCCCAGCGAGTCGTTGATGGTCTTGAAGTTGTCGATATCAAGATAGAGCAGCGCCCCGAAATAATCGTGCCGTTCGGCCCGGGAGATTTCTCCTCCCAGGTAATCAAGAAAAAGACGGCGGTTGGGAAGCCCGGTCAGTGTATCGTAGGAGGCGTGGTATTTGATGAGCTGTTCGGACTCCTTTTTTTCGGTAAAATCCTCGACGATGCAGATGCCGCCTGAAACAGCTTTTTCCGAGTGGTGGATTGTCTTGAAAAAAACCCTGACGGGCGTAGTCTTGTTGCCGGTTACTGACGAATAATCACCTTCGAAATAGCCCTCACCGGAACTGATGGATTTCCTCAAAGCTTCAAGCAGATCCTGATTTTGAAGCGTCGCCAGCATGTTCATGCCAATCAACCGCTCCCTCGAGGAGCCGAGTATCCGGATCAGTTCCTCGTTGCAGTCAAGAATCCTGCCGTCCGAATCGTACTGCAGTATCCCCAGTGGAGCATTGCTGAAGATATGCCGATAGCGTACCTCGCTGATCTTGAGGATTTTCTCCCGGTTGATGCTCTGCTGCCGCAGCTCAATGTTTTCACGGATATTGAGATTTATTTTCTTGCTGCCCGACACCGTCACATACCAGAACAGAAAAACCAGGAAGGCTTTCAATAGAGCCGGCAGAGTCATGTATAACAGCAGTTTGAGAATTATCGGAAAAAGGATGAAGGTAAGGAAACCGGCCACTGCCCGAAAACTGGGGCACAATGAAGAAACGCCGCCGGCCGCCATGCCGACCATTACCATGAAATAGACTATCTGGAGTGAGAGACTGTGCTCAGGAAATATAATAAAAGAAGAACTTCCCCAGATCAAAGCGGAGATATAGTTGCCGATCAGAAAGCGGAGATGCCAATACTCCTGATTACCCGAATCATGGCGCCCCTGGCTGGAATATTGCGATACTATGCGAAGTCGCAGAGCAGAGACAAGCGCCAGGGCAAGAAACCAGCCGAGCAGCAGACGATGGTCTATCCCTGTCCACAAGGTGACGACCAGCAGGGCTGCGGCAAGCACCGATACAACAATCGGCAGCAAAGCGCTGGCGAAGAGCAGCCTGGTCTGTTCAGCGACTATATTTTCGGGCGTCCTGTCCAAAGTGGTGTTCAAGTGAATAATTTCGAAAAAAGCACGTCAATCCATCGATTCCTAATATCATGCCACAATATTTTCAGAATCAGAAATCAATTTCTCAGGATCAGCAGATCGATTGACTTATCCACAACGGGTTTTCCTGACGGTCGCCAACGGGCAAGGTGTTACTCAACCCTGGTGCAACTCCGGTGTTTGACGATGACAGCGGTCCCACTTGAGAGGGGCATTAGTGGTAAAAAGAGAACGGGGGAGCACAATGTTCGGCCTTAAAGAATAGAAGGTCGGGTCGAACAGCCAGATCGAGATGAATAACTTCTTTTTTAAGCCTAGACCTTTCTGAACTTGACCCAGGTCGGTTTGGCACCGAGGGCAGCACCGATTTTGGGATGCTGCTTTCTTGAGTCGGTTTCGCCGTGTTCTTCTGGTCTGTACTTGGGCCCATCGGAATTCATCGCCATCTTCCTGCTGTCTGGAACCAAGAATACTTCGCCGTCGGAGAAGACAAACTCAAGGCTGTAGGAGCGATCATCAACCCACCCTGGTAGCGGAAACTTTCGATGCCAGTGCGGCCAGGACCCACCGTGAATCTTTGTCCACCAGGTCCTATCCCTGCTTTCACTAGTCTCGTTAGGATTGCCGCCCCATTGGACCGTCGTCCACTCGGATTCCTCTTCTTGCACCGCATCTTCCTCTGCTTCGGCGGCGGCTTGGGCTGACGGCTCTGCTGTCTGCTGAACTTCCGGCGAAGACTCAGCCGTTTGCTTGGCTTCGGTTTCCTCGATGGCCTTGATCAGCTCTTCCACCAGTCCACTGGTCGTCGCATGGGCAGGAAGTGTACCAAATTCCACCAGCGGCGTTGTCCAGCTCTCCGGCAGCAGGCTGCAGCCAGTCAGGGCGGCCGTGCCCAGGGCGAGTTTCTTGATTACCTCCCTCCGTTTTCTGCTTTCAACGCGAGGGGGCTCAATTGGTTGAGTTTCGTGCTCGTTCCGGACCTGGGGTTGCTCATTTGTCGATGCCACGTTCACCTCTTTGCATAATTGGTCTTGGCCGTGGGGGAATTCGGCAAATTTAATGGAAAATACCTGATTTTTTTAAAAAAACAACAATAATCAGCAATTCAAGTCCCGGAATGGGAAGGCAGCGTCCCGAAAAGGGGCCCAAAGGAGTCGATCAGGCGCGGTCGCTGGAGGGGCGGCGGAAGAGGTACATCGAGCTAGCGCCCCAGGCCATATCCCAGGCGTCGACCGTCGGCGCCACCGGTCAGAAGCTTCTTGTCGCGGTCCAGGCGAATAGCCTGGGCGCTGCCCATCAGAGACGAGAATTGGCCGACCTGTTTGACCACATGCCCTCTTTGGGAAAGGCCACGCATCGTATCTTCCGGGAATCGGTTTTCGATCAGCAACTCACCGTCCGGAAGCGATCTCCAGCGCGGGGCATCAACGGCTCCCTGGACGTCGGCGCCGAAATCAATCAGGTTGATCAGCAGTTGTATGTTGGTCTGGGTCTGACCATCGCCTCCTGGGCTCCCGAAAAGCAGGCAGGGCCGGTCTGAATTCATGACCATCACAGGATGAAGGGTGTGGTAGGGACGCTTGCGCGGCTCTAACCGGCAGGGGTGAGAAGGATTCAGGCTGAATCCGCGTCCCCGGTTGTGGAGCAGCATACCGCTCTGGGGAACCATGACACAGGAACCAAACTCCTGAAAAATACTTTGTATCAGCACCACCGCATTACCCTGATCATCGACTGCCATCATATAGACGGTGTCCTCACCTCCCCGAGCGAAACGGTTGCTGCAGGCCTGTTCTCTGGCCTGCGGTCCGATCCGGCCGGTCTGCCGAAGGGCCAGGTCGGAACCCAGAAGAGTGTCCAGGGGAATGGATTGAAACTCCGGATCACAGATATATTGATCGCGCTTGGCAAAGGCCAGTTTCTTGGCCTCGGCCATAAGGTGGATGAGTTCTGCGGAGCCCGGCGTCATCGAACCGATATCAGCCTGCTCAAGAATTCTGGCCTGCATCAGCAGCGCCATTCCCTGAGACGGGGGCGGCTGAGTGGCAATCGTATACCCCCGGTAGGGGACGGTAAGCGGTTGTTTCCATATAACCCGGTAATCGGCCAGGTCCTCGAGGGAGAAACAGCCACCCAGTTCGGCGCTATGGCGCACCAGCATTTCACCAAGTTTACCGCGGTAAAAGGCTGCTGGTCCCTGATCGCCAATAAGCGCCAGACTCTCGGCAAGCGCAGGTTGTCTGATCAGTTCACCGACCTGCGGTGGTCGCCCTGCGGTCAGAAAAATAGAGGCAGCCGCCGGGGAGTGAGCCAGCTGATACCGCTTATTTTGAATTGAGCCGATCAGTTTCTCATAGGCCGGAAATCCGTCTCTGGCGTAGTCGATAACCCGGCCAATCAGCGTGTCAAGACCGTAGGTGCCGTATTCATCGAGCAGAGCCTGCCAGCCGGCCAGAGCCCCCGGCACGGTACAGGTGTGTATGCCGGTAGCGGGAATCTGCTCGATTCCCATCTCCGAATAAGAGTCAAGACTTGCTTTTCGAGGGGCAAAACCAGCTGCGTCCAGGGCTTTGAGCTGTCGACTGTCGGCCCGATAGACAAGGGCAAATAGATCTCCACCCAGACCACACATGTGGGGATTCACCACCGCCATGACCAGGTTGGCGAGCACTGCCGCATCTACCGCATCACCTCCCTTGTCGAGCAGCGAGGCAGCCGCCTGAACGGCCAGGGGATGATCCGCGGTTACCATCCATTTACTGCCCATCAGTATGGGCCGATAACTGCTGAAATATTCCTGCATAGTTGGATGCTCCGTTTACCTTTATCCGCCAGTTCACGGTAGCAGCTGTTATGGTTTACTGAAGAAGCCGGAAACCATTAACTTACCCCCGCCACATTGGGCCCAAACAAAGGTTCAAAATTTCCCAGATTTGCCCTTTGAGGATTAATACCACGACCGACAATCCAGTTAAACAACAGTCGTTAATAGGCCGGAAATTTCCGGCTGACAAGGGCTTCGAACGATCAAATATTTTTCTTTAGAAAATCAATTTTTTTTATCTAATAATATTAAAAGGATACGTTTTTAAGCCTGCTATATCGCTGTATTTACACAATAAAAAAAATAACTCATCCTCTTTATTTTTAATTCTCGATAGGGTAATGTGCGGTCAACCGGTTCGAAAAAGTGGAAATCACCTTCGAACGTTTTGGGCGTCGATTCGGGGTACCCTAGCGGGAATATCGAATCATCGTTGGCAGGTTCTCACGGAATCGGATCGGGTGTGTGAAAATCAGCACCGAACGTCTAGGGCGTCGATTCGGGGAACTTTAACGGGGACATCGGATCATCGACAGCGGGTTTTCACAGGGAGGGTTCTCCCCCCCGGGCTCTAACCCGGGTTCACGGGGAATCATCCAACCCCAGGTGGAAATATAGGTGCCTTACCCACTCTATAGGAAGCCGGGGGAGATCAGGTCTGGTAAGAAGACTTGGTCATGAGAAAAGTGCCGTGGCGTTACGGACGTATTAGCCAGGGGTGATCCCATAAAAAGGTGAGTATCTGGCAACCAAGGTACATTTCTCGGTGGCAGGAAGAAGCGAAGCGTTTCGGACGTCGATGCTGGAGGATGCCTATAGACGGCAGTTACATCCACACTCGCAACAACTTGTCACGGTTGCTTCCAGGCATGCGGCTGGCAGTTCCTGCCCGCCAAGACAGGAATGGTCACAAAGCCTGGATGTTGGCGGGAACATCGATCTGTGTGACGCAGCGGATCGGGGCAATTCGGAAGGCCTGTCAGGTTCGGGTTAATCTCGAAAATGACGGGCCTTCCTTTTTTTTACCAATTTAGCCTGATCAGACACGCAGGCCTGACTGGTACCGTGGGGTCTGCCATCATATAAACGGCCGTTGCTGGTGGCAAGAAACTTCTCAAGCGAAATATTCTCCTGCCTGACCAACCCTTTTTCGGGCAACTCTCCGCTGCTCACCATTTCCACCACACTGCAGACAGAAGCTGCTGTCGTCCAGCCGATGGCCCGACGCTGCTTGCCACCTATAGAGACGGGGATACAGGTTCTGACGAATTCTTCCCGCGACAGTCGATTGCCGATCCAGCCCTCAACCGAAACATGTATATAAACGACATCTTCACTCACCGGCGGTTTGGCATTGACCAGGATATTCCCGGCCCGGTCCCGGTCTTCACGCAGGAGCAGCTCGTGAAAGAAAAAATTCATCAGCGCCGCGTGGCCTGGATATCTGATCGATTTATAATCGAGGTTCTCCACCAAGCCTTCATAGGTATCGCACATGGTGCCGATCCCCCCGGAGGTGGTGAAGGCCTCAAGCTGCAGGCCATCTATGAAAATTTTTTCGAGCCACTCCATAGATGAGACCCATTTCCGAACTCCGTTTTCAATCACTTCACAATCGTTGAGATATTCATTTACCACCCCTTCGGGAGACCAGTTGAAGGCATAGCCAAGCTGGCCAATAGGATGTTTGGGCAAGGCGCCGACCCGCAGCTTTATCGATCTAATTTTAGCGAACTTACCAGCCAGAAATGAGCCGGCAATGGCGACGAATCCGGGCGCCAGACCACACTGGGGTGCCACCACCGCCCGGCTGGAATCGGCCAAAGCTATAATTTCCCGGGTGATAGTGACATCCTCGGTGAGATCGAAGTAGTGGAGGCCTGAGGACACCGCAACTCTGGCGACCTCGACGTTGAACCAATAGGGCAGGCAGGAAATGACCGTGTCGCAGTTCTCAAGCTCTTTTTTCAACTCAGCTGTATCAGTCACATCAAGCGATCTGGTGGGGAAGGAAAAACCGGTGCCGACCTCCAGATCCGCGCCCACCACCTCAAAATCGGTTTGGTGAAGCAATTCGGCAACCAGATGGCCAATCTTACCCAGTCCCAACACCAAGATCCTGTGAATACGCTTTGTCATAGTTTTCCCCGTCTTGATGAATACAGCATCAACGGGGACACAATACTTATTGTGTCCCTCCTATAGTTCAAATACAATCCCCTGGGCCAGGGGCAGCTCCAACCCGTAATTTATAGTGTTGGTCTGCCTGCGCATATATCCCTTCCAGGCATCTGAGCCAGACTCCCTGCCGCCACCGGTCTCCTTCTCACCACCGAAAGCCCCGCCGATCTCAGCTCCGGAGGTACCGATGTTGACATTGGCAATACCGCAATCTGAGCCGGCGGCCGAGAGAAACAGTTCAGCCTCCCTCACCTGGTCGGTAAAAATCGAGGAAGACAACCCCTGGGCCACCCCATTCTGCAACCTAATTGCATTTTCGACCCCGCCATCATAGGTAATCAGGTAAAGAATCGGGGCGAAGGTCTCCTGCTGAACTACCGGGTAATGATTCTCGGCCTCGGCCAGCACTGGCTCAACGTAGCAACCCGACTCAAACCCTTCACCCTCAAGCACCCGACCGCCGAAAACGATTTCACCGCCCTGCTTGCTCAACTCCTGCAAGGCTTTTGTATAGCCCGTCACGGCCTCCCTGCTGATCAGTGGACCAACATGATTTTTCTGATCCAGCGGACTGCCGATTCGCAGCGATGCATAGGCGGCGGTCAACGCTTTTTTCACCTTGGGATAGAGGTCCTGGTGGACGATCAGCCGTCTCGTCGTAGTGCAGCGCTGCCCGGCTGTACCGACAGCGGAAAAGACGATGGCCGGCACCGCACGCTCCAGGTTGGCCCCGGGGGTGAGAATAATCGCGTTGTTGCCGCCAAGTTCGAGAATAGACCGGCCGAAACGGGCGGCAACCACCTCTGCTCCCCTCCTTCCCACCCTGGTCGAGCCGGTAATTGAGACGAGGGGAAGTTGCTGGTCATGAAGCAATTGTTCTCCAACCGTAGCCCCCGCCCCCACCACCAAGTTGAAAAGTCCTTCCGGCAGCTGGTTGTGTTCAATGATCCGGCCCAGTAAGTGCTGGATGGCAATGGCGGTCAGCGGCGTTTGGGATGACGGTTTCCAGAGGGTGGTATCTCCACAGACCGCAGCGATCATAGCGTTCCAGGACCACACCGCTGCGGGAAAGTTGAAGGCGCTGATTATCCCCACCGGACCAAGAGGATGGTACTGCTCATAGAGGCGATGTTCCAGCCGCTCGGAACTCATCGTTTTCCCATAGAGCTGCCTGGACAGGCCAACGGCGAATTCGCAGATATCGATCATCTCCTGGACTTCACCTAGCCCTTCCTGCAGGGACTTACCCGTTTCCAGGGTTATCAGGGTGCCGAGTTCGGTTTTTATCGCCCGCAGCGCCTCGCCGATCTGGCGCACGATTTCACCTCTTTTCGGGCCAGGGACGCAGCGCCAGGCCCTAAATGTCTCCTCTGCCGATGCAGAGCACTGTCGATAATCCTTTTCAGAGCAGCGATATACCGAAGCAAGAAGTCTGCCATCCACAGGCGATATCACCTCTATGGTGCCCTCAGTTCCCGTGGTCTGCCAGGAAGCGCCGGTTGAGGCTCCCTGGTTGTTATTGGCGATTCCTAGACTGTCAAGGATCTTCATCTTTTCTCCCCGTGGTTGTGACATTTTTGCGCCCCCGGCCTCTTTACTTATTTCCATGCTGCTGCCGCATAATGATATAGCGTTGCCTGGCCAGCTCGAATTCTATCCAGTTGTCGAGATAGGAGCCAAGTGCTTCTCTGTAGTGAGCAAGCGCACCTTCGAAGTCGCCTTCCGCCTCAGCCAGAAACCCCAGTGCAGTGTGGGCAGTCAGTACCTTCTCAGGGATTGCTCCGGCCTTCTCTATCAAATCTTCTTCACTTCTCTGCTGCAAGAGAGCTTCACAGATCTGCCGGTACCAGGCCGTGGTGGTTGCCGCGCAGAATTCAACCAGATAAGCTCGGCTGTCCTCCTCCCTGTCATCGTGTTGAAGAACAGTTGCCCTCAGCAGTTGCAGACCCAACCGAAGAGGCTCTTCACGCCCCGGAGTAGCAAGGTATTGATCGGCCAGCTTGAGCGACTGACTCCAATCCGAGGCCATGGCACTGTAAAAGGAGGCGTAAACCTGAAGTTTCCTGCTTTCCGGCTGCAGCTCATGGATCTGGACCAGAATGTCCCGCCGCGCCAGCGGATCGGTTGCCGTTTTCTCGAATTTGTCTATCAAGGGCTCCAGCCAGCTCAGTCGTTCAGCACGTTCGTCGGCCAGATCCTGCAGTTCGATAATAAAGGCTGGGCGCTCGCTCTGATAATCGCCACCCGGCCTGAACAAATGGGCCAGCGCCAGATAACGTGACCAGTCATCGGGGCCAGCAGCTCTGGCTGATGACTTGAACAATAGTCGGGCCCTGGTTCTATCCCCGTCAGCCTCAACGATGAGGCCGGTGATAAAGTGGAGCCAACTCTTTTCAGAGGGCAGATTCCAGCCCTCCATCTCATTTTCGCTGATCTCTTTACTGCTGAGGAGGCGGGCCAGATAGCCATAAAATTCGCCAGGCGAACGCCAGTCCAGACTCAGCAAATTTTTCAAGGAACTTCTTTCCCTGCCGTTTCTTCCACCGATTTCGGCCAG
Source organism: uncultured Desulfofustis sp. (assembly GCA_905479735.1). Classification (GTDB taxonomy): domain Bacteria; phylum Desulfobacterota; class Desulfobulbia; order Desulfobulbales; family Desulfocapsaceae; genus JABDQA01. Next base: position 32,141 of record CAJQNS010000022.1, read on the forward strand.
GGCCCGTAAAAGTATGGCCTGGTAGTTTTCCTGATCGATGGACAGAGCTCGATCCAGCAGGCCTGCCGTACCGGCCATGTCACCGTTGCAATAATGCATGATCGCCGCGGCCATAATCAGCGACGGAGCATTGCTGCCCTCGAGACTCTGGTCGGCCTGGCGCTGTGCCTCCACCCACTTCCCGGCCAGGGCCAGGTCGTGTATGTCACTGATCTGGTCGGTGGCTGATAAATCGAGGACGCCGTTCCATTTGGGTCGACCTGCTTTCAACTCATCGATGAAGGTGACTGCCTCGGTCACCGGCAGCACCAGACCGATGTCCGAGAGTGGAGTGATCACCACCATCGGTGCCATTGCCATATCGGTGGCCACCGCCGAGGCGATGCCTATAACTCTGCCGTTTTTGTCAATTATCGGGCCCCCGCTGTTACCTTTATAGATCGAGGTGTCGACCTGGAAAAAGTTTTTGAAAGTGCGGCGAATATGGCCTCTGGTAACACTCACATTAATCACGTCGGCCTGAATTCTGCTGCCCAATGGGAAGCCAAGCGCGATCACGGGCGCAAGACGCTCCAGTTTTTCCATCTCGAAATCCCTGTCCAGTGGCAGCGGCAAAAGGCCCTGGGGGACACGGTTGATTTTCAACACAGCGAAATCGTCCTGCAGCGGTGCCCTGATTTTCTGACCGGTTTTCGACGGCGGTCTGGCCACGCCGGCAATGGAAACACGTCTGTCGCCACCACGTCGATAAGCAGAACCCAGGTCATAGATATCCTCAAGACCCTTACCTGCTCCAATCCCCACCAGTTGGTTGAAGGCGCTGTCACCTTCGAACCAAAGATAAAGCTTATATTCAAATAGTGGTGTTTTATTCACCTCCCTGATTTGTTTGATGATATTGAAGAGGGTGTCGTCTTCTAGCCAGGGACAGGCCACATGCCGATTGGTCAGGAGGTAGCCGGCCGAATCAACGAGAAAAGCCGTCCCCTCCCGTGTCTGGCTGTAGACCACCATATCGTCGACCCTGATTCTATACTGGACCATGACAAAAGCGACGGACCCGGCATAGCGGCTGGCATAGGTTTCGAGTGCCGACTCAATATCTCCGCTGGTTCGATCGAACCGAAAGAAATAGAAGCTGCCGATGACCAGCAGGATGGTGAGCAGGATGCCGAAGCCAGTGACCGTTCTGCGCAATCTCTTCACTTCCTTTGCCGTTTCCGGAGGAGCAGCCTCCTTTTTTTCTTCAGCCTCCTCCTGAAATCTGTTCAGAGCCTCTGCCACTTCCTGCATCGATCCCGGTCTCAAATCCGGATCATCGGCCAGCATCGAGCGAATCAGAACACCGATGTCCTGGGGAAAACTCTCCTCTTTCAGAGCTGGACGCGGATCGCAGAGATCCATATCGGCACTGAGTATCTGCGAAAAAATCCGGCCCAGAGACCAGATGTCGCTTTTGTAATCGAGGGGACGTCCACCGCTGATATCGGGATGGCAGTCGAGCAGATTCTGGAGCATCGGTCCGGGCCGCGCCATTTTCGGGTCGAGAAACCTCGACAGTTTATAGTCGATCTTGACCTCGACCCGGTCGGACTCGCCCTTGAGCACCAGTATATCGTTGAGAATCAGGTGGGGAATGAAGTGGCCGCTCTGGTGCAAACCTGAAAGTATGGCAGCCAGGCGCTGAAACAGATCATAAGCTACTGTCGTGTCCTGGAGTCGCCCCGAACTCAGCAGACTGCCCCAGCTTTCAGCCTCGATCCACTCGCTGACCCGGTACCATCTGCCATCGGCGGAACACTTTATGGCGTAATGCTGGACGAACCACTCGGGCGGCAGTTCCTTGAGCACCCCCAGCTCATGGGTCAAGCGTTCAGCTACCGTTGCATCGACGCCGGAGTCGGTGGTAAAAAGACGCAGAGCAACAGGCTCTTCAGCCCCCTCCTCGATGGCTTTGAAGAGTATGGAGGCACGCCCTTCATGAATGACTTCGAGAATTCTGTAGCTGTCAATGCCGGTCAATCCGTCCGCGACTTCACTGCCGCAGTTCGGACAGATCTTTACTGATTCGGCCAACGCCTGACTGCAGTTTTCACAGAGCTTCATTGGCATCCTCCGCTGTCTCTCGCCCGCCCCGAAGATACTCGCATATTGATGCGCTCAGCTTCAGTCCCCGTGAGGGGCTCAAACCGCTGCCTAAGGTTTCCCCTAGTTATATGATACCATTTTACTGCTGGGAGAGAAAAATCAGAGTGACTGGCTGCAACGGCCCAGAGGAAATCCAGCCCACAGACAGCTCCCCTAAGGAGTTAGAGAGCTCCTTTTGAGGGGACCTCTTGACTAAACGAGTGGGCGGCCTTCTCGCCCCAATCAAGCGTCGGGCATGAGCGAACGGCCCTCGTTGATCTCTTCGAATTTTGCCCGATTCTCTTTGACCCTCTCAATAAGGTCTTCTACTTGCCTGATTTTTCGCCCCTCATACTCTGCCTTCACAGATCGGTTCTCGCCGTCATCATCGAACAGCACAACCCTTCCTTCTGTTCCGATGGCCATCACAGCGAGCAGGTCCATCCGTTCTGCCGCCAGTTTCACCTCGTCAACATAGTTGTCGAGTATGTACACTTCTTTTTGCCCTGCTGGGCCATCGGGATTAGCTACATAGAGCAGAACCATGTGATCCTCACTCGTCTCCTTGATTTTCACATAGGCCAGCGCCAGATTGTCATCCGACAATCCTAGATTTCTGAGAATGACCCATTTGACCAGGGCAATATCCTCACAGTCACCGCCGAAAGTGGTAATCGTCTCCAATGGGGTGGCCCAATAATCCGCTTTTTTCCAGTGATTCGCGTCGGCAATCCAGGGCAGATGATTGCTCACCTCATTGGTCTTCGTCACCTTCTCCATGTCTGGAATAGTCTGGTTGTCGAGGATGAATTGTTCCACAAATCGCATGCGCTCCTCCGCCTCCTCTCCAAACTCCTGCTTGATGTAGGCGAACACATTTTCCGACCAGGGCTGGAATTCTTCACTGGCAGCAGGGCCGGCAAAAAGAACAGAGGCCAGTAAACAGAAGATGATGATCCGTACTGCCATATCACTCCTCCCTATGGAGATAAATAATTGCTTTATAAAAACCCTATGACCAGCCTGAAGCTCTGTCAAATTGGTGCCGCCCAGCCTTCGAAGAGACTGAGCAGCCCGGGCAGTGTATCTGTTTGTAGTCGACTCTGGCGGTAAACTGCTACTGACCCAGTTTTTTCTTGAGATCGTTGAACAGCCCCTGGGCCGCCTCTTCCATCTTCTCAGACAGTTTCTTCTCCACTATCGCCTGCAGACTTTGGGCTGCGATATCACCGATGATCACACCGCCAACCTGGGCCGGGGTCAGGCCTTCTGTGCCGCCGACATTCTCTTTGACAATGTCGGGTAGAACTACCTGGGTCGGCTCCTGTCCGGGGACCACGCCGTTGACCGTCACCCCGGTAATCGCCAGCTTGGTGAAACTGAGTTTTACCGGTTCTTTTGTATCCGTCTCTTCCTGAGAAGGCTGTTCTTCGGCTGCTTTCTCATCCGTTTTGGCGCTGTTCTGTTTGATATTGTCAAGCAGGGTCTGCATGTTCGAGCCACCCTGTTCGTTTACCTCAAGATCGACCGTGGGGCTCTGGATATTAAGCTCCCTGATGACGATCGGCTGCTTGCGAAGTGAACTGAGATCAAGGCCCAAGCGGATCGTGTCCATCCGAAAGGCATTTGCTGCCTTGTAACCGACCGGGTTGGCGATGGTGATCCCGGAAATCTGCCCCATACCGCTCTTCAGGTCAAGTTCAACCGACGCAACCGTAACCGGTACTCCGAGCAGCTCCGACCCCGCTCCTTCAATGGCACCTTTGAGAATCTTGTCCAGATTTCCGACCAGCAGGTAGAGAGCGATTGCACCAACAATCAATAGGGCTGCTATTCCGATCAGAATTTTTTTCATTTCCTTCTCCCTCTAGATATTTTCAGCTCAACAGAACCTTGACTCCTGCCGCCCGTCACGCACCGGCAGGCCTATTTGAAACCTTCGAGAACGATTTTACCGCAGGATCGGCCACTTTCCAAGAGGGCATGGGCCCGCTTCAGGTGGTCGGCACAGATGGTGCCAAAGTGTTCGTTGAAAGTGGTCTGCAGCACACCTTCATCAACCAGCCTGGAAACCTTTTCAAGCAGTCGATGCTGTTCAATCATGTCGGGAGTGGTGAACAACGACCGGGTGAACATAAGCTCCCAGTGCAGTGACACGCTTTTGCGCTTGAGCAGACGGACATCAATCGGTTCCGGGTCATCGATCAGGGCGAATTTACCCTGGGGAGCGATCACCTCGACGATCTGCTTGAAATGAAGATCTGTTTTATTCAGGCCGACCACGAAGCGCGGCGCGGCGGCGCCTATCCTTTTCAGCTCCTCGCTGAGAGGGCGGCTGTGGTCAATAACCTCGTGGGCCCCCAGTTTCTCTACCCAGCTGCGGGTTTCAGGCCGTGATGCGGTGCCGATCACCCGAAGATCGGTCAAATGTCTGGCCAGCTGGACCATGATCGACCCGACTCCACCGGCGGCGCCAATTATCAGAAGCGTGGCGTCACCAGGTTCATCCCGGGCAACCTGCAGCCGATCGAAAAGTATCTCCCAGGCTGTTATGCTGGTCAGCGGCAAGGCTGCGGCCTGGGCAAAATCGAGCGTCGCCGGTACAGAGCCAACCAGCCGTTCATCAACAACATGCAGCTCACTGTTGGTTCCCGGACGGTCGATAGCGCCGGCATACCAAACCTTATCTCCCGGTGTAAAAAGTTCCGCCTCAGGTCCGGTGCTGCGAACGATGCCCGCCGCATCCCACCCCAGAACCTGCCATTCTCCCGGTGCTGGTTCGGCCCGCATACGCATCTTTGAATCCACCGGATTGACGGAAATGGCCTTGATTTCGACCAGCAGGTCACGTCCGGAAGGGGTGGGGTCTGCGAGGGAGATATCCTGCAGGGACTCAGCTTGTTCGATTGGCAGTGATTTCTGATAGCCGATTGCTTTCATATGTTATGCTCCTTTCTCTGGCAGGTAATGGTTGATCAGGCTGGCTTATGTACCCGACACAAATAATCCCTTAAGGGAAAAATGCAATCTCCAGGCCTCAGGAGAACCTGCTTCCACGAGCAGCGCTGCTCACTCAATAGAAATGAGGTTCCAAATCCCGAATATGGCCGCACCACCCCTTCATCACTTTCCTAACAAACAGCACCAGAAGCATGGCAAGACCAACTATAATGACTATGTTTATTATGTCTTTTTCAAGACGCCGCGGCCGCAGCCTTTTCGGCCGGCCAAATCTATCCTAACCTGGGGACTTCACAGGACCTCAGACACCCACATCCATCGGGAGGAAGACAACATGATACGCAGAGCATCAATCATCCTGGCAAGTTTATTGGCAATCACCCTGTTCAGCACCACAGCTTTTTGCGACGACAAAGTCGAGGCCGAGAATCTGATCAGCAAGGCGACGACAGTGGTTAACAGTTTCGCCTCCGATCCTGATCTGGAATGGTTCCGCGAAAAGGTAAAAGAAGCAAAAGCCATCATGATTATACCTCAGAGTATTCAAGGTGCTTTTTTCATTGGTGGCTCGGGCGGCTCCGGAGCCCTCTTGGCGCATGAGGCGGCATCTGGTACATGGGGCAACCCCGCTTTTTACACCGTTGGATCCTTATCGTTTGGACTACAGTTTGGTGGTGAAGCCTCTGAGATAATATTGCTCGTCATGAGCGATCGGGGAATGGAAAAACTTTTGGCGAGTTCGTTTAAGCTCGGAGCAGATATAACCTTGGCAGCTGGACCGGTGGGTGGAGGCGCTTCAGCTGCAACTGCTGATGTATTGTCATATGCAAGGTCCAAAGGCGCCTTCGCCGGGGTCTCTCTTTCTGGAGCAGTGGTTAAAACCAAAGACAAATTCAATGAAGCCTATTATGGCCAGGCGGTGAGCCCTACGGATATCCTTATCCGCAAAACCGTATCCAACCCGCAGGCCGATCAATTACGTAAGGATATCGCCTCAATTACCGGGAAATAGTTTACCGCACGGCCTGAAATCAAGAGTGCAGTTTAACAGACTGCAACAGCAGAGGAGCGTTGAATGAGT
>CAJQNS010000023.1 GCA_905479735.1 uncultured Desulfofustis sp.
TTGACCGCATCTCTTATGGCCACACCTTCACCAGGCAGTTTCGGCGCCCACATCCAGTTTGCCGAGCATTTGATCCGCTCAATATCCTCCACCACCACCGACGCCAGGTTGGTCAGCGCCTCGCCGACCGCCATCCGGGCACCGGCGGCTGGGTCCACAAGCATCTTAATCGACTGTTCACCGATAGCTGTACCGACACCGGTGTGGCCAAAGTGACTCTGGGCAATGACCGCCGAATCGGCAACGGTGAGCTGCAGGGGGCCACAGCATTGCTGCTGGGCGATAAGACCGGTCACTGCCCGGTCGACCTTGTTGGTCAGAAATCGTTTGGAACCCACCGAGACGAGTTTGAAAACTTTGGCAAGCGCCTTTTTGACGGTGATATCCCTGGGCAGAAGCACCGGCTTGGTCCGGCCGTTGCTGTGGGCATCGGTAAAGGTCTTCTGGGGTATCGAACCGAGCAGTGCATCGAGATCAATGTCCACCGGGGTGGTACCGTCCTGGCTGTCGTTGACGACAAAGCGCAGATCGCCCGTAACCTCGCCAAGCACTTCGCAATTGACCTTCTCGCGTCGGCATATCTCCTGGAATTGTGAAATGTTTTCAGGGCTTATCAGCAAGCCGGCGCGTTCCTGGTACTCGGCAACATAGATTTCGAGTACCGACATGGTTGGATCGCCGACGTTTATTTTCCTGATATCAATTCTGCCGCCGGACTCTTCCACCAGTTCCTTGAGAACATTGGCCGGACCGCCGGCACCCTGATCATGGATCACGTCGATGATGCTTTTACCGCCCATCTCGTTGCAGGCCCGGATTACCCGGTTCATCTTCTGCTCCATCTCGGCATCGCCGCGCTGCACCGCATCAAAATCCAAAGCCGAGACATTCTCGCCCTGCAGCATGCTCGAAGCGGCACCTCCGCCGAATCCCACCCGGTAGGCGGGCCCGCCTATCTGGACGATGAGCATACCCTTTTCCTGGGCCTTCTTTTCGGTCAGACGAGCATCGATCTGTCCCACACCGCCGGTGAACATGATCGGCTTCAGAAACCCCCAGCGCTCGCCGTTTTTAAGGCGCATGTCAAATGAGCGGGTAAACCCCTGGATCAGCGGTTCACCAAACTTGTTGCCATAGTCTGAAGCCCCGTTGCTGGCCTCTATTTCTATCTCCAGCGGAGTAGCCAGGTTGGCGGGCTGTTTATTTTCCTTTTCCCAATCAAGCGGGTAGCCGGGAATCTTAAGGCTGCCGACACAGTATCCAGCCGTGCCTGCCACCACGTAAGCGCCACGGCCGGTACCCTGGACGTCGCGGATTCTGCCGCCGGTTCCCGTTTCAGCACCCGGAAAAGGCGCTACCCCGGTGGGGAAATTATGCGTTTCCGCGGTCAGCAGCGGATGATAGGTGGCATTCACCGGTGCAAACGGCGATGGTTCCCCAGGTTTCTCGGGACTTATTGTGGTGATCTGATACCCCTCGATGACACTGGAGTTGTCCTTAAAGGCGATGATCGAACCTTTCGGATTTGCCTCCAGGGTGTCGCTGACCAGGTCCAGCAGCGTCGATTTAACCTCGCCCCCGTCTATCACCTGAAGGCCTTTGAAAAAACCATGCCTGGAATGCTCTGAGTTGGCATTGTTGAGGTCCATGATCTCGACGATGGTGGGATTTCGACCCTGCTGGTTGACGAAATAGTCGTAGTAGAGGTTGCGGTCGAACTCATCCATCGATATTCCCGGTATGTCCAGCAGCCCGTTCGGTCCTGTGGATTTCAAATCGACTTCATACACTGCCTCAGGTATAACACCGGTCTCGAAAGTGGTGAGTGGTTCCAAGTATTGACACTCGGTCATCCGGTCATGGGCGTTGTCCACAAAATCTTCGATATCTGCACCGTCGGGCACCAGATAGCGCCGTGAACGCTCTACCCGGACCACCTTACTCAGACCGGTTGCCTGACAGATGGAAACCAGATTCGAAGACCAGGCGGTGGCAAAATTGAGCCGTGGACCTACCTCAACCACACGCTCGCCGGTCAGAGAAGCTTCTTCGCTCACCGTCTCGATTAAAAAGCCGTCGGCAAGAATCAGACGCAGACAGTCGAGCTCTTCTTCACTTAGCTGTTCTGACAAGGCAATGTTGAAACAATACTCCCGACCTGCATCAACACGGCGATATAAATGTTTTATGGATTGGCCCATAATTTCCTCTTGTTTCAATTAGTTAAAGAGCCTCAACAAAGACTCTTTCAAGATCTTTCCAACACTCGATTACAGCCTGAAACCCGACAATTTTTTCGGAACCAAGACTATCACTAAACAGGGAAAATGTCGCCAGGAAAGTAGCGGTAAACTTGCACATGATGGTAAAAATGTATAGCTTAAGTCTGCGCTTCGAGGAGCGATTCTCCACCTCAACCTACAAAAGTACAGATCAGGCATGCCGGGGGCTGACAAAATAATGCCAAGGGACACGGCTAGCGAAAATACTTCCTCTTTTAAAAAGTTAGGCGATTCTTATCACTTCAGCATTGAGAATCACCAGGACCTCGAAGAAATTCTGGAACTCGACGAGGCTCTGTGGATTGCCACAACTGCACCATGCTCAACGCTGAAAACCGATAAGATATTCCTTGAGTTCCTTGACTCCGATTGTGATGAGCGTCTGCGCGCTGAAGAAATCAAAGACGGAATACGTTATCTGCTCGAAAATCTGAAAGACCATAGCTCCATTAAGGAAAACAACACCAGTCTGCCGTTAGCCGCAGTCAGCGAAGTCAGCAAAGCGGGTCGGCAAATAAGGTCTTCCGCAGAAAAAGTACTAAAGCGGCTCAACCAAACATCGGATTTCATCACCCTGCCCCAGGTCAGAACCATCAAGGAAGAAGTATTGAAGGGCGGACTCGACCAGGCCGGCATCGTCCTGCCCGAAGCAGCAGATGATGAAAGAATTAGATCCTTCATTGTCGATATCGTTTCCACCGTGGGCGGAGTAAATCATCGCGGCGGTCGTGTCGGGGTGGACAAAGATTCACTGGCAAACTTTCTCGACCAGTGTGAAGGTTACCTGGCTTGGCGGCTGGAGGCTGGTGAAATAGGCGTTGATGAGGCCACTGAGATACTGGTGCTTGGCCCCGCCACAAAAAATGGCTATGAGCTCTTCCATAAATTGAGGGACAAATTCTACCAATATTTTCTACTCTGCGACATCAAGCGGCTCAATCCGGAATTGCTGGATCGCGCCATGAACAATCCCGAAGCAAACCTTGCTTACAACCTGATTAATATCGAGGATGCCGAATCGTATCTCAGTACCGCCCCGCTCGCGCTCCTGAGTGATGACGGCAGCCTTGATCTGATTGGAAAAATCAATCCCTATTTCGCCGGGGATCTGCAGAGTTTTGTGGGTCAGATCGTCAAGCCTCTGCTAGGAGAAAACACCACCAAGCTGGATAAGGACGGTTTTTCAACTTTGCAGCAGCTCGTCAAACCCTATGCAAAATGGAAAAAGCGTAAACCCGGGGTCAGCGTCGAGACGCTTGGCGATGAAGCCATCCGAGACTATATAGCCGACCCAAGTTTCAAAGACAGCCTTGAAGAACTCATAGATAAGAGTCATCAGACAGCAATTATCCTGGAAAACCTTTGTGAAGTAGAACGGTTGATCCTCTATCAGGCCTACATGCTGCCCCTGGTCAACAGCTTTGTCAGTTTCCCGCATCTTTATGACCCTGCCCGGCGGGCACTTTTCGAGGAAGGTACGCTGGTAATGGATGGGCGGCATTTCACCATGGCCGTGAAGGTAGCCGACCGGCAGCATCACATCGACACCTGCAAGAATTCTAATATCTTCGTGCTCTATTGTGAATTGTTCGGGTCCGATAGTTCGAAAGTGCACGAAATCGCCGTTCCGGTCACCGCCGGCAACCGGGGCACACTTCATCTTAATAAATGGGGGATTTTCAACGATCTGAACGGCAACGAACTTCACGCAAAGGTAGTTGATATCGTCGAAAACCCTATCAGTGTGAGCGAAGCAGTTGCGGACCCGTTTATCCGGATCAAAAAAACTTTCTTTTCGCGGCTCGAGGAATTCTCTTCAACGGCAGAGGAACAGCTGTTCAAGCAGAAAGACAAAGATAAGAAGAAAGAAACCAGCACAGGCACATTGTTTGGAATAGGAGGTGTAGCGTTGGCCGCACTTGGCTCTTCTCTTGCGTTTATCACCCAGACGGTATCTGCGATGAGCGCCAAGACAGTTCTCTCTGCCCTGCTGCTGATCGCCGCGCTGATCGTCGTGCCGACCGCCATCTCGGCCTATGTGCGTCTCTCCCGGCGAGATTTAAGTACCATTCTTGAAGGATCAGGCTGGGGCTTGAACAGCAGAATGAAGCTGACAGCACAACAGGCGAATCACTTTACCCGCAGGCCTGAACGTCCGAAAAACCAATAGGAACTCTAGTAAGACGACAACCCAAAAACTCAAAGGAATAACCATGAGACCTGAATTCATCATTCTCACTGCTTTTTTGACCATTGTCATCTGCGGCTGGCTGATCGGCACCTACAATAAATTTATCAAGTACCAGAACCTTATCGAAGAAGCCTGGAGTTCCATCGATGTGGCCCTGAAAAGAAGATTCAACCTGATTCCCAACCTGGTGTCGGCGATCAAGGGCTATAGCGAGCATGAAAGTGAGATCTTCGAGAACAAGACTAACCAGATGAAGCCCGACAATTCGGTGGACGAGCGCATGGAAAGCGAGAGTCAGGTTACTCACTCGCTGAGCAATCTTCTGGCGGTGGCCGAAGCCTACCCCGACCTCAAGGCCAGCGTGAACTTTCTCGAGCTGCAGAAGAGCCTGGCCGAGATCGAAACAGATATTCAAAGCGCCCGTCATCGTTATAACGGCTATGTCGCCCGACTCAACACCCTGGTAGAATCATTTCCGGCCAGTTTCATTGCCAGCAAATTCGGCTTCCAGAAGCAGAGTTATTTTTCACTGGATCTGGCCACCCAGCGGGAACTGCCTGAAGTAGGTTTTGGTGACGATACGACCGGCAAAGCCTAAGCAGAAAAAGGAGAGAGCAGGAGTGCTATTTCTCAGGAGAATATTTCGGCAGCCTGGGAGCGCCGAATCTCTTTGACGCTTTTGCCCATGGCCTCTACTACCTGACTGATGCTTAGCTGGTCTCCCGGCAGATAAGCGGTCAAGGCCCGGTTGAAATCATTTTCCGTAAGGGTGAGCCGGTTGAGGGCAAGCTGGTAATTCGACTCTTTCCGGTAGGCAGCTCTTACCAGCTCTTCGTAGCTGGAGCCAGACACCCGGATCAACGCCCCAAAGTGGTCGACCAGGGCTTCAATCCAGAGACGGTATTCACCCTTTGCCTCGGCCGGTGAGTCACTCAGTGCCACCAACTCATCGATATCGGCATCCGCATGACTGCTGCGCGCCGTGCAGACCGCTTCAAGAGTCCGCTCACGGGTGATCAGATAGTTCTTCGAGAACTCCTTCAAACCGTTTTTGTAACGTTTCAGTTGAAAAAAATAGAAGACGAAAAAGATCGGAATGAGGATCATCCACATGGCCAGGACCGGTCTGTCCACCACCTTACCAGCCACTTGGCCGGCAAATTGGCGCTCGTGGGCCAGGATAAGATCCTGGTTCATATCAAGATCGGCGTCCATTTCCACTCAGCGGGGAAGCGACTTCATGCCGAAATAGAGAATGAGCAGACAAAGAGCGATACCCAGGAGAAACGGCAGTGTCAAACCGTACTGATCCGGTGCCATGAGTTGCAGTGATTGGCTCAGATACTGCTGCCCCTGATAGGCACCTTCGATTTCGGTGTAGTAGTAGGCACCGGCATCGATGTTTTGCTCCTCGACGACCTCAGCGATCTTTTCCAAACCCCAGATATGGGGCAGCAGCCAAGGTCCTATTTTCACGGCAAACAGATAAACAAAACAGCACACTGACAAGAGAACAGCCCAGCCTTTAATCAGCCCCATCTGTGGTTTGTCGTTGCTGTTCATCTTTTGCTCTTTTGTCCCGCCCGGGCTAGAGCCCGGGCGGGGGATTTCAGCCTAAATTGTTGCAGTCAGTTCCGGGAATACCAGATAGAACATGATGTAGGCAACGATCAAGGTCAGACAGAGGTTGAATGACTGTCCAAACGCATAAAGGATTAATGGCTTGCCGCCGACAAAATGCTCCTTGAGCTCACGGAAATTGGTGGCCAGACCAATACTGACGAAAGAGAGGGCAAAGAACCAGCCCCTGAAAAAATCACCCATTCCTTTAACCACACCCTGGTCGATCATGGCCGGACCAAGACCCGCAACCTGACTATTTAACGAAGTGTAGATCAATGAAAAAATGATCGATGCACCGATGAAACCGAGGACGAATTTCGGGAATCGGAACCAGATCTCCATCGGACCGACCTTTCTACCCGTTTCCTCCACCTCTACCCTGGTAGTAAAGTAAAGCGCTACACAGAAAGCGATCACACCGATCAGCACGTTCTGGATCATCTTGATGGTTGCCGCCACATAGAGAGCCTTCTCACCGAGAAATGCCCCTGCAGCCGCAACTGCACCGGTGGCATCGATGGTACCGCCCATCCAGGCGCCGCCCAGGATAAGTTGCTTGTCCACCGGGAAGGTCGATTTGATGATTGCCGGCATAACGATCATCATGATAGAGGTGAACACCAGCGACAAACCGACCGCCAGCGTAAGTTCCTCTTTTTTCGCCTTACAGGCTGCGGCCGTTGCAATTGCCGCACTGACTCCGCAGACGCTCATATCCGAACAAATCGTCGCATTTAAACGCTTGGACGGCATTTTTACGATCTTCTGACCGAACCAGTAAGTAACCAGCCAGACGGTGGGCGTCACCACCCAGGCGACGAAGATGCCGGCGGTACCGATGGTGATAATCTTCTCGAACAGGATCGAGGCACCAAGAAGCACCAGGCCGGTCTTGATATAATATTCGGTCTGCACTGCCGGCATCGCCCATTTGGGAGTTCCGACCGTGTTGGAAATCAGCATGCCGCCGAAGATCGCCCAGAATGCGTAACCGACACCGTAGGTCTTCATCGTTGCCTGAGAACTTGCCAGATAGGCCAGCACAGCCACCAGATAAACAAAGCTGAAGCCAATCACGAATTCTTTAAACGATTTCCCCATGGCTGCCATGCCGACACCGAAGAACACAGCGAAGCATACGCCGAGGAAAATAAGCCAGCCCACTTGATTGTAAGGGCTTACCTTGGTTTTGGCTTTTGCCTTACTGGCTTTTAACCAGGCATTGCGCCAGTCGGCGATCGACGTTTTGGCCGCCTCGTTCAGTGCCGTGTCGTTGAAGCCGGCTGCCTCCGCAGTGGCCTCAGCGGCCTGGGCCGCGGTCAGTGCTGTCTCCTCAGCCGCTTTGGCTGATTCGTACTTAGTCACTGCCGATGCCTTCTTGGCGTCCGCGGCTTCCTGAGTCATAAAAAATGCATCAAGCGGGTTGGTCTTCCAGCCGTAGGGTTTCTTGGAAAACGTCGCCAACCACTTACCGGCACCTATGTTTTTGGCTTTGACACCCTGCTTGGCATCATTGAGCTGATACCAGCCGATGGTCTTGAATTTGTCAGTTTTCTGGGCGTCCGCCAGATATTTCCCTTCAATGTCAACCAGCTCGGTCTTCATCTCATCGGCATGAGGGAAATAGATGAGAACCCCCATCAAAAGAATGAAAAAACCAAGCCAGACGGCCCACCAATCTTCTTTCTTGATCAGCTCCGACCATTCCCATTTTCCAACATCCACCACAACTTTACTGCCAGATTGTTCTCCCATGAGAGCCTCCTTTAGCAATTATGCATCTAATCCCTTCAGGTTTCCTCTTAAAACTCAAAGCGCAACCAAAATACTACTACAATGTAGTAATGCTATTATACCAAATTTCCATCATCTCTCAATCGCTAATTGGGTTAGAACTCGATTGTGTATTGGCTTTCCGATGCTTTACATGCCCACATTTGTTCCTGTACCATCCGACAATATCTGAGAGACTTCCTGTTGTTTAATTCTTATAATTTCCCCTCCATAACAAAACATAGTAGGTATTTATGGGTCACCTTGCAAAAAAAAAATAGACCTTGAATAACCACGATACAGCAACGGATCACTTGAAAGTTTTCGAGTTGAACGAGGATTGCAATGAATGATCTCCGCTCGGGTTTTCCACTCCAACCCCAGACGATAGATACGCATTACATCAGCGCTCACATGGTAGCCAGCCAACTGATGATAGAAAAGGGCGAGGCCCTCTTCATCGATGTGGGAACCTCGCCGGCCTGCGGTCTACTGCTCGAGGAAGTGGTCAGGCAGGGGCTGCAGCCTGAGCAGGT
>CAJQNS010000024.1 GCA_905479735.1 uncultured Desulfofustis sp.
ATTTAGGAGAGGTGTGCCTTTTTTTCGCCCCAGATCACTACATCCCAGCATCAATCCCGCAGTTCAGTTCTTCAGGTTTATCAATAATTGCAATATTTTATGATGAAGGTGGAAGTGCCGCTGGAGTGCAACTATTGATAACCCTATTCTATGTGATTCAGCCATGAGCTTCGATTAAGATTTCCGGTGATAAACTTGAGCAAGGAAAGGACTACATATCTATGATATGTTAACCTCAAATAACCGAATGGAGCATCAGTACATGGCAAGTAAAACTGTAGTCATTACCGGGGCTACCAGTGGGCTAGGAAGAGCAACCGCACTTCAGGTAGCCGAAAAGGGCACCTTTTTAGTATTTATTGCTCGCAATATAAACAAGGCAAGTGAATTGCTCAAGGAGGTCGAGAACAAGGGAGGACGAGGTCAATTTGTTATTGCTGACCTCTCTCGCATGAAGGACACAGTTGAGGCTGCAGAAAGGATCAGTAAAATGGTTGACCGGCTGGATGTTCTGATCAACAATGCGGGAAATCACTTCCCGAATTACAAAATTACCTCCGAGGGATTTGAATCCACCCTAGCATTAAATTACTTATCCCCTTTTGTACTTACCCATCATCTAATCGAGAGAATGGAACAGACCGCTTCACAAGTTGGTGAATCACGTATTATCAACATTTCTTCCATAATGCACAAAGCTCCAATCAACTGGGATGATCTCAATTGCAAAAACAATAGATATAAAAGCACTTTCGCCTATTACCAATCAAAACACATGCTGACCTCATTCACTTATTTACTTTCCAACAAGCTGAAAGATACAGGTATAACGGTTAACTGCATCCATCCTGGATTTGTGAAAACGACTATTGCTAAATCGGATTATCCTTTCCCGATGAATGTGATCGTTCCGATTGTCGGTCTGTTCATTGGGGAAAAACCAGAACAGGCTGCGGATACGCCGGTCTGGCTTGCTTTATCGAAAGAGGCAAAGAGCATCGACGGTGAATATGTCCATCACCGGAAAATCAAAAAAAGTTGGCCACCGACTAGGAACGAAGAGGCACAAAGACGCCTATCCGAAGTCACACGAAACATGCTGGAGAAATGGCTATAGCACAAGTGTAAAAGCTAACTGGACATAACAAATGGTTGAGGTAGGACGTTATTTACGTCTTACTTTTCAGCCAAATCGTTAATATTGCCGCTGGAAATGAGAGTTACAGAATCAAGAAAAGGACCTGATTTTTTTTATCAATTAGGGGGTCAAAATTGCACGCTGAAAGGGGTCAATTTTAAACGCTGATTGACATCTTTTTAAATGTTCAGTGGTCTAATTGACAATACAGAGCAAAATATACCTATTATTTACAATAATATCAAGGTACTTAACCTTTTTCTACAGGCTCAATGTTAAGTTCAAGGCTCAACAGCTGAAAAGGCTAATTTGAAAAATCATGAAAATACATTTATGAAAGCTATTGTCTATCATGCATATGGATCACCTGATGTTCTCAGGCTCGAGGATATACCAAAACCGATTCCCAACGATGATGAAGTCTTGGTGAAAGTACATGCTGTATCAGTAAATTCATGGGACTGGGACATGTTATCAGGAAGACCACTGGAATATCGCTATATCAGCGGTTTGTTAAAGCCTAAAAGCAATAAGCTGCATGGGTGTGACATAGCCGGGCAGGTTGAAGCAGCAGGTAGCAACGTTAGACATTTAAGGGTTGGAGATGAGGTGTTCGGTGACCTGTCAGAGGGAGGGTGGGGTGCGTTTGCTGAGAATGTTTGTGCGTGTGAAAACGAACTGATTTTGAAACCGTCAGCAATGACCTTTGAGGAAGCCGCATGCCTCTCTCATGGGGGCAATCTCGCAGTACAAGGTCTTATTGATGTTGGAAAGATTAAATCTGGACAAAAGGTTTTGATCAATGGTGGTGGCGGAAGCACTGGTACATTGGCAATTCAGATAGCAAGATTATTCGATGTTGAGATAACCGCTGTGGATCACACGGTGAAGTTAGACATGATGCGAACTCTTGGCGCAGATCACGTGATTGATTATACAAAAGAAGATTTCACTCGGAATGGACAGAAATATAATCTAATTTTTGACGTAAAAACAGATCGTTCTGTTTTTGACTATAAGCGTGCATTATACCAGGATGGTAGGTATGTAACGGTAGGAGGAAAAACTTCTCGAATCCTTCAGGTTGTATGCTTCGGAAAACTATCAAAAAAATACCGAATGTATATTGTAGGTTACAAAGCAAATAAAGATTTGAATTATCTCGTCGAGCTTCATGAGATGGGCAAAATAAAACCGGTCATAGATAAATGTTTCCCTCTAGAAAAGACGGCTGAAGCTTTTCAATATTTTAGCGAAGGACGTTTCAAAGGAAAGATAGTCGTAACATTGTGAAAATAAGTTGTATTAGTTCAGATTTAATCTGACATTTCCTCTGAGAAGGCTAGCATAGTAAAAGTTTGAGCCGCTTTAGGTGTTTCCTGTAAATATTTAGGGGAACAATATGAACAATTTTCTTATTTCCTTCTTGGAAAATAAGGACGTCCAAGAGTCTGCAAAAGTACTCAGCCTTGCTATGTTAAACAATCCTATGCATATTGCTGTTTTCGGTGGTAATGGTGAAAATGAGCGCGCGGAAATTGAAAAAATGTTTCTTGAACTTTTCTATAAAAGACTTGGCATAGTCTTTCTTGCGAAGGAAGGAAAGAAGATAGTAGGGGTAATGAGGATGAACTCTTGCGTCGGCAAGAACACAAAGGGTGAATCTGAAGAACTGAGAGACGAGAAAGATACCAATACAAGGAAATCTGTGTGGCTAAGAGAGTGGGCAATCAGGGACCCTAAAGAACAACATTGGCATCTCGGCCCCATTGGCGTTTTACCATCTCACCGCAGATTAGGTGTTGGTTCAACTCTTATGGAACGATTTTGTGAGGAAGTTGATAAGTGTTCAGCAAGCGCCTACTTAGAAACCGATTTGGATGAAAATGTTAGTTTTTACAGAAAATTTGGGTTTGAAATGATTTCCACATCAGATATTTTTCAAATTGAAAACCGATATATGACAAGAGAATCAAAATAAGCTGTAAATTGCCGGGCCACCAATCTTTCCAATTGACTTGCCGACGTTCACAGAAAATTAAACTTGTTATTGCCATATCGAAGGTTCGCATTTCTCTGAAATGATCTGGAGAAGGTTATTCCTGATATGTTACAGAACCTCCCTCCAATGAAATTCAAGAGGCTTGAATTGGCAATATCAAGTTCAATGCTAAGTAGCAGGAAATAACCTATCAGGAACAATTTTCAACCTCCAATACCCACACAACACAAAAGTGTTCAGGGGAAACCTATGCCCTTCTAACAAAGAAAATAACCAACATTGCCATTGCCCTTATGACGACATATGTTGCTAATTATGCAGTTTTTGAAGAAGAAGCACCTTTTCGGAAATTGCTCTGTCGATATTCCTAAAATACATTCTGTAAAATAGGTGAATGACAACAAGCTGAGAGGGACTGTAGGGCATGGGATTAATTGATAAAGCTGAGGAGACGGTCACAAAACATACCCCGCAAGTTATTGTGGCGCTTGGGCGGGTTAAATTCTTCCTCCTTGTCATTCCGATAATATGCGTAGTGCTCGGCATACTAAGCCAATATCTGTTCCCGGAGCGAAATGTTGCCTCTTGCAGCTTTAAAATTGGATCATTTGCAACTCCAACCAGCCCTATTCCAGTTCCTCTCGCTAGTGAGACACAACTTAAAGCTCGCCTCAGGGCTACTTCTGTCGAACTAAGGGAGGAATATCCTACTTTTCTACTGATAGGGACAATCATTGATGGTGATGTTGTAACACCAACGGTTTCTGGAGTTGGTCCCGAGAAGTCAATAGCCTTTTTGGAGAAGGTGATTGGGCCGGAGATTAACTTGCACAATAGCCGCCTTGAAAAACTTCAGGCAGTGCAGGCGGATCGTAGACAATCACTTGAACGTCAGCGTGCAGAGTTACAGAAACTTGAGGATTCATTATCCTCTTCTGATGTCCCTCCTGGCTCACCACTAGAACTTTTAGCTGTACAAATTGGATTGGACAACACTAGGGAGCGAATTGCTAAAATAAAGTTGGAACTTAGCACCCTAGCCCTATTCAATGCCAGCGACTTGTATATAGACAAGACGCTGATTGTCCAGGAACCTCGAACTGTCTATAGTTCAAAGTGGACTCGCCCTCTGATATTTGGAGCAATCGGACTCGCTATTGGTTTAGTTATCATTATCGTAATAGCAGCGACCTCGATCATCCGATCCATATTCCGCAGGCATTCATCTAAAAAGGGTTCTGATGAGGCAGTTGAAGGAATGATTGATCTAACAGAATAACCCCGTAGCTCAATCTATCAGTCTCCTTTCTAATAAGATCCTGGAAAAGAGAGTTACTGTGGAAATCGAACCATCTTTTATGAAAACTTTGAATACAAAAGAATTATTTGAAATACAATTATTGATAATTATAATAAATCGAATTGATATTGGATTACCCCAAAATTGGACTGACTTGTCAATCACCAGAAGATCAATAAATTCAAACATATAGTCCGACATATCTACTTTAAACAGGAGGGAAAGAAGATGAGTATTAAACATGATTTTCTGAAAATATTTTTCCTATCGTTGGTGCTACTGCCATTGCCAGTCGTAGCAATGGCGTCTGACATGGGGACCCCCGATCCTGAAGTTATAAAAGGGCTCTATCCCGGCAAAGCTTATTCACCGTATGCTCAGCGTACCTTCCCCAGCCAGATTTTCTGGGGAGAGACTCATCTGCATACTGGAGTGTCTCTTGATGCCGGGTTGTTTGGAAACATCCTGGGTCACGAGGATGCTTATCGATTTGCGCGCGGTGAGGAGATAAGGTCGTCGACCGGGTTGCCAGTCAAACTGGGCAGGCCCCTTGATTGGCTGGTAATTGCTGATCATTCGGACATGATGGGCATCGCCTTTGACATCCAACGTGGGGCTCCCAACGTGATGGCAATCCCGAAGGGCAAGGAGTGGGCTGAGGGTTTTCAAAAGGGAGGCGAGGCGGCCGGCAAGGCCGCTTTTGACCTGATCACCAATTTTTCCCAGATGACCATTCCCGAGGAACTCCTTGAGCAATACTCTCCCGGTTCCTCCATTTATAACAGTCTTTGGGACGACATTACCAGAACTGCCGATCAGTATAACGAGCCGGGCAGATTTACGGCCCTGATTGGCTACGAATGGACATCGGTCCCTAAAGGCTTCAATCTGCACCGCAACGTGATTTTGCGTGACGACGGGGTCCGGGCGCGCCAGGTGATTCCGCTGACCACTCAGCCTCCCTTGGGCACTCAAGACCCGCTGGACCTCTACCAGTGGCTGGCAGACTATGAGTCCAAAACCGGCGGTCAGGCACTTGCTATTTCACATAACGGCAACCTCTCCAACGGCTGGTTATTCCCCATGGAGGACACCTATGCAGGCGGCAAGGTTGACAAAAACTATGTTGAACTGCGAGCCAAATGGGAACCGCTATACGAGGTGACCCAGATCAAAGGTGACGGCGAGACTCATTCGTTCCTGTCTCCCGATGATGAGTTTGCCGACTACGAGACCCTGGACAAGGGCAACCTCGACCTCACGGAACTAAAAAAGGAAGACATGCTGCAGCGGGAATATGCTCGCGAGGCGCTGAAGAACGGACTTGTGCTCGAAGAGAAACTCGGTACGAACCCCTACAAATTTGGCATGGTTGGTGCGACGGACAGCCACACCGCGCTGGCCACGGCCGAGGAGAACAACTTTTTTGGGAAATCCACCAGCGTTGAGCCTTCCGCGACGCGGGCCGAACATCCCTTTGTGAAAACTGAACTGGGTGCCATTGAAGGCTACGAGCTATCTGCCTCCGGCTACCAGGCTGTCTGGGCCATGGAGAATACACGCGAGGCGATCTTCGACGCCATGGAGCGCAAGGAGACTTATGCGACTACCGGTCCTCGTATCATGGTCCGTTTTTTCGGCGGTTGGGAGTTCGAAGAAAATGATCTTCGCAGCCGGGAGCCCGCTTTCATCGGCTACCAAGAGGGTGTGCCAATGGGAGGCAATCTCAGCAAGGCTCCATCTGGAAAGGCGCCGAGTTTCATGGTCTATGCGCTGCGCGATCCGCTTGGTGCCAACCTCGATCGAGTACAGATCATCAAGGGTTGGCTGGACAAGGATGGTAAAACCCATGAGGCCATTTATGATGTGGCGGTATCGGACGGTCGCACAATCGGCGAGGACGGACGCTGTAAGGAGCCGGTAGGCAACACCGTCGATCTGGAGGCAGCAAACTGGACCAACACTATCGGTGCCTCTGAGCTTCTGGCAGTCTGGTCCGATCCCGATTTTGATCCGAACATGAAGGCTTTCTATTACGCCCGGATTTTGGAAATACCTACACCACGTTGGGTACTTTATGACAAGGTGCGCCTGGGAGCGGAGATTCCAAAGGAGGCGGAACTGATCCACCAGGAGCGCGCTTACACCTCACCAATCTGGTACAACCCGGGACCTTGATGAGTAAGGTACGGCAGCGACAATCGTCTCCGGCTCTGTAAAGCTACCATAAAAAATACAGCTGACATGAGAAAAAGATAGGGAGGAGTCAGGTTATGCTTCAAACCAAGCTCATCAGAACAAATATATTCCGGCGCGCCCACCTTCTTCTGATAGCATCGACGATTGTTAGCAGCTGCCTGGTTTCTTCCGTTACTGGGTTTGCACAGGAAAAGCCACATATCGTCCTGGTCTTCATGGACAACTTCGGCTGGGGAGAACCCGGATTTAATGGAGGGGGGATCATTAGAGGTGCGGCTACCCCCGAGTTGGACAAACTGGCAGATGAAGGTCTCCGGTTAACCAACTTCAACGTGGAGGTTCAATGTACGCCGTCTCGATCAGCAATCATGACCGGCCGCTATGCGATCCGCAGTGGCAACGGCACTGTTCCCCTCGGTGAAGGTGTCTATGGCCTGGTCCAGTGGGAAGTTACGATGGCAGAAATGCTGTCGGAAGCCGGCTATACGACGGGGATGTATGGAAAATGGCACCTCGGCCGAACACCGGGGAGATTTCCCACCGATCAAGGCTTCGATGAATGGTACGGAGTTCCTAACTCTACGGACGAATCGGTCTACTCATCGCTGGATGGTTTCTCGGAGAGCGGTGTGGAAGAAACCTACGTCATGGATGGGAAGAAAGGTGAGACCCCGGAGAAGGTGCGTCCTTACCGTCTGGACTACCGACCGTTGATTGATCGTGATCTGACCGACCGAGCTATCAGTTTCATGAAGCAGCAAGCACAATCCGACAAACCGTTCTTTGTCTATCTGCCATACACCGCTACTCATTTTCCCACCATGCCGCATCCTGACTTCGAAGGTAAATCCGGTAAAGGTCTGTGGGGAGACATCCTGATGCAGATTGACAGCTACGTTGGAGAGTTGCTCGATACCATCGATGATCTGGGTATTGCCGACAACACGATCTTCATCTTTACGGCTGACAACGGTCCTGAAGCTTTGAGTACGGGCGAAACGTCACTGACGGTGGAGACCGCTATGCACGGCTCGGCAGGTCCGTGGCGTTCCACACTTTTTACGGGTTACGAGGGAGCGCTACGCGTACCTTTTGCTATTCGCTGGCCCGGCAAGATCGAGGCCGGTCGTGTGAGTGATGAAATTGTGCACGAGATGGACCTATTCCCAACGCTGGCCAAGATCGCTGGTGGTAAGGTTCCAGAAGATCGTGTCATCGATGGCATTAACATGGCTGAGTTCTTTCTAGGACAAAGGGATCAATCTGGTCGAGATGGCTTTATTGTCTATATGGGCAATGACATATTTGCGGTGAAATGGAATGACTGGAAACTTCATTTCAAGGAGCAGACTGGGTGGAATGGCGTGTTACGAGAATACACTATGCCCCGGGTCTACAACCTCATCAATGACCCCCAGGAACGAGACAATGTGCTCTTTCCGCATACGTGGGTAACGAAGGCTGGCCTGCCTCAATTGGAAGAGCATGTGGTTTCTCTGAAGAAGTATCCGCCGGTCCCAACCGGGGCACCGGATCCTTACCTGCCACCCAAATAGTGGAAAGTGATCCCCTGCCGTATCAGGAACTAAAAAGGAGTTATAAACCCCTACAATCTGTACGTTCTCTGGTCGATTTCGTGATACTCCCGAGATCGATATCAGACTGGTAATAGATGAGAGGCAGATTGGAGACCTAGAGGGAAGAGTAATACTTAAACAGAACCATCTACAACATCGTATAACTCTAACGCTGTCATCTCCGAAAACAAGTATACCACTGCAAGAACGGCAAAGAAGAGAACAGATTGACCGATGTCTGGTCAGGTTCTTCAGATATTGAGATATGATCTCTACAATTGGAGTTGGATATGAATTGCAAATATAGCGTCACAATTTTTGCCACTCTTTGTTTCCTAGTCATACCTATAACCAGCCAAAGCCAGTCAGAAACAGCGGACCCGGAGAAACTAGCAGCCGACCAGGCTGCTTGCCAGCAGCACGCAATGGCATTCAGTGGCTATAATCCGGCAGCTCCTGAACAGCCGGCAGCCTCAAACTCGCCTCGTCAGTCCCGTGCGGGGCTGCGTGGAGCGGCAAGAGGTGCTGCCGCTGGAGCGGTTGCAGGAGGAACTCTTGAACGTTACGGAGATGAAGACAAGCACGATGACGCGACTGAAGTTGGGGCCGCTGTTGGAGCAGTAGCTGGAGGAGCAAGAGCCCGGCGAAATGCGAAACAACAAGAACCACCCCCAGCCCCGGCTCCTGCAGGAGATCCGGCGCTCTACTCTAGCAGCTACAACGACTGCATGGCAAGTCGGGGTCATCAAATTCAGTAACGCATCGCTCTGCTGTTCTGATTACTCGAGAAGTAAGTGTTTATGCCCCGCCCAAACTTTATCACCTGTCTTTAGCAGACAGTGCACAAAAGATTTTTCGCTTTAATAACGGCTCTGAGATAAGGTGTTGTTAATTTGTAGTGATTTCTGAATCCTCGCTTTTAGATGGCATAAATTCCTGACGGGGTAGGTATGTATCAAGGAATTTACATTCCTTTTCGAGCTATCGTATCAATTCTCCTATTGTGGTGTTTCACAACAATGTCTTCAGCAGTAAATACTGAGAAACTTGAATCTGAAGATGAAAATGAGGTTCAGGATCAGATAGAAGCCCTTCGCGAATTATTGCAGGTTGAACCCCTGATTATACCTGATCTGGAAGGATCGTTGAATCTTGACGGAGTACTGGATGAAGCTGCATGGAATCAGGCCTCCAGTTACGAAATCAAACTTGAGACATATCCAGCTCTGCTTGATCCGAGCCCTGTTCAGACAACCGTAAAATTGGACGAATGGGGGATGATATCATTGTCGGATTTATCGCCTACGATCCAGAACCCAGTAAAATTCAAGCACCGTTAAGAGACCGCGATGGCATCGAATTAGATCGTGTTATCAGGGAAATGAACCTGGAATGAGAAGAAAGGGATATAGGACAGCACAGTTAGCTAAAGCAACAAGAAATAACTGAATTGTTGCGTATATAAACTGATCAGATAATTTTAGAAATTGGTCATTGAATTTAACATTGCCAGGACGAAGGTATGCAGTTCTGTCTTTCGCTTCCACAGAGGTGTTTCATGATATGTTACCAGGCTGACCTCTGCCTCAGACGATAGCTGTCCCAAACAAATCTATGATGGGGCGCCAACAACTATCGGTTTATAATCCTAGCCGTGAAGCGACTCTATCCACCGAATCGCTTCGGAGTCATTTACCTTGCCGAGATACCTCTGGGTGGTTGACAAATCAGAGTGCCTCAGAATGACCTTGCTCACAATTTCGATCGGCGTTCCTGACCGTGAAGCATAGGTCGCTGCGTGTCGTCTCAGATCATGTGGCCTTAGCTTTATGCCTACCAATTCTCCGGCTCTTTTTACCATCGACCACGCGGAGACATACGAAAGAGAAAATATAGAATCGAACGAATGGATGTTGTTTTCTCGCACGTACTGCCTCAGACGCTCAAATAGTTTGCGCGGAATGTACACCACCTCGTCTGGTCTCCCGCTTTTAGGATTCTGGATAATTAGCTTTCTATCTTGAATATCCTGCGGTCTTAGTTTGAGTACCTCCCCTATTCTCATACCGCCTCTAGCCATCAGTTCAAGGATCAGCCTGTCGCGAATGTTGAGGCATCTGAAAATGATTTCATCGACGGTGTCCTTATCAATTATTTGCCATTGGTTCGTTTGCGGGCGCTTGAATACCTTCTTAATCACTGCAGAGTTACATGGATTCGGCAGGTCGGGCTGAGAAGTATTGATCGTGAAGTTAAAAAAGGAAGTGAGGACCGAATAGCGGTTTCGCTTGGTTGCTTGAGTGTTGTTCTTGGTTAGCGAGACCAGAAACGAAAGGACTTCCTCAGCTTTTAGGCTTCTGAGGTCCCGGTGACCAAATCTCTCATTGAAATTAGATAGGACAAACTCACAAGTTTTGGCGGTATTTTTTTTTAGAATTGGTTTTGTGATACTGCAGGTGATATTCGATTGCTCGTGAAACTTTCATATTTGACCTCCTGTCGTTTACATAAATCATCGGCGCCCTCTTAAAGAATATCATTTGCTTTGATACTCATCACAGGCAACATAACGAAATCAGATCGTTGGTGATGAAAATTGAGCAGTTACAGAAACAGCATTCGGCGAACTGGAAGGTCAGCTATACTTACCTTAGATCTGGCTATGTTAAATTTACTGAGGAGCTGTTGAAATTACCTGAACAGGAATAACCTTCACCTCAGTTCCAAATTAAACTCTCGAGACTGGCAGCGGAAACCTTTGGAATCTGCTACTTCCACGCCGCCTATTTACCAGTTAGCCTTTGTTGTTTGGATACTTAGCACCTCGGTTGACATTATTTTCCTTATTCATTGTGAGTTATCACGCGGTATTTCGGAAGGTGCATTCCGATTATCTTTATCAGTAAATCTGGGGAAATTTCCTTAATGTCACCAGTCCCCATGGTGCGATATCAGATAAACGAACAGGAGATTTGGCAGACCTGTTCCTAAAAGCTCAACTGCTCTTAATGTATAACGGTCTTCCTCTTAAATTTGTTAAACCATGAGTGAGGTAGTTAAGTGCAATACAGCAAAGTTGTAATTGTCGGAACGGGGCTTGTGGGAATGAGTTACGCCTATGCCCTCGTAAATCAAGGAACGATTGAAGAATTAGTTCTCATTGATATTGATAGGGACAAAGCAGAAGGCGAAGCAATGGATCTAAGCCACGGTCTTGCTTTCGCTCCACGAAAAATGAACATAAGGCCAGGTGATTACAGTGAATGTAAAGATGCCGGACTTGTGGTCATCACGGCTGGAGTAAACCAGCAAGAAGGCGAAACAAGGATTCAACTTCTCAACAGGAATGCCGCTATAATCAAAAACGTCGTCAATGATATCATGGCCTCCGGTTTTAACGGCATTTTACTGGTAGCTTCTAACCCAGTGGATATTTTAGCGTATGTAACGTGGAGAGAATCAGGTCTCCACCATTCGAGGGTAATCGGCAGTGGCACGTCTCTTGATACTGCAAGATTACGTTATGAAATATCCAGTATCATAAATATCGATTCAAGAAATGTGCATGCGTATATACTAGGTGAGCATGGTGATAGCGAATTTGTCTGTTGGTCGAATGCCAATATCGGCGCCAAGCCAATACAGGATGTCATTAACTCAATGGACGAAATCAGTTTTGCAGATCTAGACAAAATTTGCAATAAAGTGAAAAACGCCGCCTATGAAATAATCAAGAGGAAAAAAGCAACGTATTACGCAGTGGGGATGGCCCTGGTACGAATAACTGCAGCAATATTTAATAATGAAAACAGGATAATTCCAATCTCAGTACTAAATAATGGTACATACGAATGCGAAAAGAAAGTCTACATTGGCCTGCCAGCTGTTTTAAACAAGGATGGTGTTCATCATATTGTCAAACTGGAACTGGATGATGAAGAGAAACGAAAACTTAGGCATTCGGCCACCATACTAAGAGATCTTCTTGATAGTATTAATTATTAGAAAATGGTCGTTTCGATTAATGAGCGGTCCTAAGATTCCTGAATATCCGGATACCCTCGCTCTGGCTTCCCAGTCCCGAATAAACGGGCCAGTAACAGCCTCCAGGTTTCGCTATTAATGATCCCAGGGTTGTTTGTTGTCAGTACGCCTTAACCGCCGATTGCTGCTGATATTCGGGCATAAAGTGCCATTGCCGTTTGATCTCAAATTTTGTTACCCAATCCATCTTCAAGCCTCGGTTTGCTGATGATGGATGTAGGATATTAAAGGTATCTTGCAAAAATCTTACAGCAGGGATCGGGGCCAGGATTTTGAAGATGCACAGGAAACACCTTCAGCCGAGGGGAAAGTTAAAATACTCACCTTTGATGTGGTAATATTAAAATCACCGATGAGTTCCTGAAATTATCAGAGCAAAAAGAATCCTTACACCACAGAAAAGAGCATAATCGGCTTTGACAGGTATGGATAACCGCATAACCATCAAAGCCGAGATTTATTACTTTGAGTTGAGAACTGCTTTTCTAGCGGTATATTCTTGGTCGTTAATTTCTCCTGCCGCAAACTTTGCTCTTAAAATATCTAAAGCTGCATCATCTGTCTTTTCAAGCTTCCATGAGAAAACAGATTTGATGACGCTTACTAATAGATAGGCAATCAGAAACCAGAACAGTATGGGGAATATCCAACTTATAAACCATGGTCCATTCCCGAAAGACGGGCCGAATCCACAGAAAGCGTTTCCCCAGCTTTGAACGTTAAAATCCAGCATCAATAATTCTCCTTTTGCGGTTGTATTTTAGTAAAACCTTATACTTTTCTCGCTGCAAAAAATACACCACAAAGTAGTAACTCTTGAAGTTTTTAATATATCACTGAAATATTGTCACTATCTGAACAGTCAAATCAATTGTGCTTAAGATCTGTTCTAAATAGGCTGAATAATTAGTACCCGATTACCATTGTTACTGGGTAATAATTACATAGTTCAAGGTTGAAGCCTTGCTGTAAAGGTTGGGTTTCTCCTGTCTGATGAACGGAGTTGGCCAAAAGGGGGCGGAGGGCCGATTCTGAAGGGATACAGGAATAATGTAATCATCTGGTGGAAGAGGAATCTCAAGAGCTTCACACTGCCAATATCAAACGCTTAATAGGGTAGTACTATCGTTCATTCGTTTTGACCGAAATAGAGTAACTTCTATCTTCGATAGTCTTAAAATTCTCATATTGGTTACCCCTTCTTTCGGTTATGATGAGTAGAGCTGATGCTGATACGTTTCCAAATCGATTCCTACCTGGAGATGGATGGAAAACTAGACAATAACTTGTGAGAAGATTTCGATAAGTCGAGAATTTTTATTAAATTGGAGGCTTAATGACCATTTCGAGAAGGAATTTCCTCGTTGAAGGAGTTAAACTCACATGTCTTGCTTCCTTTTTAGGACTTCATAGGAGCATATACGCAAAAGCAGAAAAATCTCATGAGTTTGAAGTTTTTCCTGTTGTCTATGAACCGAACCCGATTCTCTTTTCCAAGCATTCATCTGTTGTCAGTGTGGTAAGAGTCAACAGCAAATGGAGTGAGTCTAAAGGAATCGATTACGCAACTGCAAAGGCTATTGAACTTATTGGAGGTATAAACGAAGTTGCCAAAGGTAGAAACCGTATTCTGTTAAAGCCAAATTTGGTCAATACTAATCCAAGTGATACAACCAATCCCATAGTAGTAGAGGCATTGGCTAAATTGATGAAGAATGCCGGGAAAGAAGTGTGTATTGGAGAAGCTGGAGCAGCCTCTATTAGAAATATTGATACTTCTTTACAGGGCTATGTTTGCAGGACAAAAAACGTTGATATCCTTAAGGCAATACAAGATGATATTTTCAAAAGCACGGGATACGATGATCTTTCTAAACGATTTGGTATCCCGCTGGAAAAC
Organism: uncultured Desulfofustis sp.; assembly: GCA_905479735.1. Classification (GTDB taxonomy): domain Bacteria; phylum Desulfobacterota; class Desulfobulbia; order Desulfobulbales; family Desulfocapsaceae; genus JABDQA01. The sequence goes on from CAJQNS010000024.1 coordinate 14,161, forward strand.
CTTCATGTAGGAAATATGGTAAAAATGAAGGTGTCTGATAATTTTGTCTTCAAAGAAATCTATCTCCACAAAACAATGTCTGATGTTGATCTAGTTTGCTCAGTACCAATGATGAAGACCCACGGTCTGGCGACTGTTACTTTGGCGTTAAAAAACATTGGATTAGGTGGATATCCGGGAATGATGTATGGCACCGTGAGATCACTGGTGCATCAAGAAGGTATCAAACTGGAGCCAACCGGAACATCCGCGATAACAATTGATATGGTAAAGGCTAATAAACTTGGCCTAAGTGTTATTGACGCAACCACTGCCATGGAAGGACAGGGGCCTTCCGTAAGGGGGGGTGGAAGCCTGGTGAATATGAACCTGATTATAGCAAGTAAAAACGCACTAGCAGCCGATATGATCGCAGCCAACATTATGGGTTTTGATCCAATGGAAATAAACACTTTTAAATGGGCTTGGAGAGCGGGAATGAATCCTTCAAAATTAGACGATATTCATATAGTTGGAGAAAAAATTGGGAAGATTCGACAACAGTTTAATAGACCTCGAGTGATTCCTTATACCACGATGGCCAAATGGTATGGCCCAGCCTGCAGCTAGAAAGTTAGTTTCCTGCTGTATAATCAAAATTCTTAAAGATTTGATGATCACCAAGTAGACTATTCCTGTTAATCTACAATTTTGCCCTCCCAAAAACAGGGGCGACCAGCACAAGCCAGCCGCTCCTTGTCCACCATGACGCACGCAATTAATCGGTCTGCTCTTCTACCATGTGTCATACATGAAAACGATCCTATAGGGTAATACTTATAAAATCCGTATTTGTAAATGTTACGCAAAGAGTTAAGTGCCTGACTTGATATAAAAAGAAGTAGGTTATACAATAGTTGACTAAGGGGGTAGACTACTAACCTGAGCGGAGAAAGAATATTGCAATCATCAGGTGAGAGCTATGAATAATCGTGCGAAGATACGTGAAGAAAAGCTCACTGAAATTCAGGATCAATTCTCTGAGAACTTTTCGACCTTCGTGTTTGCCTGCGAAGATTGTAAAGGAATAGATATAACCTCTATGGATGATTGGTCTAAAGAAGTCAGCGGGTGCAGTTATAGCTGCGATATAAAACTCTGCGTCCAGATGTTTGCCTAGATCTTTATAGAAGGAATCATCGTGAGCCTCTCCAAAGCAATTGAAGAGGCTCTTATTGGCGAAATCAACCCTTGTAAAATTTCTGTTGATCTTGATCCTGTTTGTTTTCAGCAGGACGCTCACCATTTGATACCCCACTCCGGTTATAATCCACTCCATGTCAAAGCAACCATCTCGACACTGGGTTGGATACCTGACAGATGACGACCATGGGGGCCTGGTTTTGTATGACCGTGAAAGCCCCTACCGCTCTCCTATGTCGCAAGTTGACAAACATTCGTCGTCTTATGCCAAGTAGCATCTCCAATGTAGGCGTATACTGATCCTCGCCGAGTGGCAGCTTTACATTCCCCGAACAGAGTCATTTTGACACTGGTGTTGTTGCTCGGCCTCACTTCAATTTCTCGGTCAGCCACGCCAAGTTAAACCGCCCTTAACGCCATGACGCCCGAAGTATATCGGGCCTGTCTGACAAACTCCTTAAATGAGGATAAACAGACATAATGTCTGACAGATAACGGATCATCCCAACTCCTGTTAAGATAGATTGTAACAGCACGTTACAATAACTCTACAACAAGGAGGGAAGTCATGGGAAACAAACTGCACACTAAATATGTTGGAATGGATGTTCATCAAAAAACAATTTCTATCGCTATTGCCGATGATGGTCCCGATGGAGAGGTGAGGCTTTATGGGACGATCAAGAACACAGGAATAAGGTTTTATTACTCCACTTGATCAATTATGGGATATTTAATTTGGAAACGTTCAGCTTCACCAATATAAGCGTAGCGGAACACAAGTCAGTTGTAGAAAATCATTCGGCTCCATACTATTCAAGATAACCTTGTGCCTTGGACTTTTCGGGATTTGGAAATAGGCCCATACCGGTTTTTAAGTTGCCAAAGCCAAATTTACTATAGAAATTTTGCTTTCCGGGTACGACATATATCAACACTAAGCCACCTTTAGGTAATTTATCCAAAAGTGCTTCCATAATTGCCTTACCAATGCCTTGATTTTGAAACTCAGGCAATACGACTATATCATAGATAGCCGAGTGATATTGACTATCTGAAATTGCACGTCCGTACCCAATGATTTTCTCTTCAGCGTATGCAGAGCAGACCGTGTGACTATTTTCTGCCGCAATTTTCAATTTTTCAGGTTCACGGGTAACCGTACCCAGAGGTGCAAGCCTAATAATTTCGCACAATGCCACCCAATCAATATGTTTAGTTCCATATTTAATAGATATATTCATAGCTTTTTCTTACGACATTAAACCATTATTAATCGGGTCCGGTTTCCCTGATAAATGAAGATATATTATAGTCTTAGAAGTATAATTTGGGGGAAGATTGTAGCAAACTTTTTTTGATTAATCCAGTGGCAAGTTAACAGGTAGGATTTTACTAAGGAGTATAGATTCTTCCTGATATGTCTGTTTATCTTTAATCGTCCAGACTTATTGGAACGATTTTTGATGTAAGGCAGCAATTGGTTTAAAAGGGGATCTCAATAATGATGTTGCTTGTCTCATTCAGGTAGAAATCAAGTAAATAATATTTACCTTTTAATATAGAGGGAATGGGATGGAGATCGGTAACTATGATTTACGCAGACCCAATAATTATGTACGAAGTCCACTGTCCCCAGTGCAATAGCCAAATAATTTTGTTCCGTGAAGACCTGGATCAACCAGTTCAGTGTGAAAAATGTTTAATTGAATTTCAAGCATCCTTGCCAAGTGAAGAAATCGGCGAGGTGATATATAACCGCACTGGATAAGTAATGATTGCGACTATCTTGTCTGAGTTCTCAGAGCCTATTAACGCATGATAAAATTTTCAGGAACAATTGGGACTCCCGAGGTTGTGGATTTATCTCGGCACGACAGGAAGAACCTTTATCCCGGCCACTGTAGGCAAATTAAAGATTTCCAGAACAAATTAGCAGCAGTATGCCCAATTGAGAGAGTAGTATTACCTGCTACGTCTGTTGAGAGAAAAAATTAGAATGGATTTCGAGCTTTTGGTTGTGAAATACTCTAACAATCATACATTTATCAGACTAATTGAGTCTTGTTGATTTTTTCATCTACTCTTCTATTAAAATTGAGTTTCTTTTATTTCAATAAACTTTCTGACTAGCTGAGTATTTCTGCTTTCCTCGTCTAAACCTTCGTCCTCCAAAAAACGTTTCAGTATTTTTTTATCTATTGATGGCTCAGAATTTAGATTTCCAACTATTTCTTGTTTTGAAGCGAGATAACTCAACTGAACTCGGGCATTGCCGTCTACATTACTTGGTGACCAATAGCCGTAATGCCCACCGGCTTCATTAGCAGCAAATTCAATTTTAACAGTATGATCTTTTGTTTTAAAAGTTCTTATAATCCCTTTCACTCGTGTATTGCCCAGCAGCTTTTCCTTTGTAAACCTGTATTCAACCGCAACCATATAGATCCCTGGTTGCGCCACAGAAATCGGAACAACTATCTCAAGCCTTTTGTAAATCGTGCCGTATTCTGGATGGAGATTGGTGATCTCCCTATCGGAATATGGCTCATAGACTTCATAGTTGATGTCTCCTAGTTGAGCATATTGCTTGTATTGTTTTTCACGTTCAATACCTGATTCCATAATCCATTGTGACTTTTTTACTGTTGTCGGCAGGACAATTAAAACCGCTACAACCTGAAAAGTGATAGCAGAAATAAAGGTAAAGGTAGCTAATTTTTTAGACTGGCACGCTCTTCATGATATGAGTGCTGCGGCAAAATCCCCAATAACTGCCAGGAGACCCAAAAAGATAAATTGTGCTGCAAAAAAACCACCTAGGCCTTGGAGCCCTGAAATTTTTGCTATGGTTGTTATCGGATTAAATGTTTCTGGGATTTTTCCCAAAAAGAGTAAAGGCAATGCAATAACGAGTGCAACAATTGGTGTAATAATAAAAGTTAGTAGTCCCAGGATAATAGCAAGTAGTGCTTGATTTTTGGGGCGTGTTTTTAAAATATTTTGCCTCTATGAAGTGGATTTGTGCCGATAAATTTAATGATTGTTTTACCTATGTTCCCGAACGGGTCAATCAACTGGCATAAAAAGGAATGAAGATTGTTGTAATTGCAGCCACTATATTTACTGTAAACATCCCCAGCCCAATAAAAAAAAGTAGAATTTGAGGGTATGTCCCTCTTGGAAAAAAATCCGACCATTCCCCCGCAGATTGCACCAATCCCAAAAGCCGGCCAACTAATGAATACTATGCCATAAGCTAAAAATGGGTTGTAAAACTTAGCCGCAACTGGAAACGCAACCCCTAGTAAAAATAAAAAGGAAGATATGGCAATAGTTGCTCTATACATAAATTGCTAATATATCGTATCAATTATGGAACATATTCAACAAATTATAATTTTAGTTTTTTCTTGAGCCTAAACATTATTAATGTCCTATAATTATCTATTAAGGTAGGCATCAACTAGAGCTAAAAATCAGCCAATAAATATCGTTATTAGCTATTCTATTTTGGATTCCAATTAACCCACTTAATGCTTCGTGTTGTTAAGGGATAAGAGGAGGATAGTACTATCTTTACAATTTTTTCATTTTTAGGGATTGAGTCATTGAAACGAATGTCTATCCCATCACCAGCACCGATTATGATTGGATGATATGGTGTTCCTTTGTCGGAAAAAAGAACTACCTTTATTGACACTTCAGTGCAGTCTTGCAATAGAATATTTTTCCAGGGATATTCCGGTGACCATACTTCCTTAATATGTATACGAATACTAAGAGAATTATTTGTGCGGCTTAGGGGATTCTTGGGCTTTAAAATTACTGGCTTATCACTCAGTGTCAGTTGATCTTCTGAGAGGGTTACAACCGTTGATTGTCTTTGGCAAGCTGTGGAAATCGAAGTCATATATATCAAAGTAAGAATAATCAGTAATCTATTCATTGAAATTTCATCTGGAAGAAAAAGATGAGATGGCAAAATTTATTATGATAATGAAATGGGCAATTCAAATGCCAGCAACTTTTTCTGATATTTTTAAAAGGCTTTCGAGGTTCTCTACATTCTCAATCACTTCATTTCTGTCAGCAAGGTAAGTAACAATACGATTCTCTCTAACTTGTATTTCTGGGCGAAAAGGAATTTCTCCAGCAAACTTTGCAAGCCTTTTCAAGGTGTCGTCATTCGATATTATTCCTGCGGAGGACAGATTGGGCGCCCTGACAACCATTAAGAATGAACTTGTTTCAAACTCTTTTACGACAGGATCTTGAAGGTACATCGTATCTCTATCGGCCCGTTGCTTACAAAATTGAACTGAACATCGTTTTGCTATAGGGTTTTGCCTCTTAACACCAGCAACAAACCACTCACGTGCCCAACCTTCAGAAAAACGAATACGGTGACGAAAAAGGATAATCTGTAATCCATTTAATTTTCCAAAGACTACGTCCTTGGGTAAAATTTTACCAAGAGAAGGCGACTTGAAACGCCCAATGCCATCAAAATCAAAAGCAAATTGTTGTACTTTACCATCATCTGTTTTCAGATAGAAAATCTTGAATCTGGTTGCAAAATTTTCAAATATACTAGCTTTAGCATCTCTTTGCTTTCGTGCTGTGCGAATGAACACATATACGAAAAAGCAGAGGAAAGATAATAACCCTAGAGGAATTAGAATATCTTTCATTTTTCCTTTTTTAGATAGAATTAATAGTCATTTACACTTAATGCTATATCATAAATCATATTCTAAATCAAAAAAGCAGGCTCGTTTCAGAAACCACTACTTGATAGGATTATTGAGAAATGGAGATATATCGAAAATATACAGGGAAGGATATTACCCGACTCCATATTACAGGAAGGGTATGATCAGATGGGGTTGGCAAGGGTAAGGTCAAGAGGTGGAATGGAAACTACAATTTAAGACTAATAGAATAGGGTTATCAATAGTTGCACTCCAGCGGCACTTCCACCTCCATAAGAATCTATTGCAATTATTGATAACCCTGAAGAACTGAAGTGCGAAGCGGGGTATGATCAGAGGTGAAGTGCTATGGGGATTGGATGAGGTTTTCTTTTAGTGCTCATCGGTCCTGAATCACCTTTGAGAAGCATGAATATCCGACATGAGTGGTTGCTGGTGATCGTCAATTCCACAGATTTTGCCATCAGCTGAAGCATTTTCAGGTTGTCGCCATTAGTTGATCACCATTTT
>CAJQNS010000025.1 GCA_905479735.1 uncultured Desulfofustis sp.
CAACTGGAGCGCCAGGCCCTGGACTGCGCTTAACGCTGCGAGGCGTGCCTGTGCTGTCACGCGAGCCCCCTGCACCGTGAGCGAGGGCATGCCTGGCGGCGGGCCTTGTGATGCGCGCGCAATGCCGCCGGCGCTTGCGACGCGTCCAGGGCCCCTGGCGGGGTGCCCGAGCCATCCTGAGGTGGGGCCGCCACTGTTGTACTGCCGCACGCTGCCGTAGCCCCCGTCACCGTCTGCGCCTCTGCCGCCGGCTGTGCGTGCCGGGCGGGGGGGAGCAGATCTGCCGCACTGCGGTGGTGGAGCATCGTCGCTGCCGTGAGCGGCAGCTGCGTCGGCGGCAGCCCAGCCGGTGCTGCTGCCGACGGCATCCTACAGCGAGTATGGCGGTACCATCGTCAACGAGGATTACGTGCTGCAGCGTTTCGAAAAGTCCTTGTTCAAGAACCAAGACCCCAAAGATATTCTCGAAATCACCAGGTTGCTTGGGGGTGCGATCATCGACGCTTCCCACGCCTGGCCGGGAATCAGGCAATCGGTTGCCAGTCTGGCCGATATAGACCCTGAAGCGATACCTGCCGAGGGCATAAATCTGCAAAACAGCGAGGATACCGATGTCGGCGCTTGATATTCTGCTCGTCATTTTACGAATCGCCTTCGGGGCGTTCGTACCGCTCAGCTTTGTGGCGGTACTGGTGTGGATGGAACGGAGGGGTGCCGCTTTCTTTCAGGACCGGGCCGGTCCCAACCGCGCCAATGTCTTGGGATTCAGGGCCGGTGGTCTGATCCAGAATGCCGCCGATGGCATCAAGTTGGCGTTCAAGGAAGATATCGTTCCGGGCCACGTCAAACACAAGTTCTATTTCATATTGGCGCCGATGCTGGTTTTCATCACCGCCTTGCTCTGTTTTGCGGTCATTCCCTTCGCCGATGTGTTGGTCCTTGGGGATAAACATTACATCATGCAGGCAGTACCGATGGATATTGGTATTCTCTGGTTCCTGGCCGTGGTTGGCTTCGGAGTCTACGGCATTATCCTCGCTGGCTGGTCTTCCCATAACAAATACGGAATGTTGGGCGGCTTGCGAGCCGCCGCTCAGGTGATCAGCTACGAAATTCCCATGGGCTTGGCGCTGGTCAGCCTGCTGGCTGTGTACGGGACCGTGAATCTAACCGAAATGGCCCAGTTCCAGGGTAAGTTGTTATTCGGCTTCATCCCCATGTGGGGAGTGGTTCTGCAGCCCCTGGGAGTGATCATTTTCATCGTGGCCGCCTTTGCCGAGACCAATCGCACGCCATTCGATCTGGCCGAGGGTGAGAGTGAGATCGTCGCCGGCTTCCACGTCGAGTACAGCGCCATGAAGTTCGCCCTGTTCTTCATGGGTGAATATGTGGCCATGTTCGTCTCCTCGGCGCTGATTGTTACCCTCTATTTTGGCAGCTTCCAGATTCCCTGGCTGAACACCGAGACCCTGGTTGCCAATGCCCGACCGCTGGTCATATTGATAATGATCGGACTGCCGGTGATCGGCTATTTCTTCGGAGCCTGGATAAAGAAGAACAACCGCAGCCACTATTACCGGGAAAATGACCCACGTAAAAAGGAGACAGCCGTTTACATCAGCCTGCTCTGGTCGCTGGTTGCGGTGACCGAGATCGTGCTGCTCGCCTATCTGGTATTTGCCCACGGCGGGGTGGCGGACCGGATCCTGGTGGCCTTGCTGCAGATTGGCACCTTCCTTTTCAAAACTTTTCTGATGTGTTTCGTCTATGTCTGGGTCAGGTGGACGTTGCCGCGCTTCCGTTATGATCAGCTTCAGAAGATCGGCTGGGAGAAATTGCTGCCGCTGGCCCTGTTGAACATATTCATCACCAGCGCGATCATAGTTTCGTTTGGCTGAGGGAATCCGTTATGAGCATTAAAGTACGCACCGTTGAACGAAAAGGCAGAACTTTCCTGGAGCAGCTCTACCTGGTTGAAATAGCCAAGGGCATGACCGTGACGCTGGGTCACTTTTTCAGGAACCTGCTCGACAACTCTAGGCTCTATGTCCGGCACTATCCGGAGGTGCAACCGGAAATCAGCGCCCGCTGGCGCGGACGGCATCGCCTCACCAAGCATGAGGACGGCAGTGTCAAATGTGTTGCCTGTTTCATGTGCCAGACCAATTGCCCATCCAATTGCATCATGATCGAGGCGGGAGAGCGCTTAGACGGCAGATCGGAGAAGATGCCCACTCGCTTCGACATTGATCTTCTCGAGTGTATTTACTGTGGCTATTGTGTGGAGGCCTGCCCGATGGACGCGATCAGAATGGATACCGGCATTTTTTCGGTGACCAGCTATTCCCGTGAATCAATGGTTCTGGGGCTGGAGGATCTGCTGGAGACGCCCGGTGCTTTCGATGAAGCCGAATATAAAAAGGGAGGTGGCTGATCGATGCTTACTACCTACTTATTCTTTGGACTTGCTTTGCTGGCAGTGCTCGGCGCGCTGGGTCTGATAATTTTTAAGCATCCGATGAATGGGGCGATGAGCTTTGTCGTGACCCTGATCTCCCTGGCCGGTCTCTATGCCCTGCTGTCCGCCAAGTTGATCTTTGCCATCCAACTCATCGTCTATGCCGGGGCAATTATGTCGCTGATCGTGTTCATCATCATGTTTTTGAACATTCAGGAAAAAGATCTGCCCCTCGACCCCAATCGCTGGTTCTATGTGGCCGGAGGGATCATCGTGGTGGGGCCGATTGCCGGCCTGCTTATCAATATTTCCAGGACCCTGCCGGCTACCGAGGTAACGGTGTTCGATGACGGTTTCGGCAGCGTCAAGGAAGTCGGGCAACTTCTTTTCACCCAATGGCTGCTGCCCTTTGAAATCGTTTCGATTCTGCTGCTGGTCGCCCTTGTGGGGGCGGTTGTGCTGGCCGGCAAACGGGGGGTGAACTGATGGTTACCCACTATCTTTCTTTGAGCGTCATCCTTTTCTGCCTGGGAATTCTGGGGGTCGTCTCGAGAAGAAACGTTTTCATCGTCTTCATGTCCATAGAACTGATGCTCAATGCCGCCAACCTAGGCTTTGTGGCCCTTAGCAGACTGCACGTCAACATGGACGGCCACGTACTGGCCCTGATGGTGATGGCCGTGGCCGCAGCCGAAGCGGCACTGGCCCTGGCGGTGATAATTCTTCTGCACAAGCACAAGGGCAACCTTGACACCAATATCTTCAGTCTGTTGAAGGGGTAATCGAATGACACACACTGTCACCTACCTTGGCTTCATTCCTCTGCTGCCGTTGGCAGGAGCCCTGGTCTTAGGACTGATGTATTTGTCTACCTGTCAGGGCAAACAGATTTCGGAACGAATTTATGGGATCCTGGGGTGCGTTGGCCCGGTGCTGTCCTTTCTGATGGCCGCAAAGGTATTCTTTGCACTCATGTCTCTGCCCGCCCAGGAGCGCTTTTTAACTCACAAAGCCTTCACCTGGTTTGCCGTCGGCGATTTGAATGTGTCGATGGGTTTTCTGGCCGATCCGCTCAGTTCTCTGATGTTGCTCTTCGTTACCTTTGTCGGCTCGTTGATCCACATCTATTCCATCGGCTATATGGCCGGTGACAAGAACTTCGGCAAATTCTTCGCCTATCTCAATCTCTTTCTCGGCTCAATGCTGATCCTGGTGCTCGGGGACGGCCCGGTGGTCATGTTCGTCGGCTGGGAGGGCGTTGGTCTCTGTTCTTACCTGCTTATCAGCTTCTACAGCGATGACCCGGAGAACGTGGTGGCCGGCAACAAGGCTTTTATCGTCAACAGGATCGGTGATCTCGGATTCGTCCTGGGAATGGCTTTTCTATTCTGGGGGATCGGGGCCGATGGCTTTGATTATCTCTCCCTGAAAGCAAATGCGCACCACCTTACTGCCCCTATTGGATTAACCGTCTGCCTGCTCCTGTTTGTCGGCGCTACTGGTAAATCGGCCCAGATTCCACTCTACGTCTGGCTGCCGGATGCGATGGCTGGCCCAACACCGGTTTCCGCCCTGATCCATGCGGCCACGATGGTGACCGCTGGTGTCTACATGGTGGCCCGTTTCAGCTTTATCTATGCCCACGTCCCTGTTGCTGGAGAGGTGGTGGCCTGGATCGGCATACTGACCGCCCTGTTGGCCGCAATATTCGCCATGTTTCAGAGTGACATCAAGAAGATCCTGGCCTATTCGACCGTCTCCCAACTCGGCTATATGTTTGCCGGAGTTGGCGTGGCAGCCTATTCGGCCGGTATTTTCCACGTCTTCACCCACGCCTTTTTCAAAGCCCTGCTCTTTCTCGGAGCCGGTTCGGTGATTCTGGCCCTGCACCATCAGCAGAACATCTGGAAGATGGGCGGCCTGCAGTCCAAGCTGCCGATCACCTACTGGACCATGCTGATCGGTGGTCTTGCCCTGGCCGGCTGCCCGCCGTTTGCCGGCTTTATCTCCAAGGATGAGATTCTCTATTCGGCTCTGGCCACGGGCCATGTCGGCATCTGGGCGATCGGTGTCCTGGTGGCCGGGATGACAGCCTACTACACCTTTCGCATGATCTTTGTGGTCTTTCACGGCAGTCCGCGTGACCAGGAGGCCTACGATCATGCCCACGAGTCACCCAAAGTCATGACCATCCCCCTGCTGATCCTGGCAGCCGGTTCCCTGTTCGCCGGGTCCGCCAATATTCCAGCCATCTTTGGTGGTCATCAGCGGGTATCCCACTGGCTGGCGCCGAGCCTCGTTGAACACCATCCCCATGGCGGGCTCGGATTGGAAATCCTGGCCATCGGGGCATCAATCCTGGCCTTTGTGATCGGCATCAGCATCGCTTACCGCAAATTTACCGTCAAGGTCGACGAGCCTGATTACCAGGGTCTTTACAATTTTTGTTACCACAAATTCTATGTCGATGAGCTCTATCACTGGGTTATCGTGGCGCCGTACCAGTTTGCCGGCAAGGCGATCAGCAGGGTGCTGGAGCCCTACGTCACCGATGCTCCGGTTCAGGCCAGCGGCTGGCTCTACCGTATGTGCGGCTTGGCGTTTAAGGTCGTTCAGGTTGGTTATGTGAGGATCTATGCGGTCTATATGGTTATCGGTCTGTCGATTTTGAGCCTGCTGGTCTCTCGGTCATTGAACTTCTAAGGGTGAATCGATGTTTGAACATTTGATCTCAATCATGATTTTTGTCCCCATCATCGCCGGGCTGGTGACCTTTGTCCTGCCACTCAGCAGAGAGGCGGCCAGGATAGTCGGGCTGGCGGTTTCGGTGGTCGTGGTGCTGCTGGGGCTCAAATTGTTCCTGTCCTTCAGCGGAGCCAGCGGCTCGTTCGAGTTCGTCGAGTATGCCCCGATCAATGAATCACTAGGAATTGCCTACAGTCTTGGGGTTGACGGAATCTCCATTCTGGTGCTGTCCGCCGCCGCGCTGCTTTTCCCGATGGTCTACCTGCTCTTTCAGACCAAAGCCAAAGGCTACTACGCTAATCTGCTGATTGTGCAGGGAGCCATGATTGGGGCAGTGGCCGCAACCGATATGGTGCTCTTTTACGTATTCTGGGAGGTCATGCTGCTGCCGGTCTTTTTCATGATCGGTCTTTATGGCGGGCCCAACCGGCTGCCGGCGACGATAAAGATAACCATTTATACCATTGCCGGATCACTGTTGATGCTGGCCTCCATCATCTACCTGGGGATTTCCTACCACGCCCAGAGCGGCGAATGGAGCTTCGCGATGACCAATTTCAGCGAGATGTCGCTGACGGGCTCCACCGCAACTCTTGCGTTTGTAGGCTTCATGATTGCCTTCGCCATCAAGATCCCGCTGTTTCCCTTTCATACCTGGCTGCCCGATGCCTATACCGAGGCGCCCACAGCGACGACCTTTGTCCTTTCTGCGGTTATGGCCAAGATCGGTGTGTATGGGGTGATTCGTTTTGTGGTCCCGGTGTTCGATGAGAGTTTTGCCCGTTATGCCCTCATTCTTGCCTGCTCGGGTGTAATCGGCATGATGTACTGCGGTATAGCCGCTCTGGCCCAGAAGGATTTCAAGCGGATGCTGGCTTTTTCATCGGCCTCCCACATGGGCATCATCGCCTTGGGTATTTTCTGCATGAACATTCAGGCGCTGACCGGAACGCTGTACCAGATTGTCGCCCATGCCACAAGTACGGGTGTTCTCTTCCTGTTGCTCGGTATTATCGAGGAGCGTACCGAGAGTAGAAACATCGATGATTTTGGCGGTCTGGCGGCCAAGGCCCCGGTCTTTGCCTTCTTTTTCGCAGTGGCAATGCTGGCCTCGGTCGGTCTGCCCGGCACCTCCGGTTTCATTGGCGAATTTTTGATAATTCTCGGAGCGGTCAAATTTAACCCGATAATTGCCGTGTTTGCCGGAACCACCCTGATCATAGGGGTGTGCTATATGCTGTGGCTCTTTCAGCGTGTCTTTTTCGAGAAGCCCTCAAGCAAGCTGGCAGATTTCAGCGATCTGTCGGCCATCGAGATCCTGACCATTCTGCCCATTGTCATCCTGATCGTGGTCATGGGCATCTACCCACAGCCCTTCATCGCCAAGATCGAACCTTCGGCCGAGCGGCAGATGGCGGTTATTCAAAAAGTTCAGCAGATAGCTGATAATCGGATCGAACCACTAAAACCAGGCCAAGAATTGAAGACGGGAGACCTGTAATGCACGATTTCATGGCGATTCTTCCACTTGTTGCAACCGGCGCTGGCGCCATTCTGGTAATGTTGGCGGCGGCGTTTGAGAGTTTCAAGAAGGAAGGGATTTCTATTCTCGGCATCGGCCTTTTTGCGTTTGCGTTTTTCGTTCAACTCACCGTGGAGAGCGGGGCACCCATCACGCCATACGGATCAGTGTTCAACGGCATGCTGGTCACCTCGACCTTCACCAAAGGAGCCGGTCTGATCATTCTGGCCTGCGGCTTCTTCTCGGCCATCGCCTCGCAGACCTATTTCACCCAGAATGAGGGATTCGTCCTCGAGTATTACTGCATGATGCTGTTTGCCGCCTGCGGCATGCTGCTGATGACCATGGCCGCAGAGTTGATCACTGTCTTTATTGCCCTGGAAATTATGTCGCTGGCCATCTACACGCTGATAGCAAGTGACCGCAGATCGGTATTGCGCTCCGAAGCGGTGTTGAAATACCTGATGCTTGGTGCCTTTGCCGGAGCCTTTTTCGTCATGGGCTCGGTATTCATTTATGCAGGTGCCAAGAGCACAAAATTTGCAGACATCGGGCAGGTGGTAGCAGAAACCGGATTTCTCACCAATCCGGCTCTGGTCGGCGGCTCGCTGCTGATTCTTGTGGCCTTTTTATTCAAAGCAGCGGCGTTTCCATTCCATGCCTGGGTGGTCGATGTCTATGACGGCGCTCCGGTGCCGGTAACGGGCTTCATGGCCACAGCGGTAAAAACCGCAGTATTTGCTGTATTTGCCAATTTTCTGGTGATCAACGGCCAACTGCAGGAAGGGTGGGTCAACTACCTATTCTATATTTCCGTGCTGACCATGTTTGTCGGCAACCTCATCGCCATCGGTCAGAACAGTCTCAAACGGATGCTGGCGGCCTCGGGTATAGTCCATACCGGCTATCTGATTATCGCCCTGGTTGCCGTCAACAGCGAGGGGTTCACCGGTTCGACCATCATCTTTTATCTGGCAGCCTATGCGGCTTCAACCCTGGGTATCTTTGCAGCGCTCTCCTACCTTGGAGGAGAAGGGGAAAAGCGGAACTCATTCGAGGACTTCAATGGCCTGGCCAAAGTCAGGCCCTATTCGGCAGCCTGCATCGCCATTTTTCTTCTGAGTATGGCGGGGATTCCGCCCACTGCCGGCTTTATGGGTAAATTCTATATCATTGCCGGGGCCTTCCAGGGAGGCTACATCAGTCTTGGTGTATTGGGCATTTTCAGTTCTATTCTGTCCATGTGGTATTACTTGAGGCTGATCATTGCCATGTATTTCAGGGAGCCAGAGGAAGATTTCGAGGTGGCGGAGATGACGCTTGCGCCTCTGGGCACCTTTGTCCTGGCCTTGTCGGTCTTTGCCATCAGTTTTATTCCCGTTGTCATATAAAGAGAAGTGCTGCAGAACTGAGAATAAACCGAGATTGAACAGAGGAGTTGCACGATGAAAGCCAAAGATATTCTTGACGATAAAGGAACAAGGGTCGTCACCATTCATATGGAGAATCTGCTGGTTGATGTGATGTCACATTTTCTGGTTAACCGGGTTGGCTCGCTGGTGGTGGTTGACAAGTTTGACAAGATCCTGGGCATCGTTGCCCCGGTCGACGTGCTGCAGGCAGTCCATAAGGATCCGGAGAGCATATCCACAATGACGGTTCGGGAGGTGATGAGCGAAGATGTCATTGTTGCCGGCCCCGACGAATCCATCGAAAGATTGATGGCGATCATGACCGAGAATCGAATCAGGCACATACCGATAATCGAGGAGGGGAAACTGGCTGGAATTGTCTCGATCGGTGACGCGGTCAAGGCCCAGCTGACCGTCCATGAAGTCCAGATCAGCTACCTCAAGGATTATATCGAGGGGAAATACCCGGCCTGATCAACAGGTTCCCCTACTCTTTTAAGACCCCGAGCAGCCACCCGGTTGCTCGGGGTCTTTTTTTTGCAATCTAACTATTGTTTTTCTGCAGCCGTGCCCATCGGGCAGCGATTCCCTGAACGTTGATTTCAATGTCACCGGCCAGAAAATCTATGAATTCACTTTTTTTCAGTCTGTTGTTGCCGAAGTTCAGGTAGCTTTTATAGAGTATGTTCTGGAGCCGGGCTGTGGTTGCATCATGATCGAACTCTGTTTCAACTTCCGCACATCTGCCGTGCTTTTCAATCAGTTCGATGAGTGCTTCGATTGATTGCCGGTGGGCGGATACAGGGCCGAAATGAGGCAGGTAGAGAAAAACAGGATCCAATTCCATAAGCCGCCTGATCGATTTGATCATCTCAGCGGGCTCGAAGGCGGTGGGTGCGGTGGCGGGCATCAGAAACGGCCTGGTTTTGTCAGTTTGCAGGAACGGATAGGCCATGCCGCAGGTATCGCCACTGAACAGCCCGCCGCTCGCAGGGTCCCAGATGCAGCAGTGATGGCGGGCATGGCCAGGCGTGTCGTAGAAGTGCAGGGGACGGCCATTGAAATCGAGTACGAAACCCTCTGACACGGTTTTGACGCGGCGCTCGTCTATGGGGCCTATTTCACCGTAAAGTTTTCTGAAGAGCTTTTCGCCGTATACTTTAACTGCGGCTTTCACCAGCCGCTCCGGCTCAATCATGTGAGCTGCGCCCTTTGGGTGGACCAGCAGGGTGGCCTGGGGGCAATGCTGCATGAGCTGAGAGGCTCCGCCGCCATGATCGAGATGAATATGGGTGAGAATGATATAGCGAACCTGCTCAGGCTGCAGCCCCTGCCTGACCACTTCCTCGAGCAGTAGACCGCAGGCCGGCGAGGTTCCCACATCGATGAAGAGGGCCTCGCCCTTTTCTATCATCAGGTGGCTGGCTACCATGTGAGCGCTGATGTAATGCGTATCTATCGTCTGGGGTTGGAGTGGAAAACCCGAGCGGAGATCATTCATTAATAGCCTCGTTGACTCGAAATCTTTCTAGTGGTCCGTTGCCGTATCGTGATTATTGAAGTCTATTTTTTTTGGCAAGGTGCCCCATAACTACTTATTATAGTTTGTTATGGGGGTAAATTATAAGAATTAAGCAACAGTAAGTCTCTCAGGTATTGTCGGATAGTACAGGAACAAATGTGGGCAAGTAAGGCATCGTAAATCCAATGCACAATCGAGTTCTAACCAGATTAAAGATTGAGAGGTGAGGGAAATTTTGTATAATAGCACTGCTACATTGTAGTAGTGCTATTATTGCGTTTTGAGTTTTAAGAGGAAACCTGAAGGGATTAGATGCATAATTACTAAAGGAGGTTCTCATGGGAGAAAAATCTGATAGTCAAGTTGTGATGGATGTTGGAAAATGGGAATGGTCGGAGCTGATCAAAAAAGAAGATTGGTGGGCCGTCTGGCTTGGTTTTTTCATTCTTTTGATGGGGGTTCTCATCTATTTCCCTCATGCAGGCGAGATGAAGGCCAAGCTCACCGAAATAGAGGGTAAATACCTGGCAGACGCCGAAAAAACGGACAAGTTCAAGACCATCGGCTGGTATCAGCTCAATGATGCCAGAGCGGGGGTTAAAGTAAACAGCATTCCGGCCGGCAAGTGGTTGAAGAAATTTTCCACGAAGCCGCACGGCTGGAAGTCGAACCCGCTGGATGCATTTTTTATGACTCAGGAAGCAGCGGATGCCAAAATGGCATCCGCAGTTGCAAAGTACGAAAAAGTCAAGGTCACCGAGGAGGCCACTCTGGCGGCGGCCCAGGCCGCTGAGGCCACTGCA
>CAJQNS010000026.1 GCA_905479735.1 uncultured Desulfofustis sp.
GGCTATTCCGATCGGTTGCTCAGTCTTTTTCATCACTTCCGGGAGAAAACATGCTGCCAGAAGCTATTCAGCCGTTTAGCCGGGCCAATATCATGTTTTCCTATTAAGGCTTTGTCATTTATCGTACGCTGGTGTAGAAACAACTGGTATCGTTCAATTCACCTGAATACAGAGGGTTCTGGCTCAAGTAAATTTTCATGATGACCAACAAAGAGATCCTGGCAAGGGTGTACCAAGCCCTTGAACCCTACAGATCTAAACTCATAATTTCGATGGTAGCCATGATGGGCGTGGCACTCTGTACCGGTGCTCAGACCTATATGGTTAAGGATCTGCTCGATAAAATTTTTATCGAACAAAACAAATTCTACCTCTATTCTCTGACCATCATCGTTGTTTTTATATTCGGTATCAAAGGTCTCTTCTACTACACTTATCACTTTCTTTTGGAAAGGGTCGGACTCTCTGTCATCAAAGACTTTCGAGCCAGAATCTTCGAGCACATCCATATTCAGCCCTTATCATTTTTCCATAATTATCCCACCGGAACACTGATCTCGCGTGTAGTCTCGGATGTGACGCTTATGCAGCAGGCGGTTTCCAGCGCCCTGGTTGGAATTCTAAGGGATTTTTTCTCGGTTGTTGTCCTCATGGGGGTAGTCTTTTTCCTGAACTGGAAACTGGCCCTGTTCTGTTTTTTGATCCTCCCCGTGGCTGCCTTCCCGATCATCAAGTTCAGTAAAATTTTCCGGCGCTTGAGCACCAAGGCTCAGGAGGAAACAGCCCAGGTTTCAAACATGCTTTACGAGACCATCACCGGCAATAGAATCGTCAAGGCATTCAATATGGAAGATCACGAAAACAAGCGATACAACAATCAGTTGCAATTGCTTTTTGACGTGACAGTTCAAGACGCGAAGTTTCGCTGTCTTCAGCACCCCCTGATGGAATTCATTGGCGGGGTCGCCATCGCCATTTTCATCTGGTTCGGCGGTAAGCTCGTTATTGGAGGTGTCATGACCATCGGTGAATTTTTTGCTCTGATGACCTCACTGGTAGTCGCCTACGATCCTGTCAAGCGTATCGGGAAGGTCAACTCAACAGTCCAACAGGGCTTGGCTGCTGCCACCAGAATCTTTGCCATTCTCGATATAGTACCGGCCATTTCCGATAAGCCTGACGCAATTGAACTACCACCTTTTGAAAGCTCCATCGAATTCAAAGGTGTTTATTTTCATTATGAAGACGATACCGAAGCGCTTTCCGATATAAACCTTCATGTACCCGCCGGGCAAACACTGGCTATAGTCGGACACAGTGGTGGAGGTAAAACCACCCTGACCAACCTGGTGCCAAGGTTTCTTGATGTAAGTAAAGGATGTATAAACATTGACGGCTACGACATCCGACAAGTTACCATGCGCTCCCTGCGCGACGGCATTGCCATGGTTACTCAACAGACCATACTGTTCAACGATACCGTTCGTAACAATATCGCTTATGGCAGCCTAGAACGTTCGGAATCGGATCTTATAAAAGCGGCCGATGCCGCCCATGCTCTGGATTTTATCAAAGAACTGCCAAAGGGGTTCGAGACGATCATCGGTGAAGGCGGTGCCAGGTTGTCGGGTGGCGAAAGACAGAGAATATCCATTGCCCGGGCACTCTTGAAAAACGCTCCGATACTGATTCTCGATGAAGCCACGTCTGCCCTGGATACCGAATCGGAACGCGAAGTTCAAAGTGCTTTGGAAAATTTGATGAAAAACAGGACGACCTTTGTCATCGCTCACCGTTTATCGACTATCAAGAACGCCGATCGGATCATCGTCGTAAATAACGGAAGAATTGTCGAAGACGGCACCCATGATCAACTTCTCGCCCATCATGGCGAATATGAGCAGCTCTACAATATGCAGTATCATTGATACTGATGACCACCCTTATGAATCTAAAGACGTGAACGAAGCATTATAGTTGAGCCCTGTAAACACAGAAAATACAATCCTTAGATTGAGGTCCGCCGGCACAGCATTCGTCTGTCTTGCCTGCTTTTTCACTCCCCTTTCCACTTCACTGCTTGGAGTTTTTTCGGTTCTTGCGGTTGCCGCCTGGATTTTATCGGGTGGATTCTTCGATCTTCCCCGAGTGCTTAGAGCCAATCCATCAACCCTGGCGGCGTTGTTTCTATTCTTCCTGATGACGACAGCGATAGCCTACTCCTCGGTCACTGCCGTTGAAGGGTTTTCAACCCTGAGAAAATATCGGGAACTGCTTCTGCTGCCCGTAATTTTTTCTCTGCTGAGTCTTTCCAGCAGACAGCGCCGCCGTGCCCAGCTCAGCTTTGTGGCCGGCTGCATCGTCCTGATGGCGGTATCCTATCTCTTCTATTTTGAGCTGCTCGACGGTGAACGATACGGCTACTCGCTGGTCTATCACATTACCCACAGCTTTTTCATGGCTGTGCTCGGCTATTGGGCCCTGCACAGATCTGCCGTGGCAGGTTGGCGTAAATTTATCTGGCTCCTCGTCTTCGTTGCGGCGATCACTAATTTGTTTTATATCGCACCTGGTCGAACCGGCATGTTTGTTTTCTGCTGCCTGGCCCTGCTCTATCTATATCAGCGCCTAAGTCTCGTCAAATTGGCTATTTCCGTTATCGTATTCGTCTCCCTGCTTGGCGCTGCCTATTTTACCTCTGATAATTTCTCCGGGCGAGTCGATGAGGCTTTCAGTGAAATCTCTCACTATGAACCTGGCCAATCAAGAACATCCATAGGACAGAGATTCGACTGGTGGGCTATCAGCATTCAGCTCATAAAGGCCAAGCCACTATTCGGGCATGGTACGGGATCTTATGAAGCGGCCCATGGCCGGGCTATCCAGAAGAGCAGAATCACCCCTACTGACAATCCCCATAACGAGTATCTCTTTCTTGGCGTTCAATTCGGCTTGATTGGCTTAGCTCTGTTTATTCTGGTGATAGTGCTGCAACTGCAGGAGGCGAAGAGTATCGCCAAGAAAGACCGCCAACTTCTCCATGGGGTGTTGTTGGCACTGCTGGCCGGCAGCTTGATGAACTCATTGCTGTTTGACTCTCAACAAGGGCATTTCTATCTCTTCATGAGTGCTGCGCTCCTGGCCGGGAGCGATTAGAGAAGTATCTCCAATTTTAGAATTTCCATACGCCTCACTGTGTTGCCGTCTCTTTCCCGAGTCCCCTTTCAGCAGCTACCAGTTTGCGGTAAAAGGCAATTGTTTTTTCACACATGTTATTCATTGTAAAAGTTGAATTTACCGCGGCTTTACCCGCTGACCCGTAGCGCCTCATCTTATCCGGTGAGGCCAGCGCTTCATCCAGGGCAAAAGCCAGTTTGTCCGCCGCTCCCGGTTCCACCAGCCAGCCTGTTTTCTGAGGCGTAACTGTTTCCAGGCTTCCTCCATGCGCCGTGGCTATCACCGGTTTTCCCATGGCCATTGCTTCAATGGTTGTTCGGCCGAAGGCCTCCGGCTCATTTGATGAGGCAGAGACAACAACGTCAGCCAGCATCAGTGCCGCCGGCATATCCTCACAATGCCCAACCATAAAGATATTATCTTCCAATTTTAACCCCTTGATCATCTCGGAAAGCTCGGAGGTGAATCCTGGATTGTCTTCGATGTCGCCTACCATTATTGCCTGGTAGTTCCTATGCTTCATTCGGGCCAGCGCCTGGATAAAGACATCCTGCCCTTTTAGCCGGGTAAATCTTCCGGGAAGCATGACAACAGTTTTATCGTTGGAGATGTTCCACATCTGCTGAAAGCGCTCGATTCGTTCAGGAGACACCGCCTCTGGATCGAACTTGTCCTTGTCGACACCTCTGAAAATAAGTTCAATGTCCTTCTTTATGCCGTAAGCCTTTCTTATGTGTTGTTCAATGCTTTTCGAAATGGCGATTATGCCCATCCCCTTGGTCATTATGGCACTGTAACTGTTAACCGAGTAGAATCCATGGAAGGTGGTCACCAGCACCGGACGATCCTTCTTCGGCAATGATTTCCAGACCAGGTAACCGACCCAGGCCGGCATGCGTGAACGCAGGTGGAGCACATCAACCTTTTCCTTTTTCAACAATTTTCTCAACGGCAGCATGTACTTCATGGTGAGCGGGCTTTTGGAGCCCACTTTCCAGCCTATATGATGGCTGCCTTCATCTTCGAGCTGCTTGACCATCCGGCCACCAGCCGATATGACTATGGATCTGTGCTTATTGTCGGCGAGAAACTTGCCGATTTCCAAGGTGCCCCGCTCAACGCCGCCGCTTTCCAGTTCAGGAAGCATCTGCACGACCGTTAATATATCCCCGGCTTTTCGCAGTTCCTTTTCTTCAAGCAATTCCTTATAGAGTTGAAGTGTCTTCTCGCACATTCGGGTAGCCGTAAAATGCTGTTCTACCCATGTTTTCCCATTGTTACCGATGATTGCTAGTTGGTCCTTATCGCCGATGACTTTTCTCATCGCCCTGGCCAGCACCTCCGAATCTCCAGGCTCTACCAGCCAACCGGTTTCGTTGTCCTTGACCGTCTCCAGACTTCCACCATGTTTGGTAGCAATGATTGGCTTGGCCATTGCCATCGCTTCAATAGCTACCTTTCCAAAAGCTTCGGGCTGACTTGATGAGGCTGAGACAACTAGATCGGCGAGTGAAAGCGCAGCCGGCATGTCATTGCAGTGACCGACAAGTTTGATTTTGTCTTCAAGCTTGTGGGTTTCAATTTTGTCGCGCAGCTTTCTCACAAATGACGAGTTTTCTTCGGCAGCGCCAACACACAAGGCAAGAAAATCCAGGTCTTTAATTGCAATCAGGGCATCGATGAACACGTCCTGACCTTTCCAGAAAGTAAATCGACCCGGCAACATGATAACGGGTCTTTCGGCTTCACCAACAGCCCAGGCCTCTCTTAGTTTCCTGACCCTCTCGCCATTGACTTTTTGCGGGTCAAAGACGTTGGCATCATAGCCCCCGTGAACCAGCCGGATTTTGGACCTATCTATCGGGTAATTGTCCAGAATATGATCTTTTATGCCTCCAGATACGGCGATAACCCGTTCACCCTTGGTCATAATCGTCGAATATGAGTTTACCGAATAGAACCCGTGAAAGCTGGTGATCAAGGCTGGACGCCTGTTGTCGTCCATTGATTTCCAGGCAAGATAGCCAATCCAGGCGGGAAGCCGTGATCGCAGATGAAGAACATCGACCTTTTCACGGGTTATGAACTGTTTCAATTTAGGGATATATTTAAGACAGTGAACATTCTTTGAGCCCACGTTTTTCCAGAGGATGTGCTCAACGCCGCTATCTTGCAACTGGGATACAAGTCGCCCCCCTCCGGAAATAACTATGGACCGGTGTCCTTGTCGGGCAAGATAGACTGCAAAATCGAGCGTTTCTCCCTCTACCCCGCCTTCATCCATCTCCGGAACAATCTGTACTACGGTAAATTTTTCGGCCACCATCTTCTAAGTATTTCCCTTGCGCATCGATCTGCTTCGTTGAGCGTCTCAGGCTTGAGCCATTGTGTTTCACCCTGAAGAAATAAGGTGTTTGTGACTATCATCTTGTTGTCGAGCAGATATTCGAGGCTGCGTTGAAATTTATTGTTTTTCTTTCGCCAACGAACCGGCAATACGCCGACCCTGCACCCGGCTGACAATGCCTCATAAACCATTGAGATAGAGTCAGCGGTAATCCATACCGAACCGTGGCTACGATACATATTCTCCACCCACCCAGATTCAGTCTCTGAAAAAGGTACAAAGTTCACCTGGTCCAAAACGGCCAGTTGGTGCTTGACTAACTCTTCGGTGGAATCGGGTGTTCTGGGTGAACTAGCAATCAACCAGGATGTCTGCTCTGTGCTGCCTATCAAATCGGCCAAATCAGAAACGAGTCCCTGCTCATCCCAGTGGTGCGATTTTTCATCTACACCTCCAATGAGAATTAGGCTTCTGGATGGATCCTGCCCCGCTGCCCCCTTTGAAATATTTGGGGGGCCGACGGTGAAGAAAACATTGTCCGCCGGTCTCACCTGATCATGAAGAGGAATAAAGCAGAGGTCGAATTTAGATCCCAGATACGAAGCGGGTGTCATGCAGGTGACAATTTTAGCCCGAGCCCTTTTACCTGCAGAGAGCATTGGTATGTGCGTACTGCTGCCGGTGCCGATAAAAATATCCGACCGCTGATCCCCGACAGTCCCAGTAGCGTTAACCAGAGGAAATAGAAATGACAAGTGTGACCAGAGATCGTGCAAGAACTGACGATCCGGCACCTCCACTTTGTTTAGCTCCACATCGACATAGGCCTTCAGGGCGTTGACAACCCCTCGAGACTGTTTCTCATGCCCTGGTCGTCCATCGCTGAAGAGCGTTACCTGCAAGGCCTGCATATAGTCGTAACGGAAAAAACTGAATTCCGGGCTGAACCACTTCTATCTTGGCGGCGGCCCCGGTTTGCGCGCTCCGCCACCGGCTAGTTTAACGGTGATCTGGTTGGATTTCTGCAGCCTGGAGGTCATCGTGGTGAAAAGCTGGCCAGCGATGTCCGGGTACTTGTAAATGATCTCTTCTAATTTTTCACCAGGATAGCGCTTGACCGTGGCACGCCCTTTGGATATCACCGAGGCCGATCGGGGTTCTCCCGAGATAGCTGCCATCTCGCCAAAGTATTCCCCGGGCTCTGTTAACTCAGCAATTTTCTTGCCGCCTTTCACCACGGTAAGGGCCCCTCGAATCAGCTTGAAGAAATCAAGATCCTTGTTTCCTTCCCGAATAATAATATCGCCGTCCTCGTAGATTTCCTCATCCGGGTTGATCAGGTAGGCAGGGAGGCTTTCTTCATGGGCCACTGTCCGTCGCATTGCCTCGTTGATACTGGTGATGCCGTCGCGTACTTTCTTCAGCGCTGCGTCACGAAGAGGGGTCATACCTTCCTGAATGGCGATCTTGCGGAGTTGATCTTCCGGAACTTCAGCACTGATAGCCTTGGCCACCTCTTCAGTGACCTCCATAAGTTCGAAAAAACCAACCCGGCCACGATAACCAAGTCCATTGCATTCAGGACAGCCCACAGGCCCGTAGATTTCCAGGTCTTCAAGCTCGTCCTCATGAAAACCTGCCTGCAGCAATTCCTTATCGGAGTACTTCATTTTCTTCTTACAATTCTGGCACAGCCTCCTGCCCAACCTCTGGGACAAGACCATAGTCACCGACGAGGCTATGAGGTAAGGAGGGACACCGATGTCTATCAGACGTCCGATGGTGGCGGCACTGTCATTGGTGTGCAGAGTGGAGAAGACAAGATGCCCGGTCATGGCCGCCTTGATGCCGATTTCCGCCGTTTCATAGTCGCGAATCTCGCCGACCATAATGATATCGGGATCCTGGCGTAAAAAGGCCTTGAGGGCGGCGGCAAAGGTCATGCCGACTTCCTGATTTACATTAACCTGATTTATGCCTTTGAAGCTGAACTCCACCGGATCTTCGGCGGTGAGTATTTTTATATCCTCATTGTTCAGCGAATTCAGTGACGAATACAAGGTCACAGTCTTTCCCGAACCGGTAGGCCCGGTCACCAGGAGCATGCCCTGCGGTCGCGCCAGACAGCGCTTAAGCATTTCAAAGGTTTCAGGCTCAAATCCGAGCTGGGTAAGATCGACATTGAGCGCACTTTTGTCTAAAATTCGCAGAACAACCGATTCGCCAAACAGTGTGGGCAGCGACGATACCCGAAAGTCGACGGCGCGATTCTTCCCCATCCTCATCTTAATTCGTCCATCCTGAGGTACACGTCGCTCGGTAATATCAAGACCAGCAAGGATTTTAACCCTGGCTATCATCGCGTTTTTAATGGTCAGCGGCAGGTTCATCGACTTGAACAGCGAGCCATCTTTACGATAGCGAACCTGCATTGAGCGTTCATAGGGTTCGATATGGATATCCGATACCTGATCCTGCACCGCTTTTACCAAAATACCGTTGACCAGTTTAATGATCGGCGCATCGGAAGCGGCGAATTGATCGAAACTCTCATCCTCAATACCGCTATCGATCTCAAAGTCATCGGCTGCCTCGGCCACGATCGCACCGAAATCATCTACCTGTGTAATCGAAAGCTCTTCTTCAACTTCCTCGACAGAGGAGAAAAACGATCTGGCCTCCTCATCGTCGATGCCATAATATTTCTTGTACGCCTCAACGATGTCCTTTTCGGTCGAAACACAAACGGATAACTCCTTGTGGAGCTCATCCTGCATTTCTTCAATCGCGGCGGCATCAGAAGGCTCCGCCATGGTGATCTGGAAGGTGTTGCCGGCCAGCCGCAGCGGGAAGGCCATATATTGTTTGGCAAGTTCGTAAGGAAATAGCTTGACCGCATCGGGGCTCGGCGGTTCGTTCTTTATGATTGCCGGAATATAGTTGTGATGACGGCTAAGAAAATTAAAAACCGTATCCTCATCAATATATTCGAACTGACGAAGAACGGCACTCATACGGATGCCGTTCTTCTGCACTTCTCTCTTGGCCGTTTCAAATTGAGTAGCCGTAATGTATCCGGCTTTACTCAACAATTCTCCAATCTTAATCCTACCGGCACCAGATTGATCTTTGACAGTCTTCTTTAATGAAGTCCGTCTCTTTTTTACGCTATTTGCAGTCGATGTAGCCATAATCTCTTACTTATTAAGAAAGGTGCAATATCAAAAACGGTATATTAACTTAGTTATATTACACCTTTCTTACCAAAAACACTAATTTCTGTCTAAAATACGCCTTCAACTTTCCCGGTCTCCACATCTACGTCAACACGCTTGAACGCAGGGTTAGAGCCTGTGCCTGGCATGAGACTGATGGTTCCTGCGACCGGCACGATAAAGCCTGCACCACCATAGGTCAGAACCTCACGGATGGAGAGTCTCCAGCCTTTGGGGACACCTTTGAGGGCTGGATTATCGGAGAGGGAGAGGTGGGTCTTAACCATACACATAGCCATTCTAGAAAGCTCAGGATCAGCCTGGATTCTGTCAATCGCCTTGTTG
>CAJQNS010000027.1 GCA_905479735.1 uncultured Desulfofustis sp.
CATGAAACAACTGCTCCTGGAACTGCAGAAGAAGAATCCATCCCCATTCCTTGAAGGGCTGATTGCTTCATTTCGAAGTGAATCACAAAATCCTGCGTCAAAGGACTCTGGAGCTCATGGTTCCACCCCTCTTCATCCTGATGCCACGTCCGGGGTCGAATCTCTGACGAGCCGGGAACATGAGATCCTTGAACTATTGGTTCAGGGACTTGCCAACAAGGAAATTGCCGAGAAATTATTTGTTTCCATTGATACAGTAAAAACACATCTAAGAAATATCTATTTCAAACTGGACGTTAAATCTCGTCTCCAGGCTGTCGCCAAGGCGAAAGAGTCAAATTTTCGAAGTAATACAAATCAAGATATAGAGCAATGAACGAGCTTGAAAACATCTTTCTTTATTGCCTAATTGCAGATCGCCGCACTCAAGATACTTTCGCACCACATGCGAGATTACCGGGCAGTAAAATCCAAATTTCTTCTGGTAAAGGTCATCATAAGCCTCCTCAAGTGCACCAAAATGGCTATTGAGGAGCTTCCAGAGTGAGGTTGCTTGAGGCTTCCGTCTTTTATAGACACCAGTAATTTTGTTGCATTCCATATCGCCTCTTTCTTTCACAGAAAAGAGCGATTGTACCATTAGAATCTCACATTTTTCTTACCATGGGAAACGTTGCGGCAGGATCAAAGTTGTTTCGGTATTGATGAAAGCGCCAAAACGTGATAAACAGACAAATCAAAACTCTGAGTTTCAATTTGTCTATGCTATCCAGAAAAATCGAAAAAGAGCTGAAAACAACCGCTAAAGAGTATCCGGTTGTCACTATTATCGGCCCCAGGCAATCTGGCAAAACCACCTTAGCGAGAAATCTCTTTCACGATCACACCTATGTGAATCTTGAAAATCCGGAATTACGCAGCCTTGCTTTGGAAGATCCCAAAACATTTATGCTGCGTTATCCGATACCGGTAATCCTTGATGAAATACAAAACGTTCCTGAACTTTTATCATGGATTCAGGTGGCAGTGGATGAAAATCCGGATATGACGGGTGGCTATATTTTAACGGGTAGCCATCAACTCCAATTAAGAGAGGCAATTACTCAATCCCTGGCAGGTAGAACTGCCCTTTTGGAACTTTTCCCTTTTGCTCTGGGTGAACTCGGTGAAGAATACACATTAAAAGATAGGGAGACCTTGATATTCAACGGTTTTATGCCCAGGCTCCATGATAAAAACATAAGACCGAGACGTCTTTACAGGGACTATTTCCAAACCTATGTTGAAAGAGATGTTCGCAAACTCATGGCCATTGAAAACCAACAGGCTTTTGAACTTTTTCTTAAGCTGTTGGCCGGTAGAGTCGGCCATGAGGTTAACTACAGTTCTCTTGCCGGACAGGTAGGTATCAGTGCTCCGCAGATCAAAAAATGGCTCAGCCTCCTGGAAGCCTCTTTTATTATTTTCAAATTGCCACCATTCTTTAAAAACTATGGCAAACGCCTCACTAAATCCCCAAAGATATATTTTGTGGAGGTAGGGCTTGCCTGCTATTTATTGGGTATAGATAACCCAGGACAACTCGAACGTGACCCCGCATTTGGTGGACTATTTGAGAATATGGTGATTGTCGAAGCATATAAATCACGAATAAATGAAGGGTTAGAACCCAGGCTGTATTTTTACCGGGATAGGTATCAAAATGAGGTTGATCTACTCTATCCTTCAGGCTCATCTTTTATTCCCATTGAGATCAAGTCATCAAGGATATACAGGAATGAGTTTTTAAAGGGCATTCGGTATTTTCAGAAACTGTCCAGGTCAAGTCAACCAGGCATGTTAATTTATGACGGTGAGCTGGAGATAGAAAAGGAAGAAGCTTTTGTTAAAAATTTCCGAAATGTTTGGCCCTGAGAAATCAACAAAAATACGTGACAATGCAGCGGGTGAAATGGATAGGGGTACCCCTCCAGCTTGATCCAATGATCTGCTTGATGATTTGGATCTTGGCTGGATAACTCGTCTTGGTATCAGCAAGTTTGTCGCGTGAGACTTACTGAAAATCTATACCATTATGCCACTATCCGTGATGCCGCCTCAAGCAATTTCAAACGGGGTTGAGCTGAGGTTTCTTTCAAACAGGTTGCCCAACAAACAGGAGTATACTTCTTTAGGAGTAGATCAAATTTACTCCTTTCAAGCGATTTAAATTTCTGTTGAGAAAAGATTTAATACATACAGCTGGAGTTAGAGAAACAGCGATAAAATAAAACTCTCAGAGTAAAAGGTTGAGAAAACGACATGGCAGGCAATAGTTTCTCCCAGATCATTCCACCAACTGGCTGATAACTGCCCGGTGATGTTCCTGGTTTTCTCGACTAAGTCCTTTGCTTATGCCGTGTGAAGATGATGCGCTGTGTAACAATGAAATTTGTTTTGGCTGTAGAGCTTTTCTGACCTGCCCCACCTAACCGGTCCACCTTTAAGTTAATGAATCAGGACGTGTGAGTTATTCCCCTGTGCTGATTCTGTTTGGTTCACCATTACCGCTTGCGGTGCTGGTGGTTGGTAGTTCAATGAACTGTGTGGGCGGATGGTATTATACAGTTTTCGCCATTGTTCGATCAATTTCTGTGCTTCCTTCAAGGTATAAAAAATTTCTCCGTTAAGCAGTTCATCTCTGAGTTTGCCATTGAATGATTCATTGTAACCTTTCTCCCAGGGGCTACCCGGTTCAATAAAAAGTGTCTTCACCTTGAGCTTATCCAGCCACTTCCTTACCAAGGTAGCGGTAAATTCTGATCCATTGTCTGAACGAATATAGTCGGGTACACCTCTCAAAATAAAGAGATCCAACAGGGTATCGACAACATCAATCGAATTGAGCTTTCGTGCCACCTTAATGCTCAGGCATTCTCTCGAGTATTCATCAATAACAGTCAGCATCCGAAACCGCTTGCCATCATCGGTACGATCCATAACAAAGTCATAGGCCCAGACATGATTTCTGTACTGTGGTCGTTTGCGGATACAGGACCCGTCATTGAGCCACAGCCTTTTTCGCTTTGGTTGTTTCTGGGGGACTTTCAGCCCCTCTCGTCGCCAGATACGTTCGACACGCTTATGGTTCACCTGCCAGCCATCATTTCTCAGCAGTGCCGTTATTCGTCTGTAGCCATATCTGCCGTACTGCAGAGCAAGGCTGGTAATTGCCTCGGTCAAAAGCACTTCATCATCTGGTGGTTTTACCTGGTGACGCTGAACGGAGCGATGTTGACCAAGAACCTTACATGCCCTGCGCTCAGAAACAGACAAACGCTCCTGAACTGCTTTGATACAGTAACGGCGACGATCAGGGCTTAGTAATTTCCCTTTGCTGCTTCCTGCAAGATCTGTTTATCCAGGGTGAGATCGGACACGACCCGACGAAGCTTCAGGTTTTCTTTCTCCAGTTCCTTGAGTCTTTTTACCTGCGTGGTCGTCATACCAACGTATTCTTTCCGCCAGCGATAATAGGTGACATCGCTTACACCGAGATGCTTAATCGTTTCAGCAACGCTTTTACCCTGGCTAATCAAGATGTCCGCTTCTCTGAGTTTGGCGATGATGTCTTCGGGACGATAACGTTTCTTTGGCATAGCTTCCTCCTCTTAAAATCGGTCTTTTTACATAACATAAATCTGGACCGATTTGAGGGGGGCAGGTCAATTCTTGACCTAATCCTTTCGAGTGAGTTGAAATTTACTCCTTTCAAGCGATTTTCTTTTCCACTCAGAACAGATTTAATACGACCATTGAAAAAGTCTAAAGACTTCACCCCTGAGACTTGATGGCTATCAGGAAAAGTTCTTATGAACCCAGGCGGAGCACTTATTTTGAACGACTAAAAATGATGCCTGTTCTCGGTTTTTAAAAAAAAGAAAGGAACCGGAAAATGTCAGAGTCAACGAGAAAAAGACAGAGAATGGAAGATTCAGCCACCTATCAGATTCGCGTTCAAGGATGCCTTGAAGAGGTCTGGTCAGACCGCTTGGCCAATATGACCATCACCATGGACTTGAAGGACCAACAGGTTCCGGTGTCGATATTACAGGGCATGATCAGGGACCAGTCTGAACTTCTCGGGGTACTGAACGGTCTTTATATGATGCGGGTGCCGATTTTGTCCCTGGAGATTTTAGACGAAGAAATGGAAATGTGAAATGCGAGTTCAAAAAAATAGACCAGCAATAAGGAGGTGAGAATGAATCGTTTTCAGAGAACATCACTACTATTCTCAACAACGGTGATCATCGCAATCGCGATGCTTGCCCAAGATGCCAGGGCGGATGAAACAACTGAGCTAGCCCAGGCGGCCCAGAACCCGGTAGCAAATATGATCAGCTTACCGCTGCAGAACAATACCAGTTTCGGCATAGGCCCCGATGATGACACCCAGAATGTACTTAATATCCAACCGGTTGTGCCTATAGGTCTGGGTGAAGACTGGAATCTTATCACCAGAACAATCGCCCCGGTAATTTACCAGCCGGAGATTGTTGATGGCACTGGCAGCGAGTTTGGACTTGGTGATATCAATGCGACACAGTTTTTCTCACCGGCCAAGTCTGGAAAGCTCATCTGGGGCGTGGGGCCGGTTTTTTCTTTTCCAACAGCGACCGCTGATGTTCTTGGCACAGACAAATGGAGCGCTGGGCCATCAGCAATCGCACTGACAATCCAGGGGCCCTGGGTCATCGGTGGCCTGGTCAACAATCTCTGGTCCTTTGCCGGAGATGATGACCGTGCAGACGTGAACCAGTTCCTCTTCCAGTATTTCATCAACTACAACATGGCTGACGGCTGGTATCTCTCCTCTGCCCCGATTATTACCGCCAACTGGGAGGCGGACAGCGGCAACCAGTGGACGGTGCCATTCGGCGGCGGTTTCGGTAAGATCTTCAAGATCGGCAACCAGCCGATGAACGCCCAAGTTCAAGCTTTCTACAATGTGGAAACACCCGATAATGGTCCGGATTGGAGCCTGCGGCTGCAGCTGCAGTTCCTGTTCCCTAAATGATATCAGAAACATCAGTGTTTAAGAGGTTATTTGTGCAAAGCGATTGTCAAAGATCCTTCAAGGAGGGAAAAATGAAAATGAAAACCAAAACTTTAGCAACTTTGGTTGTAACAGGACTGATGACGGCCAGCCTATGTGCTTCGGCTTACGCAAAGCAAGGAAAGAGCCTCTTCGAGCAAGCTGGAACAGAAGCCAAGCAGGGCTGGAAGGACTTCAAACCGGCGCCCGACGAGATGGATACCCGGTTTGGGAAGCTGGAATTTCCCGGTGGTTACCCGACTGAGAAAACGGTGCAAGATGTCTACGATGAGCTCGATCTGCAGCGTGCAACGCAGCTGTATCTCGACATGTATCCCGCCCTGTCCATGCGCGGAATGATGATCGGCACCGTACGCGATTACGGCGCAAAGAACAGTTCATATATCTCGGTTACCGCTGACCGCCTGGATTCCAGAGCAATGTGGCTAACCGGTAATACGGAGAGTATCTATGCCATGATCGTGTTTGACCTTAAAGTAGATGGTCCTACGGTTTTTGAAGCCCCCGAAGGATTAATGGGTCCTGTAGATGACGCGAACTTCCTGTTTGCTTTCGATATTGGCCCCACCGGCATGGACAAAGGTAAGGGAGGAAAATACCTGATTCTTCCTCCTGGTTACGAAGGAGATGTGCCGGACGGCTACTTTGTCTTTAAATCTCCGACCTATCGTCTATTTTCCTTTGTTCGCGCCAACGCGGCGGTGGTCGGAACCGGCGAAAAAGCGATGGAATTCTTTCGCAAGAACGCCAAGGTCTATCCATTAAAAGCAGGCCCACAAAAAGGCACGTTTACCAATGTGACTGGGGTGCCGATCAATACCTTGGTTCCCGAAGATGCCAGCGCGTTCGAATGGATGCATGACATCATCAACTACGAGCCGGCCGAAGCCTTCGGCAAAGAAAAACTGGGACGTCTGGCGTCCATCGGCATCATCAAAGGCAAGCCATTCAATCCTGACGCTCGCATGAAGAAGATTATGGAGCAGGCAGCGAAAGAAGGCGTCGCCATGTCGCGCGTAATTGCGTTTAATTCGCGACACGAAAACGCGAAAGTGTATCCCGGTAGAGAATGGGAAAGTCCCTATATCACCAATAACTCAACGTTCTATCAGGGCGATTATATAAATCTTGAGGCGCGTTCGACGTTTCATTTTACCGCTGATGGGATTACCCCAGCTATGGCCGCGCAGATGCCTGAAGGTCTTGGCTCAAGGTATCAAACCACCTACAAAGATAAAGACGGTAAGTTTTTTGACGGCAATAAAACATACAAACTCAATGTGCCAGACAAAGTTCCCGTAAAGCTTTTCTGGTCGGTTACTGTTTACGACACATATACCCGTGCTGTCGTGCAAACTCAGCCTTATCCAAGTATTAGTAGTCAGCAAACACCGGCTCCTGTTGTCAATAAAGATGGTTCTATCGATATTTATTTCTCTGTTAAGCAGCCAAAAGGTGTTGCAAAACAAAACTGGGTAGAAGTTATCCCAAATCAGGGGTTCTTTGTCTACATGCGCTACTACGGTCCACTCAATGCGTTCAATAACAAGACATGGATTCCTAATAATGTGGAGTTGGTTAAGTAGTTATAAATAATACTAACGGGAGCAGGGCGCAACAAGCACTGCCTCCTGCGCAAAAAATAAGCAGGAGTAAGAAAATGAAGACGAAGCTATTAACC
>CAJQNS010000028.1 GCA_905479735.1 uncultured Desulfofustis sp.
GGCAAAGATCAGGGAGACTGAGGACCTTTGAAACGTTTAGAGGGAAAAACCCCGCTTCCAGGGTATAAAATCCTCCTGGTCGAGCCGCACCGCCTTGGCTCGGTATCTGCCGCTGGCCGTCTCCACACAGAGTTTTTCCAACTCGGCGCCAAGCTCATCGAGTGTCTTTTCACCAGTAATTATCGGTCCGGTGTCAAGATCTATCATGTATTCGAGCCGGCGGGCCATATCTGAGTTTGAGGAGACTTTGAGGACCGGTACGATCGGGTTGCCGGTCGGCGTGCCAAGACCGGTGGAGAAGATGATCAGATTGGCGCCGGCACCCGCAAGGGCAGTGGTAGACTCTACATCTCCGCCTGGAGTACAGAGCAGATTGAGGCCTCTTTTGTGAGCATGTTCAGGATAATCCAGCACGTCCACCACCGGAGAGGTACCTCCCTTTTTGGCTGCCCCGGCGGACTTCATCGCATCGGTGATCAAGCCATCTCTGATATTGCCCGGCGACGGGTTCTGATCGAAATCAAAACCGACCGCCTGCACCCTCTTCCTATAGCTTCTCATGAGCTCCAGGAAACGGCTGCCGAGTTCAGGGGCAGCGCAGCGGGAGACAAGCTCGTTCTCAACTCCGCAGAGTTCGGGAAACTCGGCCAGAATCGTACTCCCACCCTTGCCGACCAGATGATCCATGGCCCGCCCGATCACCGGGTTGGCAGAGATGCCCGAAAAACCGTCTGAGCCGCCACACTCCACCCCAATGACCAGTTCTGACACGGGCACCGGCTGCCTGCCGACCTCGTTGGCCTGCTGCAGCGAGACAAGGGTCTGTCGGATGATGGCTTCGAGCATGTCTACCGGCTCGTTCCAGGACTGGCGGTCATAATAGAAGACCGGCTTGGTCGCCCCCGGGTCCTTTCTGGCAATCTCCGCCTGCAGGGCCTTGACTTCCGCCTTCTGACAGCCCAGGCTGACGACGGTGGCACCGGCGACGTTCGGATGGGTGATATAGTTGGCCAGCAGTGCTACCAACTCTTCGGCCTCATCAGGGGTGGAACCGCAGCCCATGTGGTGGGTCAGGAACCTGAGCCCGTCAACGTTTGGAAAAAGGCGTTCCGGCTGCTTATCAAACGAATCAAGGGAAATAACCGGATCAGCCGGAACTCCTTTGGTCTTTATCTGTTTGACCAACTGATCGGTGAAGTGCACGTAGCGGGAGGAGGATCCATAGCCAAGGGCCGGCGGCAGCACTTTCTTGAGTTCGTGGAGCTCCTGATTGGAACAGAACACCAGCGGTACGAAGATCCAGTAGTTCGCCGTACCGACCTTGCCGTCCGGCCGCCGAATCCCCATGAATTCAGTCGGTGAACCCTGGTAAGGCCGGGGGGCCTGCCACTGAAAAGGCTCATGATTTTCCTTGAACTCGGTGGTCGCGTGATCGAGATTGGCGGTGGAAATCAACTCTCCGGATCTAATCGGCTGATTGACGCGGCCGACGATCACCCCATACATCACAGCAGTGGCGCCAGTATCGAGATCTTTTAGGGCGAACTTGTGTTTGGCCGGTATATCCTGCTGCAGTTCAACCATCTGTTTACCAACTTCCAGAACGGTTCCTTGCTTGAGGGTCTGAAGCGCCACGATCAGATTGTCATGGCTGTCGATCTGCAGGAAGCTCTTTATCTTCATTGATCCGGTCCTTGTTTTAAATGATTGCTCTTGTTTAAAATCATTGCTTTGTCTGGCAACAAACGATACCACTTGTGAGAAAAAAATAAACATGGGATACCACTGGCAAACGCAATAGTTCCTAAAAATATCGACTAAAGATGCTATCACCATAAATCGATGCCAGCCTCCCTTGGCGCACAACACCTTGAGGTTAATTTCAAACTTTTTGGTACGACTCAGAACCTCTACGAACCCCATTAAAAAATTGAAGTGAGCGAGTATATCACCATAGATGATGCCAGAATCCGTTTTAAGCGGATTGATGGTGATACTGAAAAACCGGTACTGGTCTTTCTGCACGAGGGACTGGGGTGTATCGAGATGTGGAAAGATTTTCCAGCTGAGTTATGCCGCTTGACCCGCTGCTCGGGTCTGCTCTACGATCGTCAGGGCTTTGGCGGATCATCATCTCTGTCCCGAAAGCGCACCATCAATTACGTGCACGACTATGCCTGGAGCGAATTAACGACACTGGTGAATAAACTGATTCCCCACAAGGCCCATATTCTGATCGGTCATTCCGACGGTGCCAGCATAGCACTCATTTACGGGGCGACAGAACGGCCCCGACTCGGAGGAATCATTTCCGAGGCGGCTCACGTCTTTGTCGAGGAGAAGACAATCCAGGGGATCAAAGCTGCAGATCAACAATATGAGCGGTACGGCCCAAAAGGCTTGACAAAATATCACGGCTCGAGAACTCATGCCGTGTTCAAGGGGTGGTCGGAAACCTGGCTCAGCGATTGGTTTCGCACCTGGAATATAGAGGCACTGCTGCCGGCTGTGACCTGTCCGGTTTTAGTCCTACAAGGCGAAGACGATGATTATGGCACGATCGAACAGGTCGAGTCCATCTGTTCACAGGTTTCGGGACAGGTAGAACCAGCCTTCATACCCGACTGCGGCCATAGGCCGCATCACCAGTGCCCTGAGATGGCGCTGCCACGTATGCGCGAGTTCATCAGACGGATCAGCTGAAAGGCAGAAAGATACAGGCCATTAAGAAAAAATAGACAATCGATAAGAGATGAGCAGCAAATCAATCGAAGTGTACGGCGTTCCCTGGGACGAAAAATCCTCATTTATGCGGGGCTGCCGCGATGCACCGCATAAAATCTGGGACGCCTTCAACTGTGAATCGGCCAACCGCTGCAGCGAATCCGGTATCAATCTGGCAAAATCTGAAGTGCTGAGATTCCAGGGTTCGATGACCCTGACGTCGGGCAATGCGGTGTTAACAGAGATCGAGACTGCCGCAGCGGAAATCGCTGCCGGAGGCAGGCTCCCCATCTTCCTGGGCGGTGATCATGCGATTACCTATCCGCTGGTTAAGGGGCTGCACCGCACCTACCCGGATCTCAACATTCTCCACCTTGATGCCCACCCGGATCTCTATGATGAGATTCATGGCGACAGATTCTCCCACGGCTGCCCCATGGCCCGCATCATGGAGGAAAAGCTGGCGACCCGGCTGGTGAGCGTCGGCATCCGTACCATGACACCGCACCAGCGCAGCCAGGCGGATCGATTCGGAGTGGAGATCGTCGACATGATCAGCTTTGTTTCCAAACCCCCACTGATATTCGAGGGACCGCTCTATGTCTCGCTCGATCTCGACGTCCTTGATCGGGCTTTTGCGCCAGGCATCTCCCATCATGAACCGGGCGGCATGACTACCCGGGAACTAATAAGGGTGATTCAGAATGTTCAAGGAGCACTCGTCGGTGCGGATATCGTCGAGTATAACCCCTATCGGGACATCCAGAACATGACGGCAATGGTGGCCGCCAAACTGATGAAAGAACTGGCGGCAAAGATGCTGGCCCAACCTTAAATAGACGTACCGTCCTTTACCCTAATTGTGATTTACCTGACTCTCATACTTACCACACTGTTTTGGGGCGGTACCTTTATCGCCGGGCGGATTCTCGCCGATTCGGTAGCGCCGGCAGACGCTGCCTTCATGAGGTTTGTGCTGGCGGCTGCCACCCTGGCCGTATTGACCCGGATGATCGATGGCAGGCTGAGGCTGCCGCCCAGAGATCAGCTGGTCAGTCTACTGCTGCTCGGGTTTACCGGGGTTTTCTGCTACAATATTTGCTTTTTCAACGGGCTGAGGTACATCGAAGCCGGCAGGGCTTCTCTGATCATCGCCCTCAACCCTATGGCCATCACCGTCGGTGCCGTATTCTTTTTTGGCGAGCGGCTTTCGCTGCTGCAGTGTGTCGGCCTGCTGATTTCTCTCTTCGGTGCCTTTCTGGTTATCAGTAACGGTAATCCGGCAATACTGGTTTCCGGAGGATTCGGCTGGGGAGAGATTGCCATCCTCGGTTGTGTCATCTCCTGGGCTGCTTATTCGTTGATTGGCCGAAACGTTTTGAAGTCGATGTCACCGCTCTCTGCAGTCTTCTATTCAGCGCTGTTCGGGGCTCTGATGCTGTTTCCGGCAACCCTCGTGGGTGAGGCGCCGCTAGAAATTCACACCTATTCAAGCGCTGACTGGATCAGCCTTCTATTTCTCGGTATTCTGGGAACGGCAGCCGGATTCTCGCTCTACTACCAGGCAATCAGAGTAATCGGCTCGGCTCGATCGAGCGTCTTCATCAATTTGGTTCCGTTGTTTTCGATACTGCTGGCCTGGATATTTCTGGGTGAAACGATAAACTTCTCTGTGCTGGGTGGGGGAATCATTCTGATGTCAGGCGTCTACCTGACCAACAAGAAGGCTAAAACCTGAATTCTTCTCGACAGAAACAGTGTATAGTGGACATTTGATTGGCAGTCCGGGAAAGACAGTGCTCGGCCGGTTCACGCACTTCGGCCGGCAATTCCACAGCTGAGCGGATAAAGTATCGACAGAACTGCTTCTTGTCTCAGTCGGGCCGCACCGTTGTGGAGGGATCTATTGACAGGGGTGTCGATCTGGTTTATCGAAAACAATCAATAGTTATACTACAATCTTAGAACCCTTCAGACCGAGCACAATTTAGTAGTGACGACGGAAGGCGAACATTAAGAGTCACAGAAAGTGATTGCGGCGTCAGCCAAGCCGGACAAACTGCAGGATGACAAGGTTAATCAATAAACAGACGGGAGCCCTTATGATGCAAAATACTCTGCGGTACTGCCTGGCACTTGGTGCAGCCCTCTTGTGGCTTAACGGCTGCGCCATGCTGGGACCGGATTTCGAAACCCCGGACAGCAAATCACCTGATAGTTGGGGTGAAGAGGACAATGATCTGTTCCTCAAGCCCACGGAGGATGAAACGATCGGCTGGTGGTCGGCCTTCAACGACCCGACCCTGAACAATCTGATCGATCTGTTCTCCAAGCAGAATCTGACCCTGCAGACTGCTGCGATTCGCATTCTCGAAGCCCGGGCCCAGCTGGCCCTCGTCAAGGGAACCATCTACCCGCAGAATCAGCAGATGAACGGCGAGTTGTTTACCATTGGCGATGAGTTGACCGCAGGAACCATCGATCGCTACTACAACTACGCCACAATCGGCTTCGATGTCGGCTGGGAGATGGATTTCTGGGGAAAATACCGGCGCTCCATCCAATCGGCAGATGCCAATTATCTGTCATCGTTAGCCGATTATGAAGATATTCTGGTCAGTCTCACCGCG
The DNA here is from genome assembly GCA_905479735.1 of uncultured Desulfofustis sp. Classification (GTDB taxonomy): domain Bacteria; phylum Desulfobacterota; class Desulfobulbia; order Desulfobulbales; family Desulfocapsaceae; genus JABDQA01. Next base: position 5,355 of record CAJQNS010000028.1, read on the forward strand.
GAAGTGGCAAGGACCTATGTAAACATCAGGACGCTGCAGGAACGCATCGCCCTGGCCAAGAAAAATGAAGAGCTGCAGCAGAATTCACTGGATCTGGTGAATCTTCAGTTCGAGGCCGGTGTGGTAACCGAGCTGGATGTGCTGCAAGCCAAAACCCTGCTGTCAACAACCAGAGCGGCGATACCAAATTTTGAAGCGGCGCTGGCCAGCGCCAAGTATGCCCTGGCGTTACTCCTCGGCCTGCTGCCCAAGGAAGTTGATGTGCTGCTCGAGGCGGCCAGTCCTATCCCTGATTTGTCGACCCAGGTCAATCTGGTCCTCCCGGCTGAGCTGTTGAGAAGGCGGCCCGATATCAGGCGCGCCGAGATGGTGGCGGCAGCTCAGAGTGCCCAGATAGGGATTGCCAGGGCCGAGCTCTATCCGAGTTTCTCGCTGTTTGGTTCCATCGGCTGGACGGCAACAGATATCGGCAACTCCAGCCTTGAAAATATTTTCGAATCCAATAGTTTTTCCTACACCTTCGGCCCCGCCTTTGAGTGGAAACTATTCAACTATGGCAGGCTGAAGAACGAAGTGCGCATCCAGGACGCCCGTTATCAACAGACCATCCTGAACTACCAGAATACGGTGCTGAATGCCGCCCGGGAAGTGGAAGATGCAATGAAAAGCCTGGTCAATTCTTACGAGGAAGCTAAATACGTTGAGGCCAGTGTGGAAACCTCCCAACGTTCCACTGATCTTTCGCTGCTGCAATACGAGGAGGGGCTGATCGATTATCAGCGTGTCCTGGATTCGATCAGATCACTGACCTTGCGACAGGATGAGTATGCTCAGACCAAGGGTAAAATTGCCACCAATGCCATAGGTCTCTACAAGGCGTTCGGGGGAGGCTGGGAAGTCGATTATCAGAACGATCTTTTACTGCCGGAAGAAACGATCAACCAGATGGCTGACCGAACCGACTGGGGCAATTTCTTGAGTTCAGAGGAAAACGCTGATGATTAGGAAAGTAATATTCTCCAACCACGGCTTCAGGAACCTGCTGTTCTTCCTGCTGCTCTATATATTTATCAGCC